>NZ_WWHX01000389.1 GCF_009862125.1 Streptomyces sp. SID5910
GGGGGTGCGGGGGGGGTGCGGGGTCAGCTCCCGGCGACGGCGCCGAACACCGGGGACAGCAGACCGGTGACCTGCTGGAGCTGGTCGCGGGTGGCGGGCCGGTGCAGGTGGACGGCGGGACTGGTCCGGGAGTCGTCGCGCCCCGCGGGCAGGCCGTCGACGGCGAGCGAGCCGAGCGCGGGGCCGAGCGCGACGGCCTCCGCCGAGCCGGGACCGGCGGCGTGCGCCGCCGGCAGGAGGAGGCCGGTGGCAGCCGCGGCGAGAGCGATCGCGGCGGCGATGCGTCGTGGTGAGATCATGTCTTCGGCAACGCGGACGGGACGGGGCCGGACACGGGGGCGGGAGCGCACTCACCCGTGGGGAGCAGCGGTACGGCAGGGCTTGCCGCGGCCGCCCCGGCGGAGGACGCTCGAAGGAGAGGCCCTCCGCGGCCCGTTCCGGTCGGGCCGCGACCTTCCGAGGAGGTCGTCATGGGCACCAGCACAGGTCCCGGCTTCGACAGCGAAGCACTGCGCCGGGGCATCGAGGAGGAGACGGCGGCGGCCCTGCTGTCGCTCTACGCGGACGACGCGGAGATCCGCATCGTGGACCGCTACACCCAGCCCAGCAGCCCGAAGGTCCTGCACGGCCGCGACGAGATCGCCGAGATGCTCGACGACGTCTACAGCCGCGACATGACGCACAAGCTCGAGAACTGCGTCGTCCAGGGCGACCGGGCCGCCTTCACGGAGTCCTGCGCCTATCCCGACGGCGCCCGCGTCCTGGCGGAGTCGATGATGTCGCTGCGGGACGGGAAGATCGTCCGGCAGACCATGATCCAGGCGTGGGACGAGTGACCGAGGGGCGCAGTTCCCACCGGTCCCGGCGCCGACTGCTCGCGCCGGGGCCGGTTTTCGTCGTGTCCGCGGTCTTGTGGCGGGACACGACCAGTTCGTCGACGACATGTACTCGACGCCGGACGGGAGGTCGATCGTCGTCTCCCGGCCGAGCTTCGCGGACGTCGTGTCCCTCGACCTCACCACCGGCCGCCTCAACTGGCGCTTCCCCGTGCCGGGTTACCGCGCGGACCACATGGCGGTCTCACCCGACGGCACCCGTGTCGCGGCGTCGGCGTCCACAGCCAACACCGTGCGCGTGCTGGACATCGTCACCGGCCGGCAGCTCGGGTCCTTCGGCACCGGGGACAAGCCGCACGGACCGGGCCGTCGGCCGGCTGAGCCACGCGGAACCGCCGCCCAGGATTTCCGGCCCTTTTCCCGTGTGTGAGCCGTGCGGAGAGGGGTAGTCGCCCGGCATCGGATGAGGCATGCATGTCCTCGGCAGTACTCCTGACGGAAGGAGGTCCGTGACAGCGCACACTCGTAGCCCCCGGGCCGCTACCTTCGACACGGAGCGGCCCGGCACGTAGCGGGCAGCGTCCTCAGGGGCGCTGCCCGTCCTCATGTCCCGGACGTGTCCTGCCGCCGCGGCAGACGGTGCAGTGCGACGTCCTCCAGGCGGCCGTCGGCGGCCATGGCGGTCATGTACGTGCAGTACGGCTGGCGTCGCCGGTCGGTCGGGGACCCCGGATTGAGCAGCCGCAGGCCGGTGCCGGCCGTGGTGTCCCACGGGATGTGACTGTGCCCGAAGACCAGCACGTCGAGGTCGGGGAAGCGGGCGGCGCAGCGGGCCTCGCGGCCCTTGGCGTCCCCCGTCTCGTGGACGACGCCGAAGCGCAGCCCGCCGAGGTCGGCGCGGGCCACCTCGGGCAGCCGTGCGCGCAGTCCGGGTCCGTCGTTGTTGCCGTAGACCGCGACCAGCCGCCGGCTGCGCTCCTCCAGCAGGTCGAGCGTGTCCGTGTCGACCCAGTCCCCCGCGTGCAGGACGACGTCGGCGCGCGGGATCTCCGCCAGCAGCGGCGCGGGCAGCTCCCTGGCGCGCTTCGGCAGATGGGTGTCGGACATGAGCAGCAGGCGCACGGATCCAGCCTAGCGGCGCGCTCTCCTCCATGCGCAGGTAAAACTGTTCAGGTGAAACTGGACAGTCTCACCTGTCGAATCTACGGTGGCGGCATGGAAGCCGACGCCGACGCCGTGGAGCCCCCCGAGGGCATCTCCGACTCGGCCGCCCGTGCCGCGCGCGAACTGCACGTGGTCCTCACCCGGCTGCGGCGGCGGATCAGGGAGGTCGCCGGGGACGAGGACCTCACGCCCTCCCAGGTGTCGGCGCTCACGCTGGTCGGCAAGCACGGCGCGGCGACGGCCAGCGCGCTGGCGTCCGCCGAGGGCGTCCGGCCGCAGTCGATGGCGGCCACGCTGGTCGCCCTCGACCGGCACGGACTGATCCGCCGCAGCCCCGACCCGGCGGACGGCCGCCGGCAGCTCGTCACCCTCACCGAGGCCGGCCGGGCCCGCGTCGAGGGCGACCGGCGGGTCCGCGCGGAGTGGCTGGCCCGGGCCTTCCAGGACCGGTGCACCGCCGAGGAACGGGACACGGTCCTCGACGCGCTGGCCCTGCTGGAGCGGCTGACCCGGCCGTGAGACCAGCCCCCTCCCCCACCTGAAGCCGTACGAAGCTCACCCGAACCACCCGTACCACCGAAAGGCCCTCCCCCATGGCAGTCACCGCCCTCGACCCCCGCACCGCCCTCGTCGTGATCGACCTCCAGGCCGGCATCGTCGCCGCGCCGACCCAGCCGTACAGCGGGGCCGAGGTCGTCGCGCGCGGCGCCGAGCTGGCGGACGCCTTCCGCGCACGGGACCTGCCCGTGGTGCTGGTCCGGGTCTCCTTCGCCGCCGACGGCGCGGACGCCGTGCCCGGCCGTACCGATGTCGGCGGCGCCGGCGGGACCCGGCCGGAGGGCTGGGACGTCGTGGTCGGTGAACTGGCCGGCCACCCCGGCGACATCACCGTCACCAAGCGCAACTGGGGCGCCTTCCACGGCACCGGGCTCGACGTGCAGCTGCGCCGCCGGGGCGTCACCCAGATCGTGCTGGCCGGCATCGCCACCAGCATCGGCGTGGAGTCCACCGCCCGGGCCGCGCACGAGCACGGCTACCACGTCACGCTCGCCACCGACGCGATGAGCGACATGGACGCCGACGCGCACCGCAACAGCATCGAGCGGATCTTCCCGCGGCTCGGCGAGACCGGCACGACGGCCGAGATCCTGGAACTGCTCGCCAAGAACCACTGCTGAGACACCCGCCGGCCTCAGGAGCCTCCCGGGGTCTCCGCACGGCCCGGACACGGGCCGCGCCGGCACGACGGCCGGCGCTCGACGTTCTCCGTCCCGGGGTGCGGTCAGTCCTCGCCCCGGACGATGTTCGACTCCTGGCCCGTCCGCGACGCGCGCGGGACGTCACCGTCCTCGACGGCCGGTACCCAGGTGCGCACGGCACCCTTGCTGCGCAGGCGACGGGCTTGTGACCAGCCCGTCTCCAGGCGGCGGACAGCGGGTTTCTCGCTGGTGTCCGCGCTCACGAGGCATCATCTTCCTTCTGTGTCCGGTGCCGATGCCCTGCGGGTCCCCGGGCGTACGCCGGTGAAACGGGGGCGTGCCGCCCTCACGGGTTGGGCCGGGCCACGCTGATGTCACCCAGCGCCGATCCGGGGTCGCGCTCCATCGCCAGGTCGCCCAGGGCGACGATGCCCACGGGGTGCCCCTCGTCGACGACCGGGACGCGGCGTACGGCGTGCTCGCGCATCAGCCGGACCGCGCGGACCAGTTCGTCGTCGGGCCGGACGGTCACCAGGTCGTCGCTGCACGCGGCGGCCACGGTGGTCTGCTCCGGGTCGCCGCCCTCGGCCAGGGAGCGGATCACCAGGTCGCGGTCGGTGACCAGTCCGCGCAGCCGGCCGCCGTCCGTCACCAGGACGGCTCCGAGGTCCTGGTCGCGCATGATGCGGGCCACCGCGGTGACCGAGGTCTGCGGCTCGACGGTCACCGGATCGGCGGTCATGATGTCTCGGACGTACTGGGTCATGACGTACCCCCTCGTCGGATCGCTGTGGCGGCCGGGTACCCGGCGGGGCGGCGGCGATCCGCCCGGTTCCGGCCGGGCACGGGGCGGTGTCCGGGCCAGGGGACCGGCGGGCTCACCGGCCCAGGGTGATCTCGCTCCAGACCTGCTTGCCGCCGCCCACCGGGAGCGTCCCCCACGTCGTCGACACCGCCTCGACCAGGAGGATGCCGCGCCCGCCCGTGGCCTCCCAGCCGATGCTGGTCGGCTTGACCGGCGTACGCGGTGACGCGTCGGCGACCGCGACGCGCAGCCTGCTGCCCACCAGGGTCAGGTCGAGGCGGACCTTGCCGTCGGTGTGCACCAGGGCGTTGGTGACCAGCTCGGAGACGACCAGGAGCACGGCGTCGATGTCGGAGGCCGGTACGCCCCAGGAGCGCAGGGTGCGGTTGGTGAAGCGGCGGGCGTGCCGGACGGCCTCGGGCAGCCGCCACACCGTCCACGTCTCGCGCCGCGGGCGCGTGTCCATGCCGTCGTAGCGCACCAGCAGCAGGGCGACGTCGTCGCTGCGGCGGGCGTTGCCGAGCAGGGCGTCGGCGACGAGGCCGAGGTGGGCGGGGTCGGAGACGGCCAGCGCGTGCGCGAAGCGGTCCATGCCCTCGTCGATGTCGGCGTCGGCGGACTCCACGAGTCCGTCCGTGGTGAGGGCGATCAGGGTGCCGGTCCGCAGCCGCAGCGGGCTCATCGGGAAGTCGGCCTGCGCGACCACGCCGAGCGGCGGGCCGCCCTCCGTCTCGGCGATCTCGGTGGAGCCGTCGGGGTGGCGCAGCACCGGCGGCAGATGGCCCGCGCGGACGCACCAGGCCGAGCCCTCCTCCATGTCGAGGTCGACGTAGACGCAGGTGGCGAAGAGGTCGGTGCCCATGTCGGTCAGCAGCCGGTTGGCCCGGGAGACGACCACGTCCGGCGGGTGCCCTTCCACGGCGTAGGCGCGCAGGGCGGTGCGCATCTGGCCCATGAGGGTGGCGGCGCCGGCGCTGTGGCCCTGGACGTCGCCGATGACCAGGGCGACGTGGTGGTCGGGCAGCGGGATCACGTCGTACCAGTCGCCGCCGAGCTCCAGTCCGGCCGTGCTGGGCAGATAGCGGGCGACGGCGACCGCCCCGGGCAGTTCCGGCAGGCGGCGCGGGAGGAGCTGGCGCTGGAGCATGCCGACGAGTTCGTGCTCGGCGTCGAAGGCGTGGGCGCGCATCAGGGCCTGCCCGGCGAGGCCGGCGGAGGCGGTGAGCAGGGCGCGCTCGTCGGGGCCGAAGTCGTGCGGGGAGTCCCAGCCGATCAGGCAGACGCCGGCCGTGCGGCCCGCGGCCGGCAGCGGCAGGACGGCCAGGCCGCCGGGGCCCACGTCGGCGAGCGCCGGTTCCAGCGCGGTGCCGGCGGGCCAGATCTGGGCGCGGCCCTCGCGCAGCGCCGAGGCGAGGGTCGGCATGGCGCGCACGGGTGCGTCGGGCCACTCGGTGCGCCACTCCAGCCGCCACAGCTCGGGCCACGACTCCGGTTCGGGCGGGTCGAGGACGGTGACGACGAGCCGGTCGCCCTCCAGCTCGGCCAGGGCGATCCGGTCGGCGCGCAGCGGCCTGCGCAGGGCGGCGACGACGGCCTGGCTGACGTCCCGGACGGTGCCCGCGGTGGCCAGGGCGGCGGCCAGGCGCTGGACGCGGGCGACGTCGGTCACGTCGGGGCGCAGGGTGGAGGCGTCGGCGACGGTGCCGACGAGGCGAGCGGGCCTGCCGTCGCCGCCGGGCAGCAGGCGCCCGCGCAGTCGCAGCCACTTCGGCGGGCCGGTGGGCTGGAGCACCCGGAACTCCAGCTCGCGGTCGCCGATGGACATGTGGTCGGACTCGACGACCGACATCAGGGAGGGCAGGTCCTCGGGCACGGTCAGGCCGAGCAGTGTCTCGACCTTGCCGTCGAAGTCGTCCGGGGTGAGGGCGAACAACCGCAGGATGTCGTCGCCGACCTGGACCCGGCCGGTGTCCATGGCCAGGGAGAACGCGTCCGGCCGCAGCTCCCGGCCCTCGGCGCTCTCGGCCGCCGCGGGCGGGGCGGGGCTCACGGCCGCGTCGGCGACCAGTTCCAGACAGGCCCGGTCCTCGGGGCCGAAGCCGCCCGGGCACTCCGTCAGGGCGAGGAGGCAGCCGCCGTCGCCGGGAACGGGCAGGACGGCGAGGGAGAAGCCGCTGGAGGGGACGTGCCGCGACTCGGCCGACCCGGCGAACTCCTCGGGGCCCAGCCACACCGGGGTCCCGTCCCGGTGGGCGTCGGCGACCGGGGAGCCGCCGGCCGCGGGATAGCTGTCGCGCACGCCGTACAGCGTCCTCGGTACGCCGGCCGATTCGGCCAGGCAGAGCAGCTCGCGGTCCTCGCCGGGCGTGTACACGGCGACGAGGGCGGCTCCGCCGAACACGAGGGCCTGTTCGAGGACGCGGCGCAGTCGGTCGCCGCGGTCCGGAAGGGCCGCGATCGCCTTCAGGGCACCCTCGGCACGCAGCGTCCTCGTCCCGCGCTCCGCGATGCCCTCACTGACCACGTCGCCATTACAGCGCGTATGGGGCGACCGCGCAGCCCCTGTGAGCGGGGAACTCGCGATGCGATGCGGAGCGCCGGCCCGTGCGGGCGGGTGAGTCCTGCGCCGATCGGGATACGCGGGGGCGGCGCCGTTGCCCGACGGGCGGTCCGACGCGGTGGCCGCCCCGCGGCGAGACGGGGTTGGCGTGCGCCATGCGGTGACGCGGTCATCGCACAGACGCGAGGCGGGGTCGGCGTGCGCCACCCGGTGACGCGGCGACCGCCCAGCAGCGGGGCGGGGTCGGTGTGCGCCACGCGGCGACGTGGCGACCGGCGCGGGCGGGCTGGCGCGGTGGCCGCG
>NZ_WWHX01000390.1 GCF_009862125.1 Streptomyces sp. SID5910
CCGACACGCTGCCCGCCATCGAGGCCGGCGCCACCGGGTACCTCCTCAAGGACGCGCCGCCGGAGGAGCTGGCCGCCGCCGTGCGCACCGCGGCGGCGGGGCGGACCGCGCTCGCTCCCGCCGTCGCGGACCGGCTCATGACCCGGCTGCGCCGGCCGCACACCTCGCTGACCCGCCGGGAGACCGAGGTCCTCGCGCTGGTCGCCGAGGGACTGTCCAACCAGCACATCGCGGGCCGGCTGCATCTGACCGAGGGCACGGTGAAGTCCCATCTGGCCCGGGTCTACGCCAAGCTCGGCGTCGACTCCCGCACGGCCGCGGTGGCCGCCGCCACCGGCCTCGGTCTCATCCGGCGCTGAGCCGGCCCTAGGGCCTGTCGTTTGGATCATGCCGGCGTCGCGGGGCGTGGCACGCACATCTGCGGCGTTGTCGTCGGTTGCCAGGGCTCCGCCCTGTCGCCCTCCTCCGCCTTGCAGCTGCACGC
>NZ_WWHX01000391.1 GCF_009862125.1 Streptomyces sp. SID5910
GAACACGCCGTGTCCACGGTGACCGCAGGACCTTCGAGGCCGAACGTGTAGGAGATACGTCCCGACACGACGCTGGCCGCGTTGCCGGTGGCGACATAGCCCTCGGTCACGTCCGGGCCCCGGTCCACGAGGGAGACGTATTCCTGGCCGTTCGTGCCGATGAACACGCCCGTCCGGCTGCCACGCACCGTCTCGGGGTCGACCCCGGCACGTTCCCAGAGCTCCCAGGCCGTCTCCAGCAGCAGGCGCTGCTGCGGGTCCATCGCC
>NZ_WWHX01000392.1 GCF_009862125.1 Streptomyces sp. SID5910
GTCAGTTCCTGCTTGGTGTTGCGCCAGGTGAAGTAGGTGTAGGACTGCTGGAAGCCGATCTGGGCGAGGGTCGCCATCATCGCGGGGCGGGTGAAGGCCTCCGCCAGGAAGATGACGTCGGGGTCGGCGCGGTTGACCTCGCCGATGACGCGTTCCCAGAACACGACGGGTTTGGTGTGGGGGTTGTCGACGCGGAAGATCCGCACGCCGTGGTCCATCCAGTGCCGCAGGACGCGGACCGTTTCGGCGACCAGGCCGTCCATGTCGGCGTCGAAGGCGACGGGGTAGATGTCCTGGTACTTCTTCGGCGGGTTCTCGGCGTAGGCGATGGTGCCGTCGGGGCGGTGGTGGAACCAGTCGGGGTGCTTGTCGACCCAGGGGTGGTCGGGGGAGCACTGGAGGGCGAAGTC
>NZ_WWHX01000039.1 GCF_009862125.1 Streptomyces sp. SID5910
CACCCTGTGGGGCGTGGCCACCGGCCCGCTGCGCCGCCGCGCCGTCGCCCAGAACCTGTCCACCGCACTGGCCTGCCCCGTCCTCCTGCTGCTCGCCCAGGGCTACGGCCGGCCCGCGTACGTCGATCTCGCGCTCGTCCTCGCCGTCCTGGGACCGGTCGGCGCCCTCGTCTTCGCCCGGCTGCTCGCCGACGACCTGGGCGCCGACCCGCCGCGGGCCCGGATCCGGACCTGGGCGTCCGCCGCCCTCGGCGCCGGCGTCGTCCTCGCGGTGTGCGTGGCCACCGGCCCGAGCAGGGCCCTCGTGAAGCTGCTGGTCGTCGGCGTCCTGCTGGTCGGCGGCAATCTCGTCGCCTCCCGGGCGCTGGCCGGCGGAATGGAGGAGGCACGCCGTGGCTGAAGCGGTGATCGTCGTCGCGCTGCTGCTGGTCGCCGTGTCCGCCACGGCGGCGGTGGCGGTCCGCGACCCCGCCCGCCAGTCCCTCGTCCTGGCCGTCATGGGCGTCGTCCTCGCCGTGCTGTTCACCACGCTTCAGGCGCCCGACGTCGGCCTGTCGCAACTGGCGGTGGGCTCCGCGCTGACGCCGCTGCTGCTGCTGTTGACGGTCCGCAAGGCCAGACGGCGCGGGCAGCGGCGCAAGGAGGACGGACCGTGACCCGGCGCGTCCGGCTGTGGCTGGTGGCCACCGGCGGCGCGGGCCTCGCCGCGCTCCTCGTCGCCGCCTGTCTGCGGCTGCCCGGCTTCGGCGACGACCGCCACCCCTACGGAGACCGCGCCGTCGACGCGGCCCTGTCCCGGCACACCGCCAACACCGTCGCCTCCGTCAACTTCGACCAGCGGGCCTTCGACACCCTCGGCGAGATGACCATCCTGTTCGCGGCGGTCCTCGGCTCCGTGATCCTGCTGCGCCAGACCCGCGACGAGCACCGGGCCCGCCCCGAACCCGCCGACGTCGCCCGCCCCGTGCGCCGCTACGCCCTCCTCGTGCTGCCCGTCGCCCTACTGACCGGGCTGTACGTCATCGCCCACGGGCAGCTCAGCCCCGGCGGCGGCTTCCAGGGCGGCGTCGTCGCCGCGACCGCCCTGCACCTGCTGTACCTGGGCGCCGACTACCGCGCCCTCGAACGCATCCGGCCGGTCGCCCTGTACGAGGTGGGAGACGCGGCCGCCGCCTCCGCCTACCTCGTCACCGGGGTCGCCTGCCTGCTCGGCACCGGCTCCTTCCTCGCCAACACCCTGCTGCCGCACGGCACGTTCAACACCCTGTCCTCCGGCGGCACCGTCCCGCTGCTGAACGCCGCCGTCGGCATGGAGGTCGCCTGCGCCGTGGTCGTCCTGCTCGCCGGCTTCCTGGACCAGGCCGTGGAGATCGTGGACGAGGGCGAGAGCGACGGCGACAGGGACAGCCAGAACGACAAGGAGCACGGGAAGTGAGACCGCTGTGAGCGAAGTGCTGCGCGTACTGCCCTACCTGGTCGCCGTGTGGGTGTTCCTGGCCGGCTGCTACGGCCTGGCCACCAGCCGCG
>NZ_WWHX01000393.1 GCF_009862125.1 Streptomyces sp. SID5910
TGAGGGGGGATGCGCGAAGGCAAGGGGCGTTTGCTCCTGCGCGGCGTTGCTAATGCCCTGGTGAGGACTTGCGCTGGAACTCGTTGATGACCGCCGCGACCAGCAGCACGCCGCCCGTGACGACGAGTTGGTAGTTGCTGTTGACCTGCAGGAGGTTCAGGGCGTTGCCGACGACCCCCAGCAGGACCACGCCGAAGACGGTGCCGATGACGGTGCCGTGGCCGCCGGCGAGGGACGTACCGCCGATGACCACTGCGGCGACGGCGGTGAGCTGGGTCTGGAGCCCAGCGGTGTTGGGCGCGGCGGCGCCGAGCCGGGAGAGCAGCATCAGGCCGGCCAGGCCCGCCAGCACACCGGCGAGCGCGTACAGGGCGAGTTTGCGGCCGTTCACGTTGATGCCACTGAGCCGGGCGACGTACTCGTTGCCGCCCATGGCGAAGGCGTCGCGGCCGAAGGTGGTGTACCGCATGGTCACGCCGGTCAGCGCCAGGACCAGCACCGCCACGACGGTCAGGTAGGGCACGCCGATGATCTCGTCGTTGCCTAGCGCGGACATCTTGTCGCCGATGGTGACGCTCATGCCGTTCAGGACGAGCAGCGCGACGCCGTCCAGCAGCATCGCTGAGGCGAGGGTGGCGACGAACGGCGCGACCCGGGTGTAGGTCACCACCAGCCCGTTGACCAGTCCGATCAGCGTGGCGAGCGCCAGGCAGACGACCACGACGGCGGGCGTGGACCAGCCGCCGTCGACCAGTTGGGCACCCACGCACAGGGTGACGGCCGCGTTGCTGCCCATGGAGAAGTCCATGCCGCCGGCGGTCATCAGCAGAGTCAGCCCGGCCGCGATGACCGCGTTGACACTGACCTGACGCAGCACGTTCAGCAGGTTCTGCGAGGAGGTGAACGTGTCCGCCTGCACGGCGGTGAACACGCACACCAGGATCAGTACGAGGATCAGGCCGCCGTGCGGTATGTGCAGCAGCTTCCCGGGCCCCGGCCGGGACGCGCCGGTGCGCTGGGGCGGGCCGGCCGCGACGTCCGGGGAGGCGGAGGGGGTCTTGAGGCTCACTGCGGTTGACCTCCGAGTGCGGTCGCGACGAGCTCGTCGCGGGTGATGGCGTCGATGTCGTGTTCGGCGACCGTGCGGCCGGCGCTCACGACGACGACCCGGTCGGCCAGACGCATGACCTCCTCGGCGGACGAGGAGGCCAGCAGGACGGCCACGCCGCGGGCGGCGAGGTCGTCGACGAGGGTGTGGATGCCGGCCATGGCGGCGACGTCCACGCCGTTGGTGGGGTCCTCCAGGAAGCAGGCGACCGGCTCGGTCTCCAGCCACTTGCCGAGCAGTACCTTCTGCTGGTTGCCGCCGGAGAGTGAGCCGACGGGCGGGTTGCCGGTGAGGACGACGACACCGTAGGTGTCACGGACCGGGGCTGCGCGCCGGGCGAGATGGCCGGCGCGGTGCAGGCGGCGCCGGGCGAAGCGGTCGCCGGCCAGCATCAGGTTCTCGTCCACGGTCATGCCCTGGACCAGGCCGAGGGAGCGGCGGTCCCCGGTGACGCAGCGCAGCCCGCTGGCGAGGGAGGCCTTGACGCGGCCGAAGGGCACGGCACGCCCGTCGACGTGGATCTCCCCGGTGTCGGGGCGACGGCGTCCCGACAGCAGGTCGAACAGCCGGGACTGGGCGTCGCCGGCGGGGCCGAGGACGGCGACGATCTCGCCCTTGCGCACCTCGACGGTGAAGTCGCGGATGGCGCGGCCCTGGCTCAGTCCGCGGACGACGAGCCCGTGATCGCTCTTGGGGGCGGGCCGTTCGGGACGGGTGGAGACGACGTCCCGGCCGACCATGTTGCGTACCAGGGAGCCGGGGTCCATCTCGGCCGCCGGCGCGCTGCGCACCAGGGTGCCGTCGCGCAGGACCGTGACCCGGTCGGCGATGGACATCACCTCGTCGATGTAGTGCGAGATGTAGACGACGGCGACACCCTCGTCCCGCAGCGTGCTCACCAGGGCGCGGACCTGGCCGGCGTCCTTGGCGCTCAGGCAGGCCGTGGGCTCGTCGAGGATGAGTACCCTGCCACCGCGCCGGACCTCGCGCGCCACCTCCACCATGGTCTGCTCGGCCACGGTGAGCGTGCCCGCGACGCGGTCCACGTCGATGTCGATGCCGAGCCCGGACAGCGCCTCGCCGGCCTGCGCCCGGACCGCCTTCCAGTTGACGGCGCCGCCCCGGGTCGGCAGGTCGCCCAGCATGACGTTCTCGGCGACAGTGAGGCCCGTGGCCAGTTCGCGGCGCTGCGGCACCGAGGAGATGCCGAGCCGGCGGGCCTTGCGCACCGTCAGCCCGGTGTGCTGCTCCCCGTCGATGCCGATGGTGCCCGTGTCGGGCTGATGCACGCCGCTGAGGACCTGCACCAGCGTGGACTTGCCGGCGCCGTTCATGCCCATCAGGGCGTGGACCTCACCGGGGTAGAGGTCGAGGTCGACGCCTTTCAGCGCGGCCGCCCCACCGAAGCTCTTGGTGACGCCTCGTACGCGGACCACGGCCTGCCGGGCCCTGTCCTCACCGCTGTCGTGGAGTGCCCCAGGGGTCACGGCGATCCCTCCCTCGGTCTCCGGGTCCCTGAGGGAACTCATGGCTGCGACCGGTCGGCGTCGGAGACGACCCGGCCGTAGCCGCGGACGTCCGGGAAGGGGGGCTCCTTGTCAGGCTGGAGGTCGACCTGGAAGGTGTTCAGGCACATGCCGAGCATGGTGAAGTTGCCGAGCGCGCCGATGGTGTCGACCAGGCCCTTGGAGCCGAAGTGCGCGAGGGCGGCGGCGAAGGTCTCGTCGGAGACGAAGTGCTCCTCGAGGACCTCCCGGCAGAACCGGTAGAACGCCTGGTCGGCCTCGTCGTCGAAGACCGCCTCGCGCTTCTCGGCGATCGCCTTGACTGCGGACTCGGGGATGCCGGCCTCGATCGCCTGGTGCACATGGGCGTTCCACGAGTACTGCGCGTCCCAGTTCCGGGCGGCCATCAGCAGCGTGAGCTCACGCAGGTGCTTGGGCAGGCTGCAGTCGAAGCGGGCGAACGCGCCGAGGGACTCGGCCCGCTCGCACATCTCCGCGCTGTGCAGCCACACCCGGAAGGGGCCGCGGACCGCGCCTCGGCGGCCGGCGATACGGGCGGCCAGCCCCTGCTGCCGCTGGTCCATTTCCTCTTCGGTGAGAACGGGGAGCCTCATCTGGCCGATACCTGCCTTTTCTTTCCGGAGCGTTTCCCGGGCGGGTCGAAAGCCCTGCGGTGACAGGTGACGGTACAGCCGGGCGGAAGATGCTCACCCCTCCCGGAGTGCAACGTAAACCTGCACGCCAGAGGGCACCGATTCGGGACACGGCGACCTAACGTCGTTCGACGCAACACGTCGAACTGGAGAGGAACCCCCGGATGACCACGATCATCAAGGCCGCGTCCGTGCCCCTGCTCGACCGGGGCGGTTCCGTCGTGACGACGCCCCTGATCACCACGCCGTCGGCGGGTGGGGAGAACCTCATCACCAGCGGCATGAGCGTGTATCCGGTGGGTTCCGGAGCTCCGTTGCACTCGCACAACTGCGACGAGCACGTGACGATCCTCGACGGCGAGGCGGAGGTGTGGGTCGACGGTGAGGTGACGAAGCTGGAGCAGTACGACACCACGTACATCCCCTCCCCCGTTCCCCACCTCTTCCGCAATGTCGGCGACCGCCCGCTGCGGATCCTGTGGGTGTACTCCTCGGGTCACGTGACCCGTACGTTCACGGAGACCGGCAGGACGGTGGAACACCTGTCGGACGAGGACCAGATGGGCAGGGACTGAACCCACGCACCGCTGCGACTGGCCACTCGGACGGTGTGGTAGCGGTGCAGCCGTAAAGGGGGCGGGGCGGGCTGGCGTTCGGTCTGCCAGGCTCCGGACAGGACGTTCGGACCCGCTGCCCGCGTCACCCGGCGGGCCGGCTGCGGGTCGGCGCGACGAAGGGAACGGTGCGGGCACGGTCCTCACCGAGCAGGACAAGGCGGCTCCTCTCCGGCGGTACCCCGAGCGCGGCGGCGGTGTCGTCGCCCATCTCCCACAAGGTCAGCCGTCGTTCGTACGCCAGGACGACCGGCGCCAGCACCGCCAGCCCCATCGCAACGACACGGACCTCGTGCCGGCCCCGGGCGTTGAGCGAGCCGATCGTCCAGGCGACGGCCTGCGCGGCCTTGCCGATGTCGGCGCGCAGGTACAGGAAGCTGGTCGCCGCACCCAGCACCGACGAGGCGCAGATGCCGACGAGGACCAGCCGGTAGCCGTGCATCCCGCGCTTCCGGGCCAGCAGGTGTACGGCGGCGCCCGTCGCCACTCCGCCGCGCACCGCGCAGACGGCCGACTGCGCGGCGCCCGCGTCGAGGACGATGACCGCCACGGGCGCGCCGGCCGAGGCGCCATTGCCGAAGCGCCTCGGTAACCGACTCACGCACCGTCAGCTCGCTCGTTTCCGGCGACCGGCGCGCTCTACGCGGCCGACCTCAACAACGACCGCCTGATCGAGCTGGTGCGGGGTTCCGAGTCCCCGCGCTTCGTCCCAGCCGGCGACGTCCCGATCTCGGTCTCGCTCTCGAAGAACGGCAGGACCGCCTACACCGCCGACCAAACCTCGGGCACCCTGTCCGTGGTCGCCCTCCGCAAGGGCGTCGTCATGGGCATCGTCATCAAGTCCGTGGCGACCGGCGCCGGCGTCCTGTCCGTGGCCGCCAACGTGACACGGGTCGACGTGAAGAAGAGCATGATCGAGGAGACCGTCGCCACCGGTACCAACCCGAACCACGTGGAGATCACCGACGGCACCGCCTACCTGGTCGACAAGTCCGGCGCCACCGCGACCGAGGACCCCATCGGCCGTCGGCGGTCTCCTCTGCGCTGCCCGCGGTCACCATCGAGCTGCCGAGCGAACCGCGCAGGATTACGTTGCGCTCCCGGACAGGGTGAACGCCCTCCCTACGGCTGTACCGTCTGCGCCGTCGCGTGGCTGCAGGAGCCGCAGCCACCACGCGCGAACGCCGCCTCTGCGACGCGGGCGGTGAACGGGCGCATCGGACACTCCTCCAGCACACCCCGGAAAGGCGGCCCAGCCATGCCGACGCCCTCGCGTCGCCGAAAAGCCACGCACGTTCTACTGCTCGGCGTCGGTCTGCTGCTCAGCGGCTGCGGCTCCTACTCGGACAACACCGATTCCGCGGACGACGGCCCGCTCACCCTCGGGTTCATCAACGGCGGCGACAGCCAGTTCCACACCTGCCTCCAGCGATCCGTGGAAATCAACGCCAAGAACAACTTCGCGAGGCTGGTCACCGCCAACTCCCGGCAGGACGCCGCGACCGAGCTGAGCAACATCGAGGACATGATCGCGCGCGAGGTCGACGCGATCATCCTGCAGACCGTGGACACGGACGCCTTGAAACGCGGCATCGAGAAGGCCAGGAGCGCGGACATCCCCGTCTTCCTGACCTCCGTGAGCACAGACCCCGACGACATCCTGGGGGCGGTGGTCGTCGATCTGGAGGCGGTCGGCAGGCTGGACGGCCAGTGGATCGCCGACGACGCCGCAGGCCGAGACGTCCAAGTCGGTGTCATCGCGGGGGCGCCGGGCGCCGCGTCCGACCTGCTCACCGACGGCTTCACCAAGGCCCTGCCCGTCCATGCCGAGGTGGTCGCCGAGGAGCCCGGCATGTTCAACGCCGACAAGGCCGGAGAAGTCGCCGCCACCATGGCCCGGGCCCACCCCGGCCTGGACTACGCCTTCGTCGCCAACGAACAGATGGCCTTCGCCGCCCGCAAGGCCTTCGACGCGGCCGGAGCCGACCAGGTCAGGATCGTGACGGTCAACGGCACCGACGAGGCCCTCGCCGCACTGAAGGACGGACGCTTCTCCGCGACGGTGTCCAACTCGGCCGGGAACACCGGCGAACTGGCCGTCCGCAACACCATCGCCCTGCTGCGCGACAGGAAGGCGGAGAAGATCGACCACACACCGATCCGCTTGATCACCAAAAACAACGCGGACACGGCACCGCTGTACTGTCCCGCAGGCTACTGATCCGGTGCGGGCACCGGCAGCCCGCCAGGCCGGGGGACCTGCGACGGCCGATGCCGCCCCTGGGGGCCGCACCGGCCGTCTCCCTGGTACGCGTCCCGTGCCCTCTACCGACTACGACTACCGCCTCGCCGGACGCTCCACCGTCCGCGTCCACACCGGACAGGGCCGCCACACCCGCGCCGACGTCTACCAGGACCGCCGCAACTACGTCTGGGACAACCGCACCGACACCGCCACCCTCCGAAACCACCGCGGCCGGTTCATCGACGACGAGTCCTTGGGCCACCGCCGCAGCGGCCGCCGCTGAGAGCCCTGACGGTGCCGCTGAATCCCACCGGAACCGCCGCCACCGCACCGTGAGGCACGTTCTCCCCTACGGCGGGGACGGCGTGCCGCACGCTGTGTCTACGGTATCTGTCGATTTCCCCGCCTTGTGCTGCTCGGCCGGTGGCCGACCGCCCGGCTTGTCTGCCCGGTCAGTCCCACCAGAAGTCCCAGCAGTTCAGGCCGATGAGGTCCTCGGCGTAGGTGGCGAGGTCTCGGTGGGCGCCCTGCCAGACGTTGTCGGGGCAGAAGGCGAAGTGCTCTGCGGCGATCCGCAGGGCGCCCTCGAGACGGCTTGGCGGGGCTGCGACGCTGAGGTGCAGGGTGGAAAGACCGACGCCGACGACGCGGGCGCCGAAGCGGTCTTCCCAATCGCGGACGACGGCAGAGAACACGGCGGTGTCGTTGTCGTAGTTGACCGGGCCGTTCCAGCCGGCGGTGGTGAGGGCGTCGGCTCCACGAGGTGCGGCGACGAGTCCGAGGCGGGCGTGCGGGTGCTGGGACAAGAAGGCCTGCGCGTACTGATCGGCTATCGCATCAGCGTTCTGGACGGGCGTCGCGGAGGGTGTGAGGCCGGGCCAGGACTGGCCGAACGGGTCGGTGACAGCGAGGCGTTCTTCTGTATCCAGCTGGTCGTCGTCCTCGTCGGTGGCGGTGTAGTCCCGCCACCAGCGGGTGAGTACGGTTTCGGGATCGTGGTCTGCCGGGGACGACATGCGTTCGGGGGACAGTTCGCCGCAGGCCCAGGGTCGGAAGTCGGCCTCGTGCGGATGCAGGGGACCGCACAGGAGCGGCCAGAGGCCGGAGGCAGCATGCTCCGCGCGCAGACGGGGCCACAGCTCAACCGTGGGTGGGCTGTCGCTCAGCCACAGCGGCTGCACAGTGCCGTGGCCCTCCTCCGAGGTGACCATGCGGCCGGGCGGCAGTATCAGGTCCAGACGGGATTCGACGTTCACAAGCGGATGCTAGGTCCCCGGTCTGACAACCGTCCTTGTGCCACCCGCGAGAACACTGTGGCACACGAGACGAGTCGCGGTGCGGTGGGCGGAGGCCGCCCAATTCGTAGAAGACCGGCCGGCCGCGGCGAGTAGGAATCGGCTGCATCAGCGGGGCGGCAAGGAAGCCGGGCAGAGGTCCCACTGGTCAGCCGCGTGACGCAGCGCTGCGGCGTCCATCCTGACCTCCACGACGTACTGGTAGATGTCAGCCCCGTCGTCGTCCTGTTGCCGCACAGGAGTGCCGCCTCCAAGGGCAGATGAGCGCGTATCACCGCGTTCCCGCCCTCGCTTTGACCGGCGAGGCCGAAAGACACGACCGGCTCGATGAACCACGTGTCCGGCCACAGCTCACCTTCGGCATCAGGCTCGGTGACGGCCACCGTCCCTCGGACACCGCGCGCACCCACGCGGACACCTGGCGGGCCTCATCGGTGAGCAAACACGGATCAGTGAAGGACCAGCTTCCCTCTGCAGTCAACACCGTGCCATCGACGACCAGCCAGTTGTCGTCGTACGAGTCGCCGCGGACCGTGGCGAACTGATAGCGCACTGGGCGGAGGTCGACACTACCGGCGAGATCCTTCAGGAGCACCTGGCCAGGATGTCACACGCTGGCAGACGGACTGTGTCTTCCAGCCCCAGGTGCACTGGGCCGAGCCCAAGAGCACACCCCGGACACCGACCTGCCTCTTGATCAGTAACCCTTTCCGCATGATGCTTCCGCCCGTTCACGCGAAGACCGAGTTGATCGAGGTCGTCCGGATCACCGATCCAACGAGGCACATCACAGCCGAGAACTTGGTTGATGCGGCAGCACGAGCACGCCGGACAAGGCTGGTGACGGGCTGAGTAATACCGCTCGCGTGGCTGCTCAGTCGCGGCAGACGCCGGCGCACTCCGGCCATGCCGGCAACACACGTCTCGTCCATCACACCGCTGCATCGCTCCGGTCCTCGCGGTGGGTCAGTCACCCACCGGCGGGATGCCCTCATGGTCACACGGCTCCCGTACCCCCAGAAGCCGTGCGGGCAGGCTGAACCACGTGAGGATTCTCCCCCTCGTCCCCTGGAACCAGCGGCCGTCCGCGAACGACGTCGCCCCTGGGCGCCAGGCGTTCGCCAGAACCGGACACGCCCCGCCTCGGCAACACGACCGATCGCCATGCCGCGCCCACCACCGCCACGCGACGGCAGCGGCTCGACGGGCCACGGCCGGTACCCCGAACCCGCCGCCACCTGTATGGATGAGGTGTTCGGCAAGGGAACCACTGAGTCGGGTGGGACATCGCCCGCATGCGATACCCCACCGTGCCGGAGTGCCGGATCAGGCCTGGTCAGCGGGTGGGTGGCCCTGCCGCGCCTCCACCGGACAGCAGGACGCGCGTCGTCGCCCCGGCCTTCGGGGAAGGGCGCACCGCGCCTTGCGGGCGGCGGCCACCTGCTGGGATGGCGGCAGCTTGGACGTGCCGACGGGGACGGTCAGTTCATGGGAGTACACGATCTTCCCCGCCTGGAACGAGCAGGCGTAGAGGAAACCGGTCACGGCGGCGACAAGGAGGAGCGGGTCGGGCGCTGCCACCGCACGGATCAACAGGGCACGCCCTGTTGGCCTCCGGTCAAGGCTGTGGGACGGCGGAAGTGGCCGGTCATGTGCGGGCCCAGTTGGTCGGCGAGCCCCAGCCCGTCGCCGCGGGCGCGGTCCGCGGGCAGACCGCCGCGCATTACGCACGACGGCGATGCGGAGCCGAGTGATCAGTTCCACAATGGCCCCTGTTGCATATAGGTTGCAATTGCAGATTGGATGCTTGTGCCGTGGTTCCGGAACCCAACAGGCAGGAAGGTACGTCCACATGCCGGTCACCCCCACTCGCCGGAGTGTGCTCGCCGCGGCGGTCGCGACCGGCGCCGGGCTGCTGCTTCCCGGCTGCTCGTCCGCCGGTTCCCGTTCCTCCACGCCGCAGAAGGGCGGCACGCTGAGCGCCGCCTTCCCCGGCGCAGGGGTGAAGGAGACCATGGACCCGCACGCGCAGCGGCAGTTCGTGGACATCGCCCGGCACAAGGCCGTATTCGACAAGCTGGTGGAGCTGGACTCGACCCTGCGGCCGGTCCCGCGTCTGGCGCGGTCCTGGTCCAGTGACGACGAGGCCCGGGTGTGGCGGTTCGAGCTGCGCGAGGCCCGGTTCCACGACGGACACGCCCTCACCGCGGACGACGTGCTGTACAGCCTGTCCCGCATCCTCGACCCGAACGCCGCCGACCACCTGGCCAAGAACTCCCTGTCCCACATCGATCTGGCCAACTGCCGCAAGGTCGGCAAGTTGGGCGTGGAGATCGCCCTCGACCGGCCCAACGCGGAACTGCCCAGCCAGCTCGCGATGACCGGCACGCCCATCGTCCGCGACGGCTGGGACGATCCGACGAAGCCCGTCGGCACCGGCCCGTTCCGGTTCGTCTCCTTCACGGCCGGGCGCAGCTTCACCGGCCGCCGCTTCGACGACCACTGGAACGGCGCCCCGCACCTGGACGAGGTACGCATCCTCTCCGCAGAGTCCGAGGCCCGCGCCGCCGCGGTCCGCAGCGGCGAGGTGCACTTCGCGCACGAGATGACACCCACCTTCGCCCGCACGGTCGCGCACGACAGCCGGGTGCGGGTGGTGGCCACCAAGCGCAGCGGGGTGCAGGGGTTCGCGCTGAAGACGGACCGGGCGCCGTTCGACGA
>NZ_WWHX01000394.1 GCF_009862125.1 Streptomyces sp. SID5910
TCGCCCTTGCCCTCGCCCAGGGGCCGGGTCTTGTCCAGCGGGGTGGTGCCGGGCACCCGGTTGTAGTCGACGGCGATCACGTAGTCGAAGGAGCCCTCCAGGTCCTCACCCAGGTGGCCGGTGCCCGAGAGCGCGAACTCCGGGTCCTGGTCGTAGGGCAGGCGGGTGCCCGGGTCCGGCAGCCGGCCTCCCGCGTCACTGATGCCGTAGACGCCGACGGGCGTACGCAGGTCTCCCGCGCTGTGGCCCTCCGTCCAGCCGCGCAGCCCGTTGTGCGCCGACCAGGGGCCCGCCACGGCCTCCCAGCCCCGCACGGGGTGCCGTTCGTAGAGCACCACCTGGGCCCGGTTGGCGTCCTGTGACGCACCCCGGACCACCAGGACCTGCCCCGCGGCCGCGGGCACCCGGGCCCGGACGGCGGGCCCGAGCCCGGGAAGCGGCCGGGCGGTGGGAGCCGCCGGAGCGGGGCGGGGCGACGCCTGCCGCGCGGGGGGTCCGTCGGGCGTCCGCGAGGCGCAGCCCGTTCCCAGCAGGCCGGTGCACATCACCGCGCCGACCCCCAGGGCCAGGGCTTTCCTGACGCTCATCTCAACCTCCGGTTCGGTAGGTGGGCACCTCATTGGTTGACCACCCGCGCGACCGGGTCGTGCCGACGCCCCGGGTCTCGCCCGTATGGCGCACGACGACATCGTGCGCGGGGAGTGACGGAAGGGGCCCCCGACGCCGCCGGACAGCTCGGACCGGGCGGCCGCGGACGCACCCGAGGGCGCAACACCGTTCATGCTCGGACCCCTTACTCACTGGTGAGGCGCGGACATGCCGTGTAGCGTCAGAGACAGATGTCGTGGTTCGACCCGACCGCCCGCACCGTGGTGCGGGCGGTCTGCTGTGCAGTGCCTTGGACCCGACGACCACCTCCGGGTCCGCGCGGTGCGGATCCGATATCGGCTGAAAGGCAAAGGCATGGCCAGCGGTACCGTCAAGTGGTTCAACTCGGAAAAGGGCTTCGGCTTCATCGCGCAGGACGGCGGCGGCCCCGACGTCTTCGCGCACTACTCCAACATCAACGCCAGCGGGTACCGCGAGCTCCAGGAAGGCCAGGCTGTCACCTTCGACATCACCCAGGGCCAGAAGGGCCCGCAGGCGGAGAACATCACCCCCGCCTGACCGTGATGCGTTGAACCAGGCTCGGCGCCCGGAAGCGATCCGCTTCCGGGCGCCCTGCTGTGTGCCGGGCGGTGCCCGGCGCACGGCGTCGCCGGGCCGCAGCGAGTACCGTTGAGGCATTCGTGAGGAAGGCGACGGCCGGCGAACGGCGGCACCCACCCAGGTCCCGGACACTGGGGAGGGAGGACACGGAGCGTGAGCGCACACCCGCGTCGTCCCCGGGCCACGTCCCCCAGCCCCCTCGGCGGGCGGCGCCCGCGCACCGCCGCCCGGCCGCGTTCGCTGCTCGGGGTACGCAGCCTCGCCGGGCAGGTGCTCCTGTTCCAGGTGATCGTCGTCGTCCTCACCGTCGCCGCCGCCCTCGTGGCCCTCGTGCTCCAGTCCCGCAACGACAGCACCCACGAGGCCCGGCTCCGCTCCCTCGACGTCGCCACCACCCTCGCGTACGCGCCGGACACCCTGACCGCGATGACCGGACCCGACCCCACCGCCGTGCTGCAACCCCTCACCGAGCGGATCAGACACGACACCGGCGTCGACCTCGTCGTCGTGTACTCGCGGGAGGGCGTCCGCTACACCCACCCCGACCCCGCCCAGATCGGCAAGGTCGTCCTCGGCCCGTCCAGCCCGCCGCACGAGCCCGTGACCGAGACCACCGAAACCACCCAGGGGCTCTCGGTCCTCTCCACCGTCCCCGTCACCAGGGCCGACGGCACCGCCGTCGGCTCGGTGGGGGTCGGGATCACGGTCCGCAAGGTGGCGGGCATGGCGGCCGAGCAGCTGCCGATCCTCCTCGGCACCGCGGCCGGGGCACTGGCCGTGTGCGCGGGCGGCACCGCGCTGGTGAGCCGCCGGCTGCTGCGCCAGACCCACGGCCTCGGCCCGGTGGAGATGACCCGCATGTACGACCACCACGACGCGGTGCTGCACGCGGTGCGGGAGGGCGTGCTGATCACCGGGGGCGACGGGCGGCTGCTGCTGGCCAACGACGAGGCGCGGCGCCTGCTCGGCCTGCCGCCGGACCCGGAGCGGTCCCGGATCACCGACCTGCGCCTGGACCCGGGCATCGCCGAGCTGCTGACGTCGCAGAGGCCGGCCACCGACGAGGTGCACCTGACCGCCGACCGGCTGCTCGCGGTCAACAAGCGGCCCACGGCCCGCGACGGCGCGTACGCCGGGAGCGTCGTGACGCTCAGGGACACCACGGAGCTGCGGGCCCTGTCCGGGCGGGCGGAGGTGGCGCGCGAGCGCCTGACCCTGCTCTACGACGCCGGCACGCGCATCGGCTCCACCCTGGACGTGGAGCACACCGCACGGGAGTTGGCCGAGGTCGCGGTCCCGCGCTTCGCCGACCTGGTCACCGTGGAACTGGCCGAGGAGGTGCCGCGCGGCGAGGAGCCGGCGGCCGCGAGCACCGTCATGCGCCGTGCCGCCGTGAGCGGCAGCGGCGCAGGCCCTGCACCGCTGCCGGTGGGCCGGGCGGTGCCCCTCGCGGACGGCACACCCCAGGCGCGCTGCGTGGCGAGCGGCCGGGCGGTGCTGGAGACCGAACGTGCCGCGTCCGGAGCAGGACCGGCACAGGACACCGGGGACGCGGGGCGCACGGCGGACCAGGGCGCCGACGCCCTGATCGCGGTGCCGCTGCGCGCTCGCGGCGCCGTGCTCGGAGTGGTGACCTTCCGGCGCGCCGGCCGGGCGGAGCCGTACGACGAGGAGGACCTGCCGTTCGCCGAGGAACTGGCCACCCGTGCGGCCGTCGCCCTCGACAACGCCCGCCGCTACACCCGCGAGCACGCCATGGCGGTCACCCTGCAACGCAGCCTGCTGCCCCGCGACCTGCCGGAACCGAGCGCCCTGGAGCTGGCCCACCGCTATCTGCCGGCCCAGGCGGGCGTGGGCGGCGACTGGTTCGACGTGATCGAGCTGTCCGGCGCCCGGGTGGCGCTGGTGGTCGGGGACGTGGTGGGGCACGGGCTGCACGCGGCGGCCACCATGGGACGCCTGCGCACCGCGGTGCACAACTTCGCCACCCTCGACCTGGCCCCCGACGAACTGCTGGCCCGCCTGGACGACCTGGTCGCCCGCCTCGACCGCGAACGCGCCGCCCAGGGCGAGGACGAGGGACTCATCGGGGCCACCTGCCTCTACGTCGTCCACGACCCGGTCACCGCCACCTGCTGCGCGGCCCGCGCGGGGCACCCGCCCTTCGCCCTCGCCCTCCCGGACGGCACCGTGTCCTTCCCCGACCTGCCCGCCGGCCCACCGCTGGGCCTGGGCGGCCTGCCCTTCGAGAGCACCGAGTTCCCGGTGCCCGAGGGAAGCCGGCTCGTCCTCTACACCGACGGACTCGTCGAGGACCGCGACCGGGACATCGACGTCGGCCTCGGCATCCTGCGCACCGCGCTGACCCGCCCCGGCCGGACCCCCGAGCAGACGTGCCAGGACGTGCTCGCCGCCCTCCCGCCGGACCGGGCGCGCGACGACATCGCCCTGCTGGTCGCCCGCACCCGCGTGCTCGACCCCGGCCGGGTCGCCGACTGGGACGTGCCCCGCGACCCGGCGGCCGTCTCCGCCGTCCGCGCCGACGTCGGCCGGCAACTGGAGACCTGGGACCTGGCGGAACTCGGCTTCACCACCGGACTCATCCTCAGCGAACTGGTCACCAACGCCATCCGCTACGGCAGTCCCCCCATCCACGTCCGCCTGCTGCGCGACCGCGGTCTGATCTGCGAGGTGTCCGACGGCAGCAGCACCTCGCCCCATCTGCGCCACGCGGCCGCCACGGACGAGGGCGGACGCGGCCTGTTCCTCGTCGCCCGGTACGCCGAACGCTGGGGGACCCGGTACACCCCCACGGGCAAGGTCATCTGGACCGAGCAGTCGCTGGACGGTCGGACGACTGGCCCCGGCGGCTTCTCGGGCGACGCCGACCCGCTCGACCAGTGGGCCGACGTGACCCTGTGACACCCGGGGCCCGTGAGCCGTCTGATGCGACGCGCGGCGTCCTGGCACAGACTGGACGAGTGAACGGCACACATCCCGCGGCACAGCCCCACGGCGGCGGCAAGGCGCCCGGGTCGGCGCCGAGCCAGACCCTCACCCTCGCGGCCATGATGTTCGCGGTGGCGATGACGTTCATCGACCAGACCATCGTCTCCATCGCCGCGCCGGACATCACCCGGGAACTGGGCCTGTCGAGCTCCGGCATGCAGTGGGTCGTCAACGCCTACCTGCTCGCCCTCGCCGCCTTCTTCGCCCTGGGCGGCCGGCTGGCCGACCTCTGGGGCCCGCGCAAGGTGGTCGTCGCCGGCACCGTGGTGTTCGTCGTCTCCTCCGTCCTGTGCGGCTGCGTACCCGCCGGCGACGTGGCGCAGCCCTGGCTCATCGTCTTCCGGGCGGCGCAGGGCTTCGGCGCGGCGCTGCTCTTCCCGGCGGCCCTCGCCGTGGTGGTGGCGGTGTTCCCGGTCGAACGCCGGGGACGCGCCCTCGCCCTGTTCTTCGGCCTCTCCGGCGCGCTGACCGCGGTGGGCCCGCTGCTGGGCGGCTGGCTCACGGCCTCGTGGACCTGGCGCGCCGTCTTCTGGGTCAACGTTCCCGTCGCCGTCGTCGCGCTGGTGCTCACCGCCCTCGCGCACGTCCCCGACCGGCGGCGCACCGGCACCCTGGACGTCCGGGGCGCCGTCCTGATCGCCCTCGGCATGGGCGCGAGCGTCCTCGGGTTCCAGCAGGCCTGGTCGTGGGGCTGGGGCAGTGCGTGGACATGGCTGTGCATCGCCGGCGGCCTCGCGATCCTCGGCGTGTTCGTCCGGTACGAGTGGGGGACGCGCCATCCGCTGGTCGACCTGCGGGTGTTCGGGGACCGGGCGTTCGCGGTGGACCTGGCGGTGCTGTTCTTCGCCATGCTCGCCTTCGTCCCGCTGTTCTTCTTCGCCTCCGTGTACGCCCAGGTGTCCCTGAGCGCCTCACCCAACCAGGCGGCACTGTTCCTGCTGTACTTCTTCGCCGGGTTCGCGATCGCCTCGCAGTGGGGCGGCCGGATCCTGGACAAACGCGGCGCGCGCCCCGCGCTGAAACTGGGGACGGTGGTGGGCGCCGTCGGGTTCGCGCTGTGGGCGGGCGAGATGACCGACCTGTCCATGCACGACCAGTGGCCGTACGCCGCCCTCGCCGGAGCCGGTATCGGCTTCCTCCTCGCCCCGGCCTCCACGGACGCCGTCAACCGGGCGATCGGCGCCTCGTACGGGGAGGTCACCGGCGTCACCCAGACGGTGCGCAACTACGCGGCCAGCGTGGGCCTGGCCGTCTTCGGCACGGTCCTCACGCACGTCATGAACGACAACGTGGCGGACACCCTCAGGTCCCGCGGGCTCCCTCCGGGGACCGCGCACGACGTGGCCCGCCGGATCAGCGAGTCCGTCACCGGCCACGGGGACTCCCGCCCGCCCACCGGGAACGACACCGCCGCGCAGGCGACGCGGGACGCCATGGACGCCATCCGGATGGACTTCGCCCAGGCCAACCAGTGGGTCTTCTACGGTATGGCCATCGCCCTCGGCATCGCGTTCCTGTGCGCCCTCGGGCACCCGGGCGGCCGGGCACCGGCGGGGGAGTCCGAGGGGCCGGCCCGGACGGAGGCCCCCACCGGCGGCGGATGAGCGCCGGCGGGGCTCAGTCCCGCTGCTGCTCCTGCTCCTGCTCCTGTCGGGTGAGGTGGCCCAGCGCGGCGGTGCGGCTCGTGGCGAGGTGGTCCAGGACGAGTTCCTGCACCCGCTCGACGTCGCGCTCCGCGATCGCCCGGTACAGGGCCTCGTGCTCCAGCGCGACACCTTCGAGATCGTCGTGCTGGCCCATGAGCCACCGCAGCCGGCTGCGCAGGACGCCTTCGAGCTCGTTGAGCAGCTCATTGGCGGCGAGGGAGATGACGGTCTGGTGGAAGTCGGCCGCGGCCCGGCGGGCCCGCACCGCGTCGCCGGCCCGGGCCGCCGCCAGCTCGGCGTCCACGGTCGCGCGCAGCTTCTCCAGTCCGGCGCGGGTGTGCCGTTGCGCGGCGAGCCGGAAGGCCAGGCTCTCCAGGCCCGAGCGCACCTCGTCGAGGTCGGCGATGTCGCTCGTGGTGAACTCGCGCACCACCGCCCAGGTGCGGGGCCTGGGCGTCACCAGCCCTTCGGACACCAGCGTCCGCAGGGCCTCGCGGACGGGCAGCCGGCTCACGCCGAGCGCCTCGGCCAGTTCCCGTTCGACGAGCCTGCTGCCCGGTCGCCGCACCCCGTCGAGGATCTCGTCCCGCAACTGCCGGGTCACCCGCTCGGACTCGGGCGTGAAATCCCCTGACGCAGCCATCGCCGTCCTTCGTCGTTCGTCCCGTTCCCCGCGCACCGGCTGCGGCGGTGCGGTGCGGCAGCCGGGCGGCCCGTCAGAATACCGTGCGGCCGGTGCGACCGGCGGCCCGGCCCGGCGCCGGCGGGGAGGACGGGAGCGGGGACGACGGGGTCGTCAGCAGGCCGTCGGGGGCCAGTTGACGATCCGCTTCGGGCGCGGCGCCGCGTACGTGCGGACCTTGGACGTGGACAGGCCGAGCCGGACCAGCGACTCGGCGATCGTCACGGCGGCGGTCACCCCGTCGACGACGGGTACGCCGGTGCGGTCCACGACGCGCTCCGCGAGGCCGGCCATGCCGCCGCAGCCCAGGCAGATCACCTCGGCCCGGTCGTCCGACACCGCACGGACGGCCTGTTCGACGATGGCGTCCACGGCGGCCTGTTCGTCGCGTTCGAGTTCCAGCACCGCCAGCCCGCTGGCCCGCACGGAGGCGCACCGGGCGCTCAGCCCGGCCGCCTCCAGCCGCTCCTCGATGAGCGGGACCGTGCGGTCCAGGGTGGTGACGACGGAGTAGCGGCGGCCGAGGAACTGCGCGGTGCTCGCCGCGGCCTCGGTGATGTCGACGACGGGGACGTCGAGCAGCTCCTGGAGCCCCTCCCGCCCGTGCTCGCCGTAGCCGGCCTGCACGACCGCGTCGAACGGCTCCGGATGGGCGCGGACGGCCTCCATGACGGCCACCGCGGCGAGATAGCTCTCGTAGTTCCCCTCGACCGACTCCGCGCCGAAGGACGGGGTGAGAGGGACGATCTCCGTCCCGGGCGAGGCGGCACCGGCCGCCTGCTTGCCGATCGCGTCGGTGATGGACTGCGTGGTGTTGACGTTGACCACGAGGATGCGCATGGGGCGGGACCTTCTGCTCGGGCTGGTCATTCGGCGGCGACGGCGATGGCCTCGCCGTCCACATCGCGGATCGGCACGGCACGGTCGGCGACGACCGCGTACAGGGCGGCGGCGGCGACGGCGCCGATGAACCAGGAGAACCCGGCCGCGGCGTGGAAGAAGGGGACGAGGGCGACCACGACGGCGATCGCGGCGCTCGGGACGAAGGCGGCGACGGCCCGCGGGTTGTAGCCGCGCCGGTAGTGGTACTCGGCGTCCGCGTCCTCCGTGTAGAGGGCGGGCACGTTGACCCGGGCCTTCCGCAGCAGCCAGTAGTCGGCCATGATCACGCCGAAGAGCGGGCCGAGCAGGGCGCCGAGCCCGCCGAGGAAGTAGTTCACGACGACCGGGCTGTTGTAGAGGTTCCAGGGCGTGATCACCAGCCCCAGCACGGCGCTCACCAGACCGGCCCGGCGGAAGTCGAGGCGGCGGGGGAACAGGTTGACCAGGGCGTAGATCGGCGCGACGAAGTTGGCCAGCAGGTTGACCGCGACCGTCAGGGCGATCAGGGCCAGCGAGGCGACGGCCAGCAGGAACATGTTGGGGACGGACCTGACGATGTCGGTCGGGCTGGTGATGACCCGCCCGTCGAGGCTGAACTGGGCGCCGCTGAGGACCGCCACGATGCAGGCGAAGAAGAGCATGTTCACCGGGATGCCGATGACATTGCCCCGCACGATGGAGCCCCGGTCCTTCGCGGAGCGCGTGAAGTCGCAGAAGTTGAGGACGAACGTCCCGTAGATCACCACCCACAGCGCGGCCGCCTGGAGGACCTGGAGCCACATCGCGCCGCCGGTGAGCGGGTCGCCGACCGACAGGGAGACCGAGCCGTCCGCGCGGACGAACATCCACACGGCGAGCGCGCACATGGTGACCAGCGTGACGGGCGCCGCGAAGGCCATGTAGCGCCGGATCATCTGCATCCCGTAGCTCACGATGAGCACCTGGAGCGCCCACAGGACCAGGAACGTGATCCAGCCGAGCGTCGACTGACCGAGCAGGGAGTTGGTGTCCAGGCGGCTCAACTCCGGGAACAGGGCCACCAGGAGCGCGCTGAGTACGGCGGAGGCCAGATAGGTCTGGATACCAAACCAGGCGATGGCGACGGCGCCGCGCACGGCGGCCGGGATCTTGGCGCCCTTGACGCCGAACGCGATGCGGCTCATGACGGGGAACGGCACACCGGTTTTGTGGCCCATGAAGCCGGACAGGGTCAGCAGGAGGAAGAGCAGGACGGACGCGAGCGCGAAGGCGGCCAGGATGCCCCACACGTTCAGACCCAGGGCGAACAGTCCGATGGCGAACGCGTAATTGCCCAGGCTGTGCACGTCGTTGGCCCAGAGGGTGAAGACGTTGTAGGCGCCCCAGCGGCGGCCCTCCTTCTTCGTCGGGGCCAGGTCGTAGGTGTAGAGGGCGGAGCTGGTGGCGGTGTCGCCGGCCGTGACGGACGAGCGGCGGTCTTCCAGGGCAGTCATGCGTGGACTCCTGGTTCGGGATGCGGGGAGTTGGCGGTTTCCACGAAGTGGAAGCGGGATTCCGTGCCCCAGAACGTAGTTTTCGCCAAACAGCACCGTCAAGAGGTTGACCGTAAATGGAATACCATTTTTGGCGGGCTCGTCGGCCGGGCCGCCGGGGAAAACCCGTTGCGGCCGCCGCCCGCCGCCCCCGACGCTGCACCCATGTCCCCCGCACTCCTGCGCCCGGCCGCCCTCACCGACGCCCCGGCCATCACCGAACTCCTCAACGAGATCGACCGGATCGAGATCGGCCGCCCCGAGACCGACCTGCACGAGGTCGAGGCCGACCTGAAGCACCCGGACACGGACCTGGAGCACGACTCGTGGGTGGCCGTCGAGGACGGCAGGACGGTGGCCTACGGCCTGGTCTGGGACGAGTCCGGCGGTGAACGCGTCGGCATCGACCACTACGTGCTGCCCGACCACCAGCGGACCGGGCTGCGCCTGCTGACGGCGCTGGAGGCACGCGCACTGGCCAAGGCCCGCGCCAACGGAGCCGGCCGGGCCGTCGTCCACCTGCACCTCAACGCCCGGCCCACGACCGACACCGCGCTGCTCACGGCACGTGGCTGGAGCACCGTACGCCGCTACCACGTGCTCCACCGGCCCGTGGACCCCGCGCGCGACCTGCCGCCCGCCCCGCCGCCGGGCGTGCGGGTGCGGGCCTGCGCCGGCGAGGCCGACCGGCTGCGGGTGCACGAGCTGTACCAGGCGGCGTTCGCCGGCCACTTCGACTTCCAGCCGCGCGACTACGACCGCTGGCTGCACACCGTGGGCGCCGAGCGGCTGGACTGGTCCCTGGTGTGGATCGCCGAGACCGACGACCTCGGCGACGCCGGGTTCCTGCTGGCCCGCGACGACCGGGAGGCCCTGGGCTGGATCCGCAACATCGGGGTCCTCGGCGAAGCACGCGGACGCGGCCTCGGCGCCTTCCTGCTGCGCCACGCCTTCGCCGAGTTCGCCGCGCGCGGACGGGACACGGTGGGACTCGGCGTCGACACCGAGAACGCCACGGGCGCGCCGCGCCTGTACGGCCGCAACGGCATGACCGTCGACCACGCCGTCGACACCTGGGAGACGGTCCTCACCTGACGTCACCCGGACGGCCTACGCCGCGCCGGGGGGCGACCTGGCGCGTACCGCCCGCGTCCCGGTCCCGGGCGCCGCCGCGTTCCCCGCCGGCCCGGCGCGCCGAGGGGACGAACGGTGCCATAGTGATACGTGTCCCCCGCGGACTCATCCTCTGGAGCCGGAGCTGGAGCGGTCGATGTTCCGCAAGCGCCCTGTACACGACGGCGACGAGCTGCTGGCCAGGCTCGGATCGCTGACCGCACAGGCGCGCGAACTCGCGGAGCTCCAGCGCTCCCGGGTGGAGCTGGCCATCGCCCTTCAGCGCGGCATGCTCCCGGCCGACATGCCCGACGTCCCCGGCTTCCACCTGGCGGCCCGGTACTCGCCCGCCTACGCGGGGCTCAACGTCGGCGGCGACTGGTACGACGCCTTCACCCTGCCCGACGGGCGCATAGGCCTGTCCGTCGGGGACGTGCAGGGCCACACCATCGACGCGGCGGCCTTCATGGGACAGATCCGCGTCGGCCTGCGGGCCCTCGCCTCCGTCACCAGCGAGCCCGGCGAGCTGCTCGCCCGCACCAACGACCTGCTCCTGACCCTGGGCACCGACCTCTTCGCCACCTGCACCTTCATGCGGTTCGACCCCGACACCGGCACCCTGGAGAGCGCGCGGGCCGGGCACATCCCCTGCGTGTGGGCCACGGCGGACGGGAAATCCGGCGTCTCCGAGGACGAGGGGGGACCGCCGCTCGGCGTCCTGGAGGGCATGGAGTACCCGGTGACCCGCTACCGGCTCACCACGGGAGGCGTCTTCCTCCTGCTCACCGACGGCGTCGTGGAGGGCCCCTCCCTGCCCGTCGACGAAGGCCTCGAACGGGTCGTGCGGCTCGCCGGCATCGCCGCCGTCGCCGGCATGGAGGCCACCTCGCTGGCCGCCGCCGTGATCAAGAACGCGGCGCTGGTCGGACACGAGGACGACGCGGCCGTACTCGTCGTCGGCCACGACGGGCGGGCCGTTCAGCCGTAGGGCGGGAGCAGGGCGCCTCTCGCCTCGCCGACGGGACGGCGCCGGTGTCTGATGGCTGCTGTGGTGGGTATCGCTGGTTGGCCGCGCCCGCTCGTCCGGGTCCTGGAGACACTGCTCGTCGCGGGCTGCTACTACGCGGCGGGCCGGCTCGGGCTGCTGCGGCACCTGGTCGTCGAAGGCGCCGTGGTCGCCCCCATGTGGCCGCCCACCGGCGTCGCCGTGGCCTTCCTGCTCGTCCTCGGCCTGCGCTGCGTCCCCGGCATCGCCCTCGGCGCCCTCCTGGTCGTCGCCTCCCTCTCCCCGCTGCGGCCCTCGGCGCTCGGCATCCTCGCCGGCAACACCGCCGCCCCCGTCTGCGCCTACCTGTTGCTGCGCGCGGTGGGCTTCCGCACCGACCTGAGCCGCCTGCGCGACGGCCTGGCGCTGGTCTTCCTCGGCGCGCTCACCGCCATGCTGATCAGCGCCGGCGCCGGCGCCGGCATGGCCGTCCTCACCGGCGAACTCACCACGGACCACTTCTGGCCCGTCTGGCTGGCCTGGTGGGCGGGCGACGCGATGGGCGTCGTCCTCGTCACCCCGTTCCTCCTGCTGCTGTACCGGGCCCGCCGGCCGCCCCCGGGCACCCGCTGGGGGGAGGCCGTGACCATGGCCGTGGTCGTCGGCGTCCTCGTACCGCCGATCACCCACAGCCCGGTCAGCATGCAGTTCCTGATCTTCCCCCTGCTGATCTGGGCGGCCCTGCGCTTCCAGCTCGCGGGCAGCCTGCCGTGCGCGCTCTACGCCTCCGTCACGGCGTCCATCGCCGCCACGGACCGCTCCGGCGCCTTCGCCCGGCTGACCGAGGTCGAGGTGATGATGAAGCTCCAGGCGTTCAACGGCGCCGTGGGCCTGACCGCCCTGCTGCTGTCGGCGGTCATCGCCGAACAGCGCAACACCCGGCGCTCCGTGGAACGGGCCTGCC
>NZ_WWHX01000395.1 GCF_009862125.1 Streptomyces sp. SID5910
GGCGGGGCCCCGGCGGCCGACGACGGGGCCGGCGCGCGTGCCGGGCCCCGCCACGCGGGCGCGGCCCGGACGACGCGCCTTCCGTCAGCGGCTCTCCAGCCGTACGTGCAGTTCGCGTTCCTGGTCGCCGGAGGCCGTGCTCAGGTCGTGCACCGTGAACAGGGAGTCCAGGGTGGTGCGGAACCGTTCGATCGCCCAGTAGCCGCCCTGCACGTCGGCCTCCACGGACGCCTGGAGCCGGGCGGGGCCGCACTCGCCCTGGTGGGCGTCGGCCACGTCGAAGGTGCCGAGCCACACGGTCGGGCGCACCTCGTCGTACTCGCGGGTCACGTCGCCCGCGTGCCGGTCGGACGAGAAGCACGCGCACAGGGCGTCGAACACGGTGCGGGCGTCCTCCTTGTCGCATCCGCTCAGCTCCACCGAGACGGACTCCGGATGCAGTCGTTCGCCGTCCATCGTGATCGCTCCTCTCCTGGCCGCGGTGCGGTGCCGCGGGCCGCTCCACGGCGTGGACGTCCCACGGAGACCGCACCCATACCCCCAGAAAAGCACCACCTCGGGCGGAGCACTACCGGCACGGGACGGCGACCACCGGCCCGGGTCGTGCGCGGACGCGGCCTAGCCGCGGGTCAGGCGGTACGTCTTGCTGTCGGTGAGCACACAGAAGCCCGGGGAGACGACGATGACGCGCAGCGTGCCGGTACGGCGGTCGTAGTCGACGCCCTCCGCCTCGAAGCCGCCGGAGCAGGCGCTGCGCAGCGGCAGCTGCCGCAGGGCGGTGACGTGACCGGTGACGTCGGCGGTGCCGTTCGGCGGGGCGGAGAGGCCGATCCGCAGCAGCGGCTTGGTGAGTCCGAAGAGGGTGCCCTCCGGGTCGTCGGAGGAGCACAGGAGGGTGGTGGCGTCGAGGAAGTCGCAGCCCTGGACGTCGCGCACGGGGTGGTCCAGGCGGACGGTGGCCGCCTGCGGGAGGTTCGCCGAGGGCGAGGTGGCCGGGTTGACGCCGGGCGTCGGGAAGACCAGCAGCCGGTCCATGGTGCCCCACTCGCCGGACAGCATCCACTGGCCGTCCGGCGAGATCGCGGCCCAGGAGTTGTTCAGCGCCTCGCCCGCGCCCAGCGTGTGCACGTACTCCGACCAGCGGCCGTCCGGCGCCTGCACGCGGAACATCTTCGTGTTCCCGGCGTCGCGCTGGTACGGCTCGACGTAGTGCCCGTCGTAGGAGGCGTCGGGGTCGCCGACGTGGTTCCAGCCGCGGCCGCTGAGCCCGAGGGGGATGGTGCCGATGCCGGTGTAGCGGTTGGGACTGCCGGCCGGGACCTCGACGGACGCCAGCCCCTGGCTCTCGGTGAGCGGGTCGGCCCGGTCCGAGCCGACCTCGGTCCAGGTGTCGGCGGGCGCGGCGGCGCCGGCGGGCGGGGCGGCGAGGAAGAGGGCGAGGGCGGCGAGTCCGGTCAGGACCGCGTGACAACGTTGCCGGGCACGCAGGGGCATGGGTCGGCTCCTCGGTGGGGGGTGGTCGGGCGGCACGCACTCGGCGCACAGTCTGACCCGCCCCGCACGGTCATGTACAGACCAAAAACGCGACGCGTGGGCCCGTTCCGCGCGACGGTCGCGGCCGTGCGGGGAGATGCTGGAAGGGACGGCCGAGGCCTCGGAGAAACGGCCCAGTACGAGGTGGAACGCGGTAGAACAAAGGAGTCGGCATCAAGAGGACGTGCCGCGTGGAACGGCGAAGGCGGGGCGTGGGATGAGTGCAGCCGGGTCTGCCGGGTTCGAGGGTGCCGAGTCACCGCGCGGACCGGTGCGCCCCAGCGGCCTGCTCGACGTGCTGAACGTGGCCTCGGTCGTGCTGGACACCGAGGGCCGGATCGTGCTGTGGAGCCCGCAGGCCGAGGAGCTGTTCGGCTACTCCGCCCAGGAGGCGCTGGGCGAGTACGCCGCGCGGATCATGGTCCACGAGAAGCATCTCGACATGGTCGTGAAGCTGTTCGCCGACGTGATGAAGACCGGCCGCAGCTGGGCCGGCGCCTTCCCCATCCGCCGCAAGGACGGCGGCACCCGGCTGGTCGAGTTCCGCAACATGCGCCTGCTCGACGACCGGGGCGACGTCTACGCGCTCGGACTCGCCGTCGACCGGTCGACCGTGCGCCGGCTGGAGCACGACGTGGCGCTCTCCGCCCGGGTGATCACGCAGTCCCCGGTCGGGCTCGCCGTCCTGGACACGGAGCTGCGGTACGTGTCGGTCAACCCGGCGCTTGAGCGGCTCGACGGCGTCCCCGCCGAGGCCCACATCGGCCGCACGCTCCGGGAGGTGCTGCCGGGCATGGACACCGACGCGCTGGAGGGCGCGGCACGCCAGGTGCTGGAGACGGCGCGGCCCGTCGTCGACCTGTCGGCGACCGGACGGACGCCGGCCGACCCGGACGAGGACCACGCCTGGTCGGTCTCGCTGTACCGGCTGGAGGACGCGCTCGGCGCGGTGCTGGGCGTGGCCGTCTCGATCGTGGACGTGACCGAGCAGTACCGGGCGGGCGTCGAGGCGGAGGCCGCGCGGCGCCGGCTCGCCGCCGTGGCCGACGCCTCGGCCCGGATCGGCACCACGCTGGAGCTGGACCGCACGGCCCACGAACTGGCCGGCGTGGCGGTGCCGGGCCTCGCCGACATAGCGGCCGTGGACCTGCTGGAGGCCGTGGTCAAGGGCCGGCGCAGCACGCTGGGCCCCGCCGAGCCCGCCGTGATCCGGGCCCTGGCCGTCCAGGCGGACGACGCCCCCGAGGCGCTGCGGGCGGCCGATCCGCCGGGGCAGGTCGCCCGGTACGGGCCGGAGCGCCTGGTCACCGAGTGCGTGCGCACCGCCCGGCCTGTGATGGTGGCGCAGGTGACGGACGAGGACCTGACCCGCATCGCCCGCTCGCCCGAGGCCGCCGGGATGCTGCGCCGGGCCGGCGTGCACTCGTACCTGGCCGTCCCGCTGATCGCGCGCGGCGAGGTGCTCGGCGCGCTGGACCTGAAGCGGATCGGCAACCCGCTGCCGTTCGACGAGGACGACCTGCTGCTGGCCCGGGAGCTGGCCGCCCGCGCGGCGCTCCAGATCGACAACGCCCGCTGGTACCAGAACGCCCGCGACGCCGCGCTCACTTTGCAGCGCAGCATGCTGCCGAGCCACCCGCGGGTCACGGGCGGCCTGGAGGTCGCCTCCCGCTACCAGCCCGCGGAGGCCACCAGCGAGGTGGGCGGCGACTGGTTCGACGTCATCCCGCTGGACGGCTGCAAGACGGCGCTGGTCGTGGGCGACGTGATGGGCAGCGGCATCACGGCGGCGGCGTCGATGGGGCGGCTGCGGACCGCGACGAACACGCTGGCCGCCCTGGACCTGGATCCGGCGCTGCTGCTCGAACACCTCGACCGGACCACGGCCGGCCTGGACCAGGCCATCGCGACCTGTGTCTACGCCGTCCACGACCCGCACGCCCGGCAGTGCCGGATCGCCAACGCCGGACACCTGCCGCCGGTGCGGCTGCGCGCCGGCCGCCCTCCGGAGCTGCTGGACCTGCCCACCGGGGTGCCGCTCGGGGTGGGCGGCGTCGCCTTCTCCACCACCACCGTCGACCTGGAACCGGGCGACCGGCTGGTGTTCTACACCGACGGCCTCGTGGAGACGCGCCAGCAGCCGATCGACGAGCGGCTGGCCGCGCTCCTCGCCGTGCTGGAGGGCCCGGACCGTCCCCTGGAGGAGGTCTGCGACCTGTTGCTGCGCACGCTGCACGAGCCGCAGAACTCCGACGACGTGGCCCTGCTGATCGCCCGGGCCACGCCACCGGAGTAGGCCCGGCTACCGCCGGACGGCGACGACCACCTGGGCGTACAGCTCGTCGCTGACGGCGAGGCGGGTGGTCAGGCCGGCGCGGGTGAAGGCGTCGACGGCGGCCGGGGCCTGGCGTTCGCTCGTCTCGACCAGCACGCAGCCGCCGGGCGCGAGCCAGGCGGGCGCCTCGGCGGCGACCCGGCGCAGCACGTCTAGGCCGTCGGGTCCGCCGTCGAGGGCGGTCAGCGGCTCGTGGTCGCGGGCCTCGGCGGGCAGCAGGGCGACCTCGCCGCTGGGGACGTAGGGCACGTTGGCGGCGAGTATGCCGATCCGCCCGCGCAGCGCGCCGGGCAGCGCGTCGAAGAGGTCGCCGGTGTGCACCTGGCCGCCGGCGGCGGTGAGGTTGCCGCGGGCGCAGCGCACGGCGGCCGGGTCGACGTCGGCGGCATGCACCTCGGGCCGGTCGAGGGCTGCGGCGAGGGCCGCGCCGACGGCACCGGAGCCGCAGCACAGGTCCACGACGACGCGCGCGTGGGGCGCGTGGGCGAGGGCCTGGTCGACGAGGAACTCGGTACGGCGGCGGGGCACGAAGACGCCGGGGGCCACGGCGATGCGCAGTCCGTGGAACTCGGCCCAGCCGAGGACGAGTTCGAGGGGCAGGCCGGTGACGCGGCGGTCGACCAGCGCGGTGAGTTCGCCGGGGGTGCGGGCGGCGGCGAGGATCAGTTCCGCCTCGTCCTCGGCGAAGACGCAGCCGGCGGCGCGGAGGGCGGCCACGACGGAGTCACGGGAGGGGAAGGCGGAGGGGGACGCGGAGGGCAGGGAAGACATGGAGGCTGGGAGCCTTTCGAGAACCGAAGGGCGCTCTCCGGGTCACCGGGTTGCGGTGACCGCACTGCCGAGAGGAGAGAGCACCCGGGCCGACACAGCGGTAATGGGTCTCACCTCCCAGGTGTCCGGCGGCCGGGACAGTCCGCGGCCGCCGGTCACACTACCCCAGCGATCAGACGCCGACGGACTCCTCGGCCTCTTCCTCGGCCTCTTCTTCCGCCTCCTCGTCGGCGGCCGTCTCCGTCTTCTCCCCGTCCGGCCGCGCGTGCCTCGGGTGGGCCGGCGCGGGCGCGGTGGCCCGCTCGCGCAGGGCGGCGACGCCCGTGACCGCGAGGCCGAGCAGCAGCCAGGCGGCCAGGGTCCAGATGCTGCGGCCCAGTCCGTCGTCGCCGAAGTAGAGCAGGCTGCGGGCGCCCTCGACGAAGCCGGCGCCGTTCCAGAAGGCGTGCAGGGTGCCGAAGAAGCCGTTCTGGAGCTCGGGCCGGAACAGGCCGCCGGAGGTGGTGAAGTTCAGCATCACGAACAGCACCATCATGGTGAGCGTGGTCCACCGCTTGAGGAAGGTGTGCAGGCCGACGCCGATGAAGAGGATGCCCGCGGCGTAGAGCCAGGCCAGGCCCCACAGGCCGGCCAGGTCGTGGTGGGCGAGGTGGAACACGGGCCCGGCGAGCAGGGCGCCGATGCCGCTGACGACGACCGAGACGCCGGCGGTCAGCAGGGCGCGGATCCGCATCGGCAGGGCGGAGCCGGCGGCGCCGAGGGCGGCCACGGAGGCGTAGGAGCCGATGCTGACCGCGATCAGCAGGAAGAACAGTCCCTGTCCGGTGGGGTCGTCGTCGACCGGGGTGGCGACGTCGGTGACCTTCAGCGGGACGCCCTGGTGCTCGGCGAGCGGGGTGAAGACCTTCTCGGCGGCCATGGCGCCCATGTCGGACGCGGCGGTGGCCACGACGACCTCGGGTGCCTTGTCGCCGGACACGTAGGCGCCGGTGATCTCGCGGTGCCGGAGCAGGTCGACGGCCTCGGCGCGGGTGGGGACGGTCCGGACGTCGAGCGCGTCGCCGCCGGCGTCCTTGACCGTCTGGGCGAGCACCTTGGCCTCGGGGCCCGCGCCGACGACGGCGACGGGCAGGTGGTTCGGCTCGGGGCTGACGAAGGCCCCCATGTAGGCGAGCCCCATGCCGATGCACATCAGCAGCGGGGTGATCAGGTGCGTGAGCACATGGCGCAGGGCGTGCGACCTCATCGGCCCGCAACCTCCAGTGGTTGGCTTATACAACTCTCTCTTCAAGTTGTACTATACAACCAACACCCCGAGGGAGGATCCGTGACGGCAGCCGACAGCCCCCGTGAGACGACTGTCACCCCCGGCGTCCGGGAGGCGGCGGACACGGCCGTGGAGACCATCCAGCGGGAGATGACGGCCTTCGCCCGCCGGGCCCGCGCCTCGGCGGGACGCATGCACCCCGAGCTGTCGCTGGTGTCGTACACGCTGCTCGGGCATCTGGAGGAGCGGGACGGGTGCCGGGCGACCGACCTGGCCGCCCACTACGCCCTGGACAAGTCCACCGTGAGCCGGCAGGTGGGCGCGCTGGAGCGGGCCGAGCTGGTCGAGCGGCGCGTCGACCCCGACGACCACCGCGTCCAGGTGCTGCATCTCACCGACGCCGGCCGGCACATCCTGGCGCAGGTCACCGAGAGCCGCCGGACCGCCTTCCGGGAGCGGCTGGCGGACTGGCCCGAGGAGGACCTGACCCGCTTCGCCGCGTATCTGGAGCGGTACAACGCGTGGCAGGACGCCGAGTCCGACGGGGACCGGGACTGAGGCCGCGCCCGGAGGCACGTACCGTGGACCGCGTACGCACTGATCACGCCGACCGCGGGCAGCCCCCTCCCCCGTCGGCCGAAAGGCCCCTCCGCATGAACACCACCCGAGGCTTCACCGGGCGCGCGCGCTCCGGCCGGCCGGGACTTCCGCCCGGCCAGTACGACGCGCGCGACGACTGGCCCGTGCTGTCCGCCGAGGTCACCCCCGACCTGGCCCCCGACGACTGGTCCTTCCGCGTCGGCGGACTGGTGGCCCGCCCCCGCACCTGGGACCGGGCCGAGGCCGGCCGGCTGCCCGCCTCGGCGTACGCGGGCGACATCCACTGCGTGACCGGCTGGTCGAAGTTCGGGGTGCGGTTCTCGGGCGTGTCCCTCGACGCCTTCCTGGACGCGGCCGGACCGCTGGCGTCCGCCACGCACGCCGTCGCCTACTCGCACACCGGGTACACCGCGAACCTGCCGCTGGCGGACCTGACCGGCGGGCGCGCGTGGATCGCGTGGGAGTACGACGGGCGGCCGCTGGCCCCCGAGCACGGCGGTCCGGCGCGGCTGGTGGTGCCGCACCTGTACTTCTGGAAGAGCGTCAAGTGGATCGCGGGCCTGGAGCTCCTCGACCACGACCAGCCGGGCTTCTGGGAGCAGAACGGCTACCACGCGCGCGGCAATCCCTGGGAGGAGCAGCGGTACTCCGGTGACTGAGACGGCTTCGGCACACGGCGCACGTGCCTTCACTCCCCCGACGCGGTTCGCGGTGCCCGGGCGCATCGAGGTGGACGGCGGGGTGGCCGGGGCGTGGCGGACGGCCACGCTCACGGAGATCCGCCGCGAGACGCCCCGCGCGGCCACCTTCCGGCTGGCGGTGCCCGGCTGGGCGGGGCACGTGCCCGGCCAGCATCTGATGCTGCGGCTGACCGCGCCCGACGGGTACGTGGCCCAGCGGCACTACTCCCTGGCGTCCGCGCCCGACGACTCGGGGCACATCGAGCTGACCCTCGACCACGTGGCCGGCGGCGAGGTGTCCGGCTGGTTCCACACGGTGGCCAGGACCGGGGACCGGATCGAGGTGCGGGGGCCGCTCAGCGGCTTCTTCGCCTGGCCCGGCGACCGGCCCGCGCTGCTGCTCGGCGCCGGTTCCGGCGTGGTGCCCCTCATGTCGATGGTGCGCCACCACCGGGCGCGGGGGCTGTCGGTGCCGGTGCGGCTGCTGGTGTCGGCGCGCAGTCCGGAGGAGCTGATCTACGCGCGGGAGTTCGGCGCGGAGACGACGCCCGTGTTCACCCGGAGCGCCCCCGAGGGCACGCCGGTGGGCCGGCTGGCGGCCACGCACCTGGCGCCCCTGCTCGCCGACCCGCCCGCCGGGGGCTGGGAGGCGTACGTCTGCGGCTCGAACGCCTTCGCGGAGCACGCCTCACGGCTGCTGGTGGCGGCCGGCCAGCCGGTCGACCGGATCCGCATCGAGCGCTTCGGCTGAACCCCGCCGGGGCGGCGCCCGGGGGCGGGCCGGGCCGTGTTTCCGCGAACTCGGGAGGGGCACTTGGGCGGCGGCACGGCCGTCCGGCGACTCGGCGTGAGCGACGTGGTGGGCGGTGAGCAAGGCCCGCCGGACGGGTACCGGACCTGTGCGGGCACGCGCACGCGTGACGCGATGCGGAGACAGGGCGGCCCCGCCTCGTACGGCCGCCCGTCCGGTCCTCCGGTCGCGGTGGTCGCGAGGAGGTCGACATGCGAACCCGGGTGCGCGGCTGGCGCTGGCGGCGCAATCCGCTCAGGCGCCGGTCGGACGTCGTGGAGGCGTGGACCGCGCTGGTCGTCGCCGTCCTGCTGATCGTGGGCGCCCCGCTGCTGGGGGCCGTCGCAGCCGTGACCGCCCAGGGCCAGGCGCAGAAGGTCGCGGCGCAGCAGCGCGCCGAGCGCCACCGCGTGCAGGCCACGGTGGTCGACCGGACCCCCGCGAGCCTGTCGTCGGTGCAGACCGGCGGGCAGACGTACCAGGCGACCGTGCGCTGGACCACGCCGGGCGGTGACACACGGACCACCACGAGCCGGGTCCCGGCCGGTGCCCGGCCGGGCGACGTGATCGGCGTGTGGCTCGACACCCGCGGCCGGAGCGTGCCGCCGCCGGCCGGTGACGCCGCGGTCTGGGAGCACACCGTCACCGTCGGCGCGTTCACCACCCTGGGCGCCGCCCTCACGGTCCTGCTCGGGCACTGCGTCGTCCACCGCACGGCGCTGCGGCGGCGGATGGGCGAGTGGGAGCGCGACTGGGCACGCACGGAACCGCAGTGGACGCACCGCCGGGCCTGACGCGGACGGCTCCGCCCGCGCCCTCGCCCGTGCCCGTGCCCTCCCGCCGCTCACGTACGGTGTGATCATCTGTACGGTCCGGCCCCGTTTCCCCGCAAAGGCGGTTCTTGATGGCCCTGTTCGACCTTCCGCTCGACGAACTCCGTGCGCACCGCAGCGAGTCCGCCGAGCCCGAGGACTTCGACGCGTTCTGGAGCAAGACCCTCCAGGAGGCGCGCGAGCACGACCTCGACGCCCGTTTCGAGCCGGTGGACACGGGCCTGTCCACGGTGCGGGTGTACGACGTGACGTTCGCCGGGTTCGGCGGCCACCCGGTGAAGGGCTGGCTGATCCTGCCCGCCGCGGCCGAGGAGCCGCTGCCGCTGGTCGTGGAGTTCGTCGGGTACGGCGGCGGGCGCGGGCTGCCGCACGAGCACCTGCTGTGGGCGTCCACGGGCCGGGCGCACTTCGTGATGGACACCCGCGGCCAGGGCAGCGCCTGGGGCGGCGGTGGCGGGACCGCCGACCCGGTCGGCGGGACGCCCGCGTACCCGGGCTTCATGACCCGGGGCATCGACGCCCCGGAGAACTACTACTACCGGCGGGTCTTCACCGACGCGGTGCGCGCGGTCGAGGCGGCCCGCTCGCACCCGCTGACCGACGCGGCGCGCACGGTCGCCCTCGGCGCCAGCCAGGGCGGCGGCATCACGATCGCGGTCGGCGGCCTGGTGCCGGACCTCGTGGCCGTCGCGCCGGACGTGCCGTTCCTCTGCGACTTCCCGCGCGGCGTCACGCTCACCGACCGCCACCCGTACCGGGAGGTCGGCCTGTACCTGAAGACGCACCGCGGCCGCTCGCGGGACGCCCTGCGCACGCTGTCCTACTTCGACGGCGTGCACTTCGCGGCCCGCGGCCGGGCTCCCGCCCTGTTCTCGGCGGCGCTGGAGGACCAGACCTGCCCGCCGTCCACCGTCTTCGCGGCGTTCAACGCGTGGGCGCACGAGGACAAGGCGATCGAGGTGTACGACTTCAACGACCACGAGGGCGGCGGCCCCTTCCAGGAGGCCGCGCAGCTGCGCTGGCTGCGCTCCTACGCCTGACCCGGCGCCGGACCACCCGATCGGGGCACTTCCGCGCGGTCCGACCAGTCGGTACGTTCATCGGACCCGGGCCGTGACAGCGCGGCCCGGCACCCGGCGTACGACGGAGGGCCCATGGCAGAGCACGAGGCACCGGTGGACGGCCACTGCGACGCCCGCTTCGCGGCGGTGCGCACGGCGTTCGAGGAGAACTTCCGGGAGCGGGAGGAGCTGGGCGCCGCGGTGTCCGTCACCGTGGACGGCGCGACGGTGGTGGACCTGTGGGGCGGCTGGGCCGACGCGGCCCGCACCCGCCGGTGGGAGCGGGACACGCTGGTGAACCTGTGGTCGACGTCCAAGGGGCCGACCGCCCTGTGCGCGCACATCCTCGCCGACCGCGGGCTGCTCGACCTCGACGCGCCGGTGGCCGTCTACTGGCCCGAGTTCGCGGCGGCCGGCAAGGAGAAGGTGCTCGTACGGCATCTGCTGTCGCACCGCGCCGGCCTGTCCGGTCTGCGGGAACCCCACCCACTGGCCGCGCTGTACGACTGGGAGGCGACGACCGCCCGGCTGGCGGCCATGGAGCCCTGGTGGGAGCCGGGCACCCGGTCGGGCTATCACGCGATCACCTACGGGTACCTGGTCGGCGAGGTCGTGCGGCGCGTGTCGGGGCTGCTGCCCGGAGCGTTCCTGGAACGCGAGGTGACCGGGCCGCTCGGGATCGACTTCAGCATCGGACTGCCCGAGCGGGAGGCGGGCCGGGCGGCCGAGCTGGTGCATCCCCGTGCCGCGGACGGCAGCGCACAGGCCGCGGTCCTCGCCCAGTTGACGCCCCCGGCGCTCGCCGCGCTGGCCAATCCGGCGGTGGGCGTGGCGGAGGCCGGCACGGCGGCGTGGCGGGCCGCCGAGATCCCGGCGGCCAACGGGCACGGTACGGCGCGGGCGGTCGCCGCGCTGTACGGCGTCTTCGCCGGCCGGGGTTCGTACGGCGGGCACCGCGTACTGTCCCCGGAGGCCGCCGAGCGGGTGCGCGAGGGGCAGGGCGCCTGCCGCGACCTGGTCCTGGGCGCCGGTTTCGCCCACGAGACGGAGCTCGGGCTCGGCCTGTGGCTCAGCGGCCCGAACGGCTCCTACGGGCCCAATCCGCGGGCTTTCGGACACGACGGCTTCGGCGGATCGTCGGGCCTGGCGGACCCCGAGGCCGGCGTCTCGCTGGGCTACGCCATGAACCGCATGGGGCCGCACATCGCCGACGACCCGCGGAAAATGGCGCTGGTGGAGGCTTTGTACAGCGCTCTGTGAGCGTCCCGCGAGGGAGCGGAACGCGGCCCGCGCGGGCGGCCGGTTTCGGCCGAACCGGCGGGCCGCACTTCCCTGGTGGTTTAGACCAATGGTACTTCTGGTGGCGCACCGAGCCCGCGCGGCTACCGTACGTCACCCACAGGAGGGCGCGGCATGGCCCGCACCACCGAGCACGACGACCCCCTCACCCATGCGCCCGAACCCCTGTACTGGAGGGTCGCCGGCCGGCTGCTCGACGAGCTGCGGCGAGAGAGTGTCCCGCCGGGCGAGCGGCTGCCGGGCGAGCGACGGCTGGCCGAGCGGTTCGGGGTCAGCCGGGAGACGGTGCGTCAGGCCCTGGAGGTGCTGCGCCGGGACGGCCTGGTCGCCACCGACCGGCGCGGCAGTCACGTCACCCTGCCGGGGCCGCCCGCCGAGAGCGCGGCGTCCCTCGCCTTCCCGGTCGGCGCCCGGGCGGCCGAGCCGTGCACCGGCGACCGGGCCAGCGTCGTCTGGGAGGCACCGCCGCCGGAGCACGCCGCGGCGCTGGGGCTGGCGCCGGGCCGGCCGACCCTGGTGCACCGCTATGTGTCGGCGACCCCCGACGGCAGCGGCCGGCGGACGGCGGTGACCTCGTTCTCCGCGGTGGCACTGGCCGAGGTGGAGGAGCTGGCCCGGTACCGCGACCGCGCCGACGGCTCCGCCTCCGCCCAGCTCCGCCGGGCCTACGACTGGATGCGCAGGGCGGGGCTGGCCCTGCACCACCGCGACACGATCACCCGGCTCGCCGACACCCCGGCGGTCCGGGTCACCCGGCGGGTGCACGACCAGTACGCGCGCCCACTGGAGATCACTGACCTGGTGGTGGACTCCCAACGCGACGCGCTCGTCTACGAGTTCACGCTCCCGGCGGCGGGCTGACCGACCACCCGGCGCTCACGGCAGCCGCCGCGCCACGACCAGCCGGGCCCGCGGGCTGCCGTCGCTCCGCAGCCCGAAGCCGGGCAGGGGGTGCAGGTCTACCCGGAATCCGGTGCGGGCCAGCTCGCGGCCCACGTCGCCGAGGCGGAACGTCCGGTAGTACATGACGAACGGCGGCCTCCACAGCGCGTTGCGCACGCGCATCGCCGCGTCGAAGCCCAGCAGCGACCAGTACGCCCGGGAGCCGGGGCGGGGTGGGGCGCCGACGGGGAAGGCGAAGCAGCCGCCCGGGCGCAGCACGGAGCGCACCTGGGCGAACAGGCCCGGCAGTTCGCGGGGCAGGAAGTGCCCGAACGCCCCGAAGCTCACCACGAGGTCGAAGGCGGGCCCGAACGGCAGGGCGCGGGCGTCCGCGCGCACCCAGGAGACCTCGGCCGCCTCGGGCTCCTCGGGCACGGGGCGCTCGCGTGCCACCGCCAGCATGCCCGCGCTGAAGTCGACGCCGGTGACCCGTTCCCGGCACACCCGGGCGAGGACATCGGTGCCGGCGCCCGTGCCGCAGCACAGGTCGAGCCCGGCGCCGAAGGGCCCCATCGGCTCCAGCGCCGACGCCACGGCGTCCAGGACCCGGTCCGGCGTGCGGTACGGGGTGTGGTCGAACTTCGGGGCGAGCAGATCGTAGCCGCGCTCGACCGACGACAGCGCCTGGACGGTGAGTTCGCGCAGGGTGGGGCCTTCGGGGCTGAACATCCGGTCAGCCTAGGGCCTGCCGGGCCGGCTCCGCGGGAGCGCGCTGA
>NZ_WWHX01000396.1 GCF_009862125.1 Streptomyces sp. SID5910
TGAGGCGAAGGCGGCCCGCAGCGCGTGCTCGCCGAACACGCCCCGCAGCGCGCCGGCCGCACCGCCGGCCAGACCGTGCGCCGCGCCGTGCGGCAGCGTGTCCGTCATCCGCGAGGTCAGCACGGTGCCGAAGACGGCGATGCCCAGCGCGTAGCCGAGCTGCCGGAACGTGTTGACCGCACCGCCCGCCATCCCGGCCCGCTCCGGTTCCACCGCCGCCAGCGCCGCCCCCGAGATGCCCGGCGACACCAGCCCGGTCCCGACGCCCACCAGCAGCAGCCCCGGCACCAGCGCGGACGCGTCCGAGCCGGCGTCCAGGAACGCCATGCAGAACTGGCCCGCCGCGATCGCCAGCAGCCCGCCGCCGACGGTGAACCGGGCCGGCACCCCGTGCAGCAGCCGCCCGCCCGCCGCGGCCACCACGAACGACGCCAGCGACATCCACAGGAACACCGCCCCGCCGCGCACCGGGCTCATCCCGAGCAGCGTCTGAAGCCAGATCGAGGTGTACACCATGACGCCGAACGCCGCCCCGTTGAACGCCAGCGCGCCCAGCATCACGCCCGAGAACGCGGGCCGCAGGAACAGCCGCGGATCCAGCAGCGGATCGGCGACCCGCCGCTCCACCGCGACGAACACGACCAGCGCCGCGACCGCCACACCGAAGGCGGCGAGGGTGCCGCCCTCCGTCCAGCCGTGCGACCCGGCCCGCACCGCCCCGTACGTCACCGCGCCGGCGAACACCGCGAAGACAGCCGTGCCGGCCCAGTCCACGCGCCGCCCGCGCGGGGCCCGCGACTCCGGCACCACCCGCAGCGTCAGCCACACCGCCGCCACGCTCACCGGCAGGTTCACGTAGAAGATCCACCGCCAGCCGGGGCCGTCGGTGAGCAGCCCGCCGAGCACCGGTCCCACCGCGGCCGCCGCGCCGCTGACCGCGCCCCACACCCCGAGCGCCACCGACCGCCGGCGCCCCTGGTAGACGGAGCCCAGCAGCGGCAGCGTCGTCGCGAACATCGCCGCCGCGCCCACGCCCTGAAGGCCGCGCGCGGCGACCAGCATCCCCGGCCCGGTGGCCAGCCCGCACAGCAGCGACGCCGCCGCGAACAGCACCACGCCCGCCACGTGCACCCGGCGCCGGCCCAGCACGTCGGCCGCGGCACCCAGTCCCAGCAGCAGCGCCGCCAGCGCCAGCGCGTATCCGTCCATCACCCACTGCAGATCGCTCAGCGACGCGTGCAGCCCCCGTGCCATGTCCGGCAGCGCGACGACCGCGATCGTCACGTCCAGCAGCAGCATGAACGTCCCCAGGCACACCGCGGTGAGCGGCCCCCATGTACGCATGTCCCGTCTTCTTCCTGTGTCCGTGTCCGTGTGCGTGTGCGTGTCTCTCCGTACGATGAGCGGTGGTCGGCCGAACACGCCGGTTCGCGGCCGGTGTGCGACGGAACCCGATGAGAAGAGGCGCCATGCGGATGGAATCCGATGCCTTCGACGACCTCGACCTGTGCCTGCTCGACGCGCTGGAGATCAACGGCCGGGCGTCGTTCAGCCGGATCGGGGAGGTGCTCGGCGTCTCCGACCAGACCGTCGCCCGCCGCTACCGCAGGCTGTGCGCCGAGGGCGGGCTGCGCGTGGTCGCCGTCCGCGACGCCGAACGCCTCGGCCAGGACCACTGGACGATGCGGCTGCGCTGCGTGCCCGACAGTGCCCTGGCCGTCGCGGAGGCGCTCGCCAAGCGGCCCGACACCAGCTGGATCGGCATCGCCGCGGGCGGCACGGAGGTCGTCTTCGGCACCGGGCCGCGCACCGCCGGGGACCGCGACGACCTGCTGCTGGGCAAGCTGCCGCGCACCCCGCGCGTCTCGGAGATCCGCGCCCACCAGATGCTCCACCGCTTCTACGGCGGCCCCCAAGGCTGGCTGCGCAAGTTCCGCGTGCTCACCGCCCAGCAGACCGCCGCCCTGCGGCCCCCGGCGCCCCGCGACGCGGGACCGGCCCGCATCGAGCCCGAGGACGAGCCGCTGCTCGCCGTCCTGGAGCGCGACGGCCGCGCCGGCTACCCGGAACTGCGGCGCGCCACCGGCCGCTCCGAGTCCGCCGTCAAACGCCGCCTCTCCGCCCTGCTCGCCACCGGCGCCGTCTACATCGACGTGGAGTACCACTGCGAGATCCTCGGCTACCCGACCGCCGCCGTCCTGTGGATCACCACCAGCCCGGCCGCCCTGTCCCGGGTCGGCGAGGCGCTCGCCACGCACGACGAGATCGCCCACGCCGCCGCGACGGCCGGCCCGTCCAACATCATCGCCACCGCGGTCGTGCGCAGCACCGCCCACCTGTACGACTACCTGAGCGGCCCGCTCGGCGGGCTGGAGGGCGTCCACCACGTGGAGGCGTCGCCGTTCCTGCGCCGGGTCAAGCAGCTCACCTACCCCAGACCCGCACGCTGAGACCGGTGCAGCCGGTCGCCGCCCGCCAGGATCGCCGCCGCCAGCGCGTCCGCGGCGCCCTGCGCCGAGGGCCGGCGCCGGCCGTGCACCAGCACGAAGTCGACGCGGCCCAGCTCCGGCAGCCCGGCCCGGTCCGGGACGCGCACCAGACCGGGCGGGACGAGCCCTCGCGAGTGCGCCATCACGCCGAGGCCCGCGCGGGCCGCCGCGATCAGCCCGTTGAGGCTGCCGCTGGTGCAGGCGACGCGCCACTCGCGGCCCTGCCGCTGCAACGCGTCCAGCGCGAGCGCGCGCGTGATGCCCGGCGGCGGATACACGATGAGCGGCACCGGACGGTCGGGATCGAGGCGCAGCCGCTCCGCGCCGATCCACACCAGCCGGTCGTGCCAGACCGGCTCACCGCGCGGGTCCTCGGGGCGCCGCTTGGCCAGCACCAGGTCGAGGTCCCCGGCGGCCAGCTGTTCGTGGAGGGTGCCCGACAGCTCCACCGTCAGCTCCAGGTCGACCTCCGGGTGCTCCTGCCGGAAGCTCTCCAGGATCTCCGGCAGCCGGGTCAGCACGAAGTCCTCGGACGCCCCGAAGCGCAGCCGGCCGCGCAGCCGGGTGCCGGTGAAGAAGGCCGTCGCCTGCTCGTGCACCTCCAGGATGCGGCGCGCGAAGCCGAGCATCGCCTCGCCGTCCTCGGTCAGCTCCACGGAGTGCGTGTCACGCGTGAACAGCTGCCGCCCGGCCGCGTCCTCCAGCCGCCGCACGTGCTGGCTCACCGTCGACTGGCGCAGCCCGAGCCGCCGCGCGGCCTGCGTGAAGCTCAGCGTCTGCGCCACGGTCAGGAAGGTCCGCAGCTGGGAGGGGTCGTACACGCGGCCCACCGTACCCGGTCATCGCGGTACGTGATGACAGTGAGAGCGGTGTACCGGATTCCCGATCGCCGGGTGAGGGAGCACGATGGGGCGGGGACCCGCGTCCCCGCCAGAGCACGAAGAGAACGAAGAGAACGAGCAAGTGGAGCACCGTGAAACGCCTGCGCCGGCCGCGTCGGATGCCGATCGACCCGTACATCCTGCTGCTGCTCGGGACGGTGGGCCTCGCGGCGCTGCTGCCGGCCCGCGGCACGGGCGCCGACGTCGCCTCCGGGGCCTCCACCGTCGCGATCGCGTTCCTCTTCTTCCTGTACGGCGCCCGGCTCTCCACCCGTGAGGCGATGGACGGGCTGCGCCACTGGCGGCTCCACGTCACCGTGCTGGCCTGCACCTTCGTCGTCTTCCCGCTGCTGGGGCTCGCGGCCCGCGGTCTCGTCCCGGTCTTCCTGACCGACCCCCTCTACCAGGGCTTGCTCTTCCTCACCCTGGTCCCCTCCACCATCCAGTCGTCGATCGCCTTCACCTCCATCGCCTGCGGCAACGTGCCCGCCGCGATCTGCGCGGGCTCCTTCTCCTCCCTGGCCGGCATCGTCCTCACGCCGCTGCTGGCCGCGGCCCTGCTCGGCAACAGCGGGGGCGGGTTCTCCGCCGACTCGGTCGTGAAGATCGTGCTCCAGCTGCTGGTGCCGTTCGTCGCCGGGCAGGTGCTGCGGCGCTGGATCGGCGGGTTCGTCGCCCGGCACAAGAAGGTCCTCGGGCTCGTCGACCGCGGCTCGATCCTCCTCGTCGTCTACACGGCGTTCAGCGAGGGCATGGTGCAGGGCATCTGGCACCAGGTGAGCCCGGCCCGGCTGGCCGGCCTGCTGGTCGTGGAGGCGGTGCTGCTCGCGGTGATGCTGGCGCTGACCTGGTACGGGGCCCGGGCGCTGGGCTTCGGGCGGGCCGACCGGATCGCGATCCAGTTCGCCGGCTCCAAGAAGTCCCTCGCCTCCGGCCTGCCCATGGCGAGCGTCCTGTTCGGCGCGCACGCCTCACTGGCGGTGCTGCCGCTGATGCTGTTCCACCAGATGCAGCTGATGGTGTGCGCGGTCATCGCCAAGCGCCGGTCGCACGATGCCGGGGCCGCCGTCCCGGACGAGCCGGCCGACGCGACACGGCCGGCCGTCGGCACGGGGGCGCGCTCGCGCTGAGCCGCGTGCGCCGGAGACGGGTGCCGGAGGCGGGTGCCGGGTGAGCCGGCCGGAGGCCGCGGCCGGTTGAGGCGGGGCCCCGGTGGCGCAGGGGGCGCTCCCCGCCGGTCGGGGCCCCGCCGCCGTGTCGCGGAGAGGTGGGTCAGCCCTGGGCGGCCGCGGCCCGCAGGGCGACGCGGTCCTCACCCGCGTACACGTTCATGGAGGTGCCCCGCAGGAAGCCCACCAGCGTCAGCCCCGTCTCGGCGGCCAGGTCCACCGCCAGCGAGGACGGCGCCGACACGGCGGCCAGCACCGGGATGCCGGCCATCACCGCCTTCTGCGCCAGCTCGAAGGAGGCGCGGCCCGACACCAGCAGCACGGACCGGGACAGCGGCAGGTCCCCGTTCTGGAGGGCGCGGCCGACCAGCTTGTCGACCGCGTTGTGCCGGCCCACGTCCTCCCGTACGTCGACCAGGTCGCCGTCCTCGGTGAACAGGGCCGCCGCGTGCAGGCCGCCGGTGCGGTCGAAGACCCGCTGGGCGGCGCGCAGCCGGTCGGGCAGGCTCGCCAGCAGCTCCGGGGAGACGCGGACCGGGGGAGTGTCGGCGATCGGCCAGCGGGCCGTGGTGCGCACCGCGTCCAGGCTGGCCTTGCCGCACAGGCCGCAGGACGAGGTCGTGTAGACGTTGCGCTCCAGCGTGATGTCCGGGACCCGCACGCCGGGGCCGGTCTTCACGTCGACCACGTTGTAGGTGTTGGACCCGTCGACCGTGGCGCCCGCGCAGTACACGATGTTCTGGAGGTCGCCCTGCTCGGCGAGCACGCCCTCGCTGACCAGGAATCCGGCAGCCAGCGCGAAGTCGTCGCCCGGCGTGCGCATGGTGATCGCGAGCGGCTTGCCGTTCAGCCGGATCTCCAGCGGTTCCTCCGCCACGAGTGTGTCCGGGCGGCTGGAGACCGCGCCGTCCCTGATGCGGATCACCTTGCGTCGTTCCGTGACTCGTCCCATGTCCGTGCCCCTGTCCGTGCCCCTCGTACCGGTCAGTCCCGGTTCTGTACGTGCTGATAGCCGAAGCGGCCCTTGATGCACAGGTTGCCGTGGGTCACCGGGTTGTCGTGCGGCGAGGTGACCTTGACGATCTCATTGTCCTGCACGTGCAGGGTCAGATTGCAGCCCACCCCGCAGTACACGCACGCCGAGTCGGTCAGCGGGGCGTCGTGCTCGACCGAGATGCGGGCGTCGAAGCCGCGGCCGGAGACGGAGATGGCGAAGGTGTTCTGCCACTGGTCGCCGCAGGCGTCCACGCACTTGTAGCAGAGGATGCATTTCGCGTAGTCGCGCACGTACAGCTCGTTGTTCATCTCGTTGGTCGCCCGGGCGCAGGAGAACATCCCGAACGCCCCGCGCGCCGCCGCCAGGCCCCGGGCGGCCCGGTCCAGGGCCTCGTCCCAGGACGCCCGGCGGAAGGGCTGGTCCCGAGAGTCCCGCACCAGCGGGTGGGTGAGGCGGGTGTAGGTCCGCGGGCCGCTCCCGCGGCCCGTGCGGTCGGCTTTCCTCATGCGGCACTCCTCAGGGCGAGCAGGCCCGACAGGGCGTGCACGGTGCGCAGGGTGGGCACCTCGACGCCGGTGATCTCCGCCAGTTCGACGACGGCCGCGGCGACCGCGAGCGTCTCGGTCATCATGGTCTCGATGACCTGCCGGGTGCCGCCGTGCCGGCACATCTGCCGCATGGTGGCGCGGGCCAGCGCGCTGATCGGGTTGAAGGAGATGTTGCCCAGCAGCTTCAGCCAGATGTCGGCCCGCAGGTCCGGCTCGACCGGGCACTTCAGGCCGCCCGACCGCATCGCCTCGCTCAGCGCCAGCGCCCCGAGACACCGCGGCCGGGCTCCCCGATCGAGAAGCGGGTGCCTTCCACGTGCCGGACGACGCCCGGCTGTTCGAGTTCGGTGGCCGCGTAGACGACGCAGCCGACGGCCCGTTCGGGCGCGAGCACCGCACTGACCGCGCCGCCCGGGTCCACACTCTCCAGGCGGCGCCCGTCGTAGGGGCCGCCGTGCCGGTGGAAGTACCACCAGGGGATGCCGTTCTGCGCGGCCACGACGGCCGTGGTGTCGTGCAGCAGCGGGCTCGATCAGTGGCCCGCACGCCGCGTACGAGTTGGCCTTCAGACCCAGGAACACGTAGTCGGCCGGGCCCACTTCGGCGGGGTCGTCGGTGGCGCGCGGATGCGCGGTGTAGTCGCCGCGCGGGCTGCGCACCTTCACTCCGTACCGCCGCATGGCCGCCAGATGCGGTCCGCGGGCGATGAGATGGACGTCGGCGCCCGCACGGTGGAGCGCGGCGCCGACATAGGCGCCGATCGCCCGGGCACCGAGGACTGCGACTTTCATGACGAGGAAGCTCGGTTCGGTCGAGGGATACCGAGGAACTGCGGGGGATTGCCGAGGGAACTGCGGGAGCAAGGCTCCCGGCACGGCTTGGTGCGAGCGGTGTTTGGTTGTCCCCTCAACTGTCTTCTCAAGCGTGGGTCGACTGCCTACGGTTAGGGACTCATGAGTCCCCCCATGGCACCCGCGGGCTGGAGCCGCTGGCTCGTTCCCCCCGCCGCCCTCTCGGTCCACCTCTCCATCGGCCAGGCCTACGCCTGGTCCGTGTTCAAACCGCCCCTGGAATCCGCGCTCGGCCTCAGCGGCACGCAGAGCGCGCTGCCCTTCCAGCTCGGCATCGTCATGCTCGGCCTGTCCGCCGCGTTCGGCGGCACCCTCGTGGAACGGCACGGCCCGCGCTGGGCGATGACCGTCGCCCTGGTCTGCTTCTCGTCCGGCTTCCTGCTCTCCGCGCTCGGCGCCGCCGTGGAGCAGTACTGGCTGATCGTCCTCGGCTACGGCTTCGTCGGCGGGATCGGCCTCGGCATCGGCTACATCTCACCGGTCTCCACGCTGATCAAGTGGTTCCCGGACCGGCCCGGCATGGCCACCGGCATCGCCATCATGGGCTTCGGCGGCGGCGCTCTGATCGCCTCGCCCTGGTCGGCCCAGATGCTGGAGTCCTTCGGGAGCGACAGTTCGGGGATCGCCCTCGCCTTCCTCGTGCACGGGCTGACGTACGCCGTGTTCATGCTGCTCGGCGTCCTGCTGGTGCGGGTGCCGCGGCCGAAGGAGGGGGCGGACGGCACCCCGGCGGCGCTCGACGGCGTCCAGGTTTCCGCGCGCGACGCGGTGCGCACCCCGCAGTTCTGGCTGCTGTGGATCGTGCTCTGCATGAACGTCACCGCCGGCATCGGCATCCTGGAGAAGGCCGCGCCGATGATCACGGACTTCTTCGCCGACACCTCCACCCCCGTCACGGCCACGGCCGCCGCCGGGTTCGTCGCCCTGCTGTCGGCGGCCAACATGGCGGGACGGCTCGGCTGGTCCACGGCCTCCGACCTGATCGGCCGCAAGAACATCTACCGTGTCTACCTCGGTGTCGGCGCGCTGATGTACACGTTGATCGCCCTGTTCGGCGACACCTCCAAGCCCCTGTTCGTCCTGTGCGCCCTCGTCGTCCTCTCCTTCTACGGCGGCGGCTTCGCCACGGCGCCCGCCTACCTCAAGGACCTCTTCGGCACCTACCAGGTCGGCGCCATCCACGGGCGGCTGCTCACCGCCTGGTCCACCGCCGGCGTCCTCGGGCCGCTGATCGTCAACTGGATCGCGGACCGGCAGGAGGACGCCGGGCGGCACGGCCCGTCCCTGTACGGGCTGTCGTTCGTCATCATGATCGGGCTGCTGGCCGTCGGCTTCGTGGCCAACGAACTCATCCGCCCGGTCCACGCCCGCCACCACAGGCCCGCCCCAGCGCAGAAGGAGGCCGCCGATGTCCCCCGACAGCAGCCAGAGTCCGCCTGACCTGCCCGACCGGCGCCCGCTGATCGCCTTCACCTGGCTCTGGGTGGGCGCACCGCTCGCCTACGGGCTGTACGAACTCGTCCGGAAGGCGACCCAGCTGTTCACCGGATGAGGGGAAGGGGCGCCCAGGACGCTGACCGAAGCCGACAAGGCGGGCGCCCGTTTCCTGTCGCATCACCTGCCGCCGTACTCACCGGTCACTGATCACACTGGTGGATCCCGTCCCCGAGGCAGCGAGGATTCCACCCATGCACGGCTCGCGCATCACCGCCGTCGGCCACTACCAGCCCGCCGGTGTCCTCACCAACGAGGACCTGGCGGGCCTGGTCGACACCAGCGACGAGTGGATCAGGAGCCGGGTGGGCATCCGTACCCGCCGCATCGCCGGACCCGACGAGCCCGTCGACGAGCTGGCCGGCCACGCCGCCGCCAAGGCGCTCGCCGCGGCCGGACTGACGCCCGCGGACGTCGACCTCGTGATCGTCGCCACCTCCACCGCCGTCGACCGCTCGCCGAACATGGCGGCCCGGGTCGCGGCCCGCCTCGGCATGCCCGGCCCCGCCGTGCTCGACCTCAACGTCGTCTGCGCCGGCTTCACCCACGCCCTCGCCACCGCCGACCACGCCGTGCGGGCCGGCTCGGCGAACCGCGCCCTCGTCATCGGCGCGGACAAGATGTCCGAGGTGACCGACTGGAGCGACCGCACCACCTGCGTCCTCGTCGGCGACGGGGCGGGGGCCGCCGTCGTGGAGGCCTGCGCCGAGGGCGAGGAGGCCGGGATCGGCCCGGTCCTGTGGGGCTCGGTGCCCGAGATGGGCAACGCGGTCCGCATCGAGGGCACGCCCGCGCGGTTCGCGCAGGAGGGGCAGAGCGTCTACCGCTGGGCGACCACGAAACTGCCCGCCATCGCCCGCCGCGCCTGCGAACGCTCCGGGCTCGAACCCGCCGACCTCGCCGCCGTCGTCCTCCACCAGGCCAACCTGCGCATCATCGAACCCCTCGCCGCGAAGATCGGCGCCGTCAACGCGGTCGTCGCCCGCGACGTCGTGGAGTCCGGCAACACCTCGGCGGCCAGCATCCCCCTCGCCTTCTCCAAGCTCGTCGAACGCGGCGACATCACGGCCGGCGACCCGGTGCTGCTCTTCGGATTCGGCGGCAACCTCTCCTACGCCGGGCAGGTCGTCCGCTGCCCGTGACGCGACGCCGGGCGGTCCGGCCAGGGCGTGACGTGGCCTACACTCCCGGTCCCGGCTCCCGTGCGCCGTAGACTGTAGACGAAAGACAATCGATACTTGGCGTACTGCTCGTGCCGTCCGTCGAGGGGGACCGATGTTGTCCGCAGGACTGCCGCAGGGCGCGGTGCCCAAGCTCGAACGGCCCGGCCCGCTGCGCGACCGTGTCTACGAGGCACTGCTCGAACTCATCACCACGCGGGCCCTCCAGCCCGGCCAGCATCTGGTCGAGAGCGAACTAGCCGGCCACCTCGGCGTCTCCCGGCAGCCCGTGCGGGAGGCGCTCCAGCGGCTCAACACCGAGGGCTGGGTCGATCTGCGCCCCGCGCAGGGCGCGTTCGTGCACGAGCCGACCGAGGAGGAGGCCGACCAGCTGCTGACGGTGCGTACGCTGCTGGAGGCCGAGGCCGCCCGGCTCGCCGCCGCCAACGCCGGCACGGCGGGCGTGGCCGCGCTGGAGGAGCTGTGCGCCGAGGGCGAGCGGGCCGTCGCCGCCGACGACGTGGACGCCACCGTCGTCCTCAACGCCCGCTTCCACGCCACGATCATGGAGCTGGCCCGCAACACCGTCCTCGCCGAGCTCGCCGCGCAGGTCGACCGGCGGGTCCGCTGGTACCACACGCCGGTCGCCCGGCAGCGCGGCATGCAGTCCTGGATCGAGCACCGCGAGCTGATCGCCGCCATCGGCGACCGCGACGAACAGCGGGCGACCCGGCTGATGCGCGAGCACACGGAGCACACCCGGCGCTCCTACCACGAGCAGCGCACCTCCTGAGGCCACCCGCGTTCCACCTGAGACCACCCGCATTCTCCAGGCCGCCCGGCGCACCCGCCGGGCGGCCCCTTCTTGCTTACGGCCGGCGATCTCGGCACCTGGCTTTGTCCTCTCAGTGGAGAAAGTTGGCAGCAATTCATGCGCGACTTCTTCCCACACCGGGCGCCCACTGCTACGTTCCCTCCGAAAGCAAGCCACGGATGTGGCCGGAAAACCGGTACACTCAAGCCGATTGAGGCGGGGAGGGGTTCGTGAGACGCATGACGGCACGACCTGCGAACGCCCATCAGGCCCGGCTGCTACAGCTGTTGCGCGACGGCGGCCCCAACTCCCGCGCCCAGCTCGGCGACCAGGTCGACCTGTCCCGGTCCAAGCTGGCGGTCGAGGTGGACCGGCTGCTGGAGACCGGGCTCGTGGTGGCCGACGGACTCGCCGCCTCGCGCGGCGGCCGCCGTTCCCACAACGTCCGCCTCAACCCCGAACTCCGCTTCCTCGGCGTCGACATCGGAGCCACGTCGATCGACCTCGCGGTCACCAACGCCGAGCTGGAGATCCTCGGGCACATCAACCAGCCCATGGACGTGCGCGAGGGCCCGGTCGCGGTCTTCGAGCAGGTGCTGTCCATGGCCGCCAAGCTGCGGGCCTCGACGTCTCCTTCACCCTGCCGGTCATGCCCGAGGGGCTGACCCAGGCCGGCGTCGACCTCCTCGCGAACGCCCGGCAGAACGGCGTGAAGATCGACGCCGTCAACATCATGGCGATGGACTACGGCCCGGCGTACAGCGGCGACATGGGGAGCTACGCCGAGCAGGCCGCCACCGCCACCCAGGCCCAGATCAAGAGCGTCCTCGGCCTGTCCGACAGCGCGGCCTGGGGGACCGTCGCCGTCACCCCGATGATCGGCGTCAACGACGTCGCGAGCGAGGTCTTCACCGTCGAGGACGCCGCCCAGCTGGTGGCGTTCGCCAAGTCGAAGGGCCTGGGCCAGCTGTCCATGTGGTCCGCGACCCGTGACAAGCAGTGCGCGGGCGGCGCCAAGCCCCAGGCCGACGCCACGTGCAGCTCCGTCGTCCAGGAGAACTCGGCCTTCTCGAAGGCCTTCGCCGCCTACAACTGATCCGGCGGCGGCAGCGTCCCCGTGCGGGCCGCCCTGGCGTACCACAGGGCGCTCGACTTGGGGACGCGCTCCTGGGAGGCGTAGTCGACGTAGACCGCGCCGAACCGCTTCTCGTAGCCGTAGGCCCACTCGAAGTTGTCCAGCAGGGACCACAGGTAGTACCCGCGCACGTCGGCGCCGTCGTCGACCGCCCGGCGGACCGTCGCCCGTGCCAGTCCCGTCGCCTTCGCGATCTCCGTGAGGGACATCGACGGTCTGCTCTCGTCGAAGGCCGTCAGTACGGTCAGGCCGCGGGCCAGGGACTCCACGAACTCCCGGCCCAGGGCTTGTTTCGACGCTCCCGTCCACGTGGCCAGGCCGGTTGGTGGCGGGCTCGGGGGAAGGGGCGGGGTCTCGCGCAGGGTGGCTTCCATCTGCTTCGCCGCCGCGTGCAGGCAGGGGAGCAGGGTGGTGCGCAGGTCCTGGGCCGTGTGGCGGCTGGTGTGGCTCACCACGCTTGCCACGCAGGCGATGCGGCCGGTGCCAGGGTCCCGTACCGGCGCCGAGACCGCGACCAGGCCCGGTTCGATCAACTGGTCGTCCAGGGCCCAGCCGTCTGTGGCCGCCATCGTTGTGCGGTGCTCGAACGCCTCGTCGGGGAGCGGGTTTTCGCGTGGGGGGACGGCTGGGAAGGCGCCGTCGTGGGGGTCCGCCGAGCGGCGGGTGTGCCAGCGGTGCCAGTCCGCGGGTGTCCATTCCGTGGCGAACAACGGCCCGGGCGCCGTGCGTTCGGCGGGGAGCAGGTCGCCGATGCGGAAGCTCAGGGACATCGCCCGGCGGCGCGTGGCCTGGTGGATGAAGCGGACGCCGTCCCGGTCGCCGACCGCCAGGGACACCGACTCGTCCAGCTCGTCGGCGAGGGCGTCGGCCCGGTGGGACAGCAGCGCGGGGAGGCGCAGGGCGGAGAGGTAGGCGTTGCCCAGTTCCATCAGGCCGGGGGTGAGGGTGACGTCGCGGCCGTCCAGGCGGACGTATCCCATGAGGGCGAGCGTGGCGGTGATGCGGTCGACCGTGGAGCGGGCGAGGCCGGTCGCCTTCTCCAGGGCGCTGAGGCTGAGGGTGCCGCCGGTGTCCGCCTCGGTGAGCCTGCGGAGGACGGTGATGCCGCGCAGCAGCGGTGCGACCGCCTCGGGCGGCGCCGGGACCGTCCCGGCCGGTGCGGTCGCCTCGGCCGACGTGACGGCGTCGGCGGTGTCGTGCGTGGTGTCGGCGGGCATCGGCTCTCCGGTACGGCGGTGGCGGCAGCCCTACCGTAGTGCGAGGGCCGGCCTCCGGGCCCCGGCCGGCCCCGCCCTCAGCCCCGCGTGATCCGCACCTGGTGGTCCCCCTTCAGGTCCGCCCCCGACACTTTGATCGTGATGCCCCGGCGAGGGTCCTTGAAGGTCTCGCCCGGGGTGAAGGGGGCGTCCGAGAGTTCGGCGTGGACGTTGGGGCTGCGGGTGCAGCCGCCGCTGTCCTTGCGGGAGTCGTAGACCGTCACCGGGCCCATCCCCGTGTCCACGTCCGCGTCGACCTTGTAGATCAGCACGCCCTCGCGGCACACCGCCTCGTCGTTGCCCTCGCGGGTGCGCAGCTCGACCGCGTATCCGGACCTGCCGTCGATCGGTACGACGACCAGCTTGTCGCCGCCCTTGCGGGCCAGCGGCGTCAGCGTGTACTCCGTCGTGCCCGGCTGCGACGCGCAGTGCACCTGGGACGGGTCCAGCCAGCCCAGCTTCCACTTGTGCCAGCCGA
>NZ_WWHX01000397.1 GCF_009862125.1 Streptomyces sp. SID5910
GGCCGGCGTCCAGCTGACGGCCCAGCAGCCCGAGGTCAACCTGGTCCGCGTCGCCGTGCAGGGCCTCGCGGCCGTCCTCGGCGGCACCCAGTCGCTGCACACCAACTCCTTCGACGAGGCCATCGCGCTGCCCACCGACAAGTCGGCCCGCCTCGCCCTGCGCACCCAGCAGGTCCTCGCCTACGAGACCGACGTGACGGCGACCGTCGACCCCTTCGCCGGGTCCTACGTGGTCGAGAGGATGACGGACGACGTCGAGGCGGCCGCGCTCGACCTGATGCGGCGGGTCGAGGACCTCGGCGGCGCCGTCGACGCCATCGAGCGCGGCTTCCAGAAGAGCGAGATCGAGCGCAGCGCCTACCGCATCGCCCAGGAGACCGACTCCGGCGAGCGGGTCGTCGTCGGCGTCAACCGCTACCAGCTCGACGAGGAGGAGCCCTACGAGCCCCTGCGCGTCGACCCGGCCATCGAGGCCCAGCAGGCCGCCCGCCTCGCCCGGCTGCGCGCCGAGCGCGACCAGCAGGCGGTGGACACGGCGCTGGCCGCCCTGAAGAAGGCCGCCGAGGGCGAGGACAACGTCCTCTACCCGATGAAGGACGCGCTGCGGGCACGCGCGACGGTCGGCGAGGTGTGCGACGCGCTCCGGGAGGTCTGGGGGACCTACGTGCCGTCCGATGTTCAAGCAGGATAAATCAATTCGCACCTATGGGGAGGAGTTCGATCATGCGAGTGTTACCGCTCAGTTGGGTCGCCTTGGCGCCGTCGTTGCTGGAGTAGTTGACCAGTTCGCTCTGTTCGCCGAGGCCTCCCGGCAACTACCGGCGGCCAGCCTGCATCAGACATCTGGATAGGGTCGCGGTACCCGAGCTGGAAAGGTAGCCGCATGGACCCCGAGATCGTGATCGCGCAGACGACCAGTGACGACGAGGAGCAGGCGAAGACCCTCGCCAGAGGCGCTGTCGAGAGCAAGCTGGCGGCGGGCGTTCACATCGATGCGCCCATCACCGCCTTCTACTGGTGGCAGGGGAAGGTCGAAGCGGCTCAGGAGTGGCGGATCTCCTACATGACGTCGTCGGATCGCCTCCCCGCGCTGGAGGCATGGCTGCACGAGAGGCACCCGTACGACGTTCCCCAGTGGGTCACGCTGTCCGTGACCGGAGGGTCGGAGGCGTACCTGTCCTGGGTCGTCGACGAGACGCGCCCGCAGTAGAGGTCACCACTGCAGTGCCTCGCTCTTATCGAGCCTGTCCGCGGACGTCTCACAGCGCCGCGAACGTCAGCAGGTGGCTGGCCAGATCATGCTCGGTGTCGGGGAGCCCGGCAGCGATGGCCTGCGCTCGCTGGCGGCCCATGGTGTTGGGCTTCGATTCCGCTGCTGCTGCGAACTGGTGCGCGACGTAGGCCCCGCGGTCTGCGTCGCCGCCGCGCAGAAGTGCCGATGCCAGGACCCCCAAGACGACCACACCGGACTCGGGTAGATCACCGCCGAGGCGCTCGACCGCGGAGTCGGCTGTGGCCGTCAGCTCCTGACGCTTGAGTTCGCCGTAGACCGAGAGTGTTAAGGAGTCCATCCGGTACGGAGTCACGAAGCGGACCCACGCCTGCTCGCTCGTATGGTCGGCGAAGTCATAGGCGAACCTGGCCTGGTCCAGCGCGCGAAGGGCGCCGGCGTCATCGCCTGACTGAGCGGCCTCCTCCGCGTACCGGCCCAGGGCCCACGCTGCGGCGGTTGCATTGCCACGTCCGCGTACGTCCTGAGCTGCCTGCGAAAGCATCTCCAGCGCCTTCGCAGGGCTGGGGGCACCGTAGCTCGCGTAGCCCAGAGCCAGGGCGCGCAGAGGGGGGTGCCCAGCTTTCCTCGCGCACTCCGAGGCCACCCCGTAATAGGAGGTGGCCTTGTCGTGCTCGCCGAGGTCCCAGGCAACCCATCCGGCAAGAGCAGCGGTCTCTCCCGCCGCGATGGTCAGCGCTCGCTCGTGGGTTCCGGCCTGGGGGAGGGCTGCGGTGATCGCGTCCAAGTGCGCCTCGACCCGAGACTGCAGGCTGAGCGCGCTCTCGTTCAGCTCGTCCACACGCAACCGGGCAGCATGATCAATAAGCACCCCTGCCGACTCGGGGTCGATCTTGGAACCCTTGCTGAGTGCACAGGCCAGCCGGCTCCACGGCTCGGCAGCCGCAGCCGCACCGATCACTGTGCCTCCCAGCAGCGTTCGGCGTTTCACGTCGTCCAGGTCCTTCGCTTCGGCCTTGTTCTTCTTCCGCCGCCTGGCACGGGCGGCTTTCGCCTCGCGCAGCAGTGGCTCCAACGGGACGCCGCAGGCCAAAGCGATGTTCCCCAGGGTGTGGTCAGTCGGAACGTTGGCACCGTTCTCGTACCGATTGACCTCTCGGCGGGTCATCGTTGCCCGTCCGAATGCGGCGTTGATCGCACCGGCCTGCTCGTCCTGCGTCCGATTCGCGTTACGCCGCAGGTGACGGAGCAGCTCGGCAAATGGATCCACTGCCGTGAGTCTGACTCCTATCCGTGGGAGAAAGCCAATACTCTCCTCAACTCCCACCTGATTTTCCCCCCTTGACAAAGATTTCCCCCTCCGGTTTCCCCTGTTCCGGATCGCGCAGCCACGGTGCGATGTGCGCATGACCACGCACCGGACAGCAACGTCACCCCGGCCTGGGGGCGACGACGGCGGCGCCCACGTCGTCGGCGCCGCGACCGCTCGGTGTCCACCGGCCTCTCACGTCTTCGAGATGGTCATGGAGCCGATGGATGTGAACGTAGCTCAAGCGCGACGAACCACGGCCACCGTGCTGAAGCAGTGGTCGTTGCCGCAGGCGCCGGCAGAGGACGCCCGGCTCGTCGTCTCGGAGTTGGTGTCCAACGCGATCATCCACGGTTCCGGGGACGTCCGACTGCGACTGCGACACGACGACCACGAGCTTCGAATCCGAGTCACCGACGACAGCACCGCACCGGCGAGGCGACGACGTGCAAGTGCCGCCGACCTCGGTGGTCGAGGGCTGCACCTCGTCGCCTGCCTGTCGCTTCGGTGGGGGGTCGCGGACGGCGGCCGAACTACGTACGCGGTCATCCCCACTCTCAGGGAGGCAACAACCTCATGTCGCCGCACAACGCAGTCAAGCGCGGAGCCGACGTGTTGAGCCTCGTTGCCTTCGACCGGGGGCGTGAGAAGCACACGGGTGGTGGGGCGCCGATTGCTGGCGATGACCACCCGAGACGGCCTCGCACCTCACCCCGGGTGAAGCGTCAGTCCCGAGCTGGCCATCTCCGAGGCGTCCGTGAGCACTTCTACCGACAGGTCGTCGATGAGCAGGACGATCAGCCGCTGTGCGTGCTGGCGTACAGCTTGGTACTGAGTCCGAGTGCCCGACCTGACGAGGACTGGGGGACGCTGCAGGCCGAGGCCGACCAGCTCGGTTACGCGATCGTCGCCCGGCTCCACGATGTGGCAGTCCCGGTGACCACGACGTACTTCCCGGCATCCAGCGCATCCCAGGGCGTCTACACGCCGCCTTGGGACCGACCTGGTTGGCGGGAAGCCGAGCGGCAGCTCCGAGCGGGCTTGGCCGACGGCGTGATCGTCCTCGACCGGCACAACATCAGCTCCGATGACGACGAGTACCACGCCGTGATCAAACATCTGGGCGAGCACTGCCGGGCGTTTCTCCACCTCGTGATCTCCGAGGAGCCCGTCGCGCCGACTTGAAGGAGTCCACTGCGCTGGATGGACAGAAGGGGCTGGGGCTGGCGGCAGATGCGCCCAGATCGCCCTGATCGCCGCCGTGAGCATCGCGCTCGTCTTCACCTTCAAATACACCTGACCGAGGGCTGACCATGACTTTCGAGGGACACACCGATCGTGCGCCGCACCTCCTGCTGCACCGCGAGCAGGGCGAAGCGCTCCTCGCCATCCGGGAGGCCGCCCCGGCGGCGCCCAGCGACGAGGGCGTCGACCTCTTCGCCGTGCCCGCCGGTGAGGTGCAGGGGCGTGGCTCCGGCCTCTCGCGCTTTCACCGGCTCTCGCGCCTGCCGGCCGCGCCGAACGGATCGTTCTCGCCTTCGACTGACGGCCCACCGGACGCGGCCTGACTGTTCCGGCTCAGTACCCCGAGTTGGAACTCGAACCGGCCTCGGCCCTCTGAGGCGCGACGGCCCCACTCACGAGAGGATGATCATGACCGCTCCCACTCATGAATCGCCACCAGCTCCAGCCGCGCCGAACGACCACAGGTCGCGTGCCCTTCTCCTCGACCTCGACGGCGTCCTGCTCGACACGCGTCCCGTGATGCAGAAGGCGTAGCAGAGAGTCCAGAAGATCCATGGCGTCGCGCTCCCCTTCCGAGACTACGAGCGCCACCTGGGCCGCGAGTTCGGAGACATCATGCAGCGACTGGGCGTGACCGACGCCGAAGCGGTCCGCCGGACGTACGAGGCGGAATCCGTGGCCACCGCGCACCTCGCGGGGGAGTTCGCCGGCATCGTCGAGACGCTCCACGCCTTCGTGGCCGCCGACTGGCGGCTGGGCGTCGTGACGTCCAAGCACGTCGACCGGGCGGCCCCGCTCCTCGCGCGCCTCGGGTGTCCCTTCGCGACCATCCGCACGCCCGCCGGCGCGGGCCGAACGAAGCCGGCCCCGGACCCGCTCCTCCTGGCACTGGTCGACCTGGGAGTCGACCCCGCCTCCGCCGTCTACGTGGGTGACATGGCGGTCGACCAGGAGTCGGCCGCACGCGCCGGCGTCCCTTATGTGCACGCTGGGTGGGGCTACGGGCAGCCGACGGCTCCCGCCCCGGAGACGGTCTCGTCCCCCAGGGAACTGCTGAGCCTCCTCCCCGCCAAGCAGCTCGTCGAGGGGAGCACGGTGTGAGCCCCCGCACCACTGGTGGCCTCGGCCTGGTCCGCTCCTCCAACGTCGGGAAGCCGACGTGGACTCTCGTCGGAACCGGCGCCCTGGCGCACGCGCGAACCGACCACATCCACACGACGGAGCTTGATGCGACGGCCGTCGACAAGCAGTTACTGCGCTCCGGTGTCGAAGACGTCATGGAGGCCGTCGACCGCTACAGCGCCAAGTGGGCCGCCACCCCGGGCGGAGCCGACTGGCTCCACGTTCAGCACGTCCCCGTGCGACGCTTCGTCGCCGAGATCGTGCGCAAGCTCCTGGCCCTGAACTCCTGGGTACCGTTCGCCTCCGCCCCAGGGCCCCTGATCCTGGCCCCCTACGAAGGTCTCGTGGGACTGCGTTCGAGCAGCTCGCGGGAGTACCTGGCCTACACCGTGACATGGTCCGGCGTCGCGTACGTGCTCGGTGCTGCGGCGCCGCACAACCCGACCCGCTCCGCCCAGCTCCGGAACCGCGCCCGAACGAGTACGGCGAACACGGAGCCGAGGCCGCTCCCCTCGGATCTCGGACGGCAGGACGTTCTGGCGCTGTCGTGGGCCTCCCGCCATGCCGCCACGCTGACCCCCGTTTTCGCCGAGCTGGCGGCGGGCAGAGGAGCCCCCTGCTCGACCTCGCCACTGATGCCGCCGAGCGATGCAGCTCGGGACCGGCAATGGGTTTCGAGCTGCGAGCGGCTCCGAGCGACCTCTTCACCGTCTCCGGCACCGCCGAGGGCCTCCACCGCCCCGACGACGAGCACGTCGTCCAAGTGGAAGGCCACGGCATCCAACTTGCACGGCTCGTAAGGCTCTTGTCCGTTCTCTTGGGGACCAGCGGGGGCTGCACCCAACCGTCGTGGCGGACGGTGGTGCGGGCGGAGAGCTGGCTCGACGACATCCTGTCGACCACCCGGCCGCACACCGTCCTGCTGAGCAACGACACCAGCCCACTGGGCGTGCTGGCCGCGCACGCCGCCGAGCGGCACGGAGCGAACTCGGTGCACGTCCAGCACGGGGCGTGGACGCCGGAGTCGGTCGCCTGGCCGGCCCTGCACAGCCGCGACATCATCGTCATGGGCGAGCGGGACCTTGCCCTGGGCCGAGGGTGGGCGCGCCACCCCGAGGCCGAGGTGCACGTCCTCGGGCAGCCCCGCTTCGATGTCCTCACCAGCCTGAGCCGCCAGACACAACGGCGGTACCTGGAGAACCTGCTCGCTCCGGGGGGCCGACGCGCGCCGACCCGGATCGCGGTGTGGGCGTGCCAGCCCTTCAACCCCGATCACCTCAAGTCCCACGCGGACCTCCTCCTGGACGGGCTCGCCAAGGCGGACGGCGACTGGGGGCTCGTCATCGCTCCACACCCGGCGCAGGGAGCCGACGCCTTCACCGCTCTGGTGAAGCGGGACGCCGGGCCGCCCATCGCGGTGGCCGATCCCCGAGTCGGAGCCCGAGGCTGCCTCGCCGGCGCGGACGTCCTAGCGAGCGCGTACTCGACGTGCGGGATCGAAGCCGCGCTGCTCGGCATCCCGGTCCTCGAAATCGGCCCGCCGGGCGAACGAACCCTGGGCCTGACCAGTCACGGACTGGCGACCCGGTGCGAGGCCGCCAGTGAGGTCGCCGAAGCACTCTCCGGCTTGCGCGCGGGCCCTCCGGCGATCCCGCGGGCGGCCCTGGACGCGGTCTGCCGGTGGCGCGGCGACAGCGCCACTCGGATCGCCCGGCTCATCACCGACCGCGCCACCTCCGGCCCGAGGGCCGACGACTCCACCCACCACCATCCGGGCGCCGCTGCGTCGCCCAAGGACGAAGGAGCATCCGTCCGATGACATCCCTCACGGCCGACAGCATCGCCGAGCTGTTCTCCGGCGCCGTCACGCTGGCCAAGTCCGGCGAGAAGATCAGCCCCCGGGGCATGGCCACCCACGAAGTCCGCGATGTGCACCTGCTGCTCACCCAGCCGCGTGCCCGCCTGCTCTACGCCCCGCCCGCCCGCATCGTGAATCCGGCGTTCGCCGTCGCCGAGACGGTCTGGCACCTGTCCGGCTCCGACGCCCCGTGGATCTTCGACTACAACAACCGGCTGCGCCAGTTCGCCGACGAAGGCGTCCTCCTGGGGGCGTACGGCCCCAGGATGCGGAACTGGGCCGGCAAGGTCGACCAGCTCGCCCGCGTCGTCGAGATCCTCCAGGCCGACCCCGACTCCCGGCGCGCCCTGATCCAGTTCTACGACCCGGCCCAGGACGCCGCAGGGCACAAGGACGTGCCGTGCACCCTTGGGTTCCGGTTCCACCTGCGCGCCGGCCGCCTGCACATGGCGACCATGATGCGCGGCCAGGACGTATGGATCGGCATGCCGTACGACGTGTTCTTCTACACCGTGCTGCACGAGCTGGTCGCCGGATGGATCGACGCCGAACTCGGCGAGTTTCACCTGCACATCGGCTCGCTGCACATCTACGACGAGCACATCGAGCAGGCCGACATGCTCACCTCGCTCCCGGCGAGCGAGATCATGCCCGACCTGCGAACACCCTGGCAGGGCATGCTGCATCGCAGCGGCTCCTTGGTGTTCGTAGGAGGCGCGGTGCCGACTTCTCGTGCAAAGCCGTCGGCACCGCGCCGATGTGCATCCGCCTTTCGGCCGGCCCGGGTCAGCGGAGTTGGTAGCTCCCGGACGCCGGTCTCGGGTCATGCGCGGCAGCCAGCCGCGCTCGTAATCTCAGGCAGTGCACAGGAGCCTCCTCACGGCGCTCGCGGGCAGATGGGCAACATGCTTCCGACGCTGCTCGCTTGGACGAGACGGTACGGATAAGCACAGCTCAGCGGGGTGGAGCAGCGCTCCTTCCCGGTGGCACGGCGAGACAGTAGACCGGGATTCCGGCCACACCAAACGACTGCGGTCCCGGGGTCCGAAGCGGGGAGTCGCCTCGTTAGGTGCGGCCGGAATTCGCCGTTAACCTCCGCTGCCACCTCGCACCGGATGCACACCGTTGAGTGCTGTCCGGAGCAGGTCCAGACTCCGCCGTGCCCGAAGAGAGGCCCACCCCATGAGCTACACGCTGCACCGAGGCGATGCCATGACCGTCCTGAAGTCCCTCCCGGACGAGAGCGTCCAGGCGGTGATTACCGATCCGCCGTACAACTCCGGGGGTCGCACCAGCTCCGATCGAACCGGCCGTACCGCCCGTGCCAAGTACGTCACGAGCAACTCGGCGCACGACCTCGCCAACTTCCCAGGAGAGAACCGCGACCAGCGCTCCTACCGCTCCTGGCTCACCGCACTGCTCACCGAGGCATACCGGGCCTCGACCGAGCACGCGGTCGCGATGGTCTTCACCGACTGGCGACAGGAGCCGACCACCTCCGACGCACTGCAGATGGCGGGGTGGACCTGGAGCGGCACGATCCCGTGGATCAAGCCGTCCAGCCGGCCCCGCAAGGGCGGGCCGAAGCAGGACTCGGAGTTCATCATCTGGGGCGTCAAGGGCTCCCTCGACAACACCCGCGACCTCTACCTGCCGGGCCACTACATCGCCTCCCAGCCCCGCAAGGGCCGGGTTCACATCACCCAGAAGCCGGTCGAGGTCATGCAGCAGCTCGTCCAGGTCTGTCCCGAGGGCGGCACCGTCCTCGATCCCTTCACGGGCAGTGGCTCCACCGGGGTCGCGGCCCTGCGTGAGGGACGCCGCTTCGTGGGCGTCGAGCTGTCCGCGCACTACGCCGACGTCGCCGAGGCGCGGCTGCGGGCCGAACTGACGAAGGACGACTTCGAGCTGGCCGGACCGGAGGCATAAGCGTGAGAGCGGAGACGCCGAGGCCGACGGCCCGCAGATGCAAAAGGGGCGGCTGGTGCATCGACTAACCGATGCGCCAGCCGCCCCTCCTGTTGCGTCAGGCAGCCTCGAATGCCCGCCGGATTAGCGGCGCCGCCTTCTCCAGGTCGGCTGCCGAGACAACCCGGACCTCCAGGTCGCCGGTCATGAGGTGCCCGATGCCGCGCATGTCGCGGGTGAAGCCCTCTTCTAGCTCGACCGTGTCCGGGTCGAGTCTGAGGTACATCAAAATCGCCTCGTGCTTCGGGCGGAAGATCACCGAAGCCACGTTCACCAACCGCCGGTAGGCGATGTAGTGCCGCAGCGGCGCCACTTCCACCTCGCCCCAGGCCGTGAGCGCCTCGTCCAGCTCTCCGTACAGGTCCCGCAGACACTGCGGGACGAGGCCGGCGCTCGCCGGCGGAGGATCCACCGGTACCGTCGGTGCGCCGCCGGCCGCCGCGTCTCGCTCCCGGGGCCGCCGCGACGATACGGCGGCGGGCATGCCGGGCGAGGAGTCGACGAGCCGCAGGCTCAGCAGCCCGCCCTCGAAGACGCGGTAGCGCACAAGGTCGATCCGCTCGGGCAGCCGTTGAACGGCCACACGATCGTGGTGAGAGAAGCCGGCCGCGATACAGACCACCCGCGGCCGACGCCAGTCGATCGACTCGGCGGCCTCCGCGCCCAACACCTTCCGGACCAACGCCTCGAACTCGTGGTGCGCCGACTCCAACCAGGACAGATAGGAGACGGCCTGCGAGAGCACCCCGCTGTCCGAACCCTTCTTGAACTCGATCAGCGCAGGTGCGCCGTTCTCGTCCAAGCCGAGCGAGTCGATACGGCCACGGTGCCACGGTCCGGTCGGATACTCGGACGCGAGGAAACGGATACCGAGCATGGACTCCATGCCGGCCTCGATCCGGCGCTGCAACTGGACCTCCAGGGCCACTGTCGAGCCGCGCAGCTCGACGTCCCGGCCGTCGGCATCCAGCCGGAACAGCTTCAGGTCGGTCACCAGCGTCCCCCTCCGCGTGATCTTTACAGGAGAGGCAATGGAAACCGGGCACGTGGCTATTCCCTGTCCCCGCCGCATTCTGCCCTGCTGTGTCCGTCGGACTGCTCTCACACGCGCAGCCTGTGGACCTCGCAGCCGCGACCGGGACGGAGCGGGGCGGCGGTCCCGTAGCCGTGGCCGGGCATTCGGACTGGATTCCGGAGCTGGTCACGGTCCGGTGTGATCACTTCCTCCCGGGTGGCACCGGTCAGTAGGTTGTAGCGGTCATTCGTAGGTGTCCGTGTCCTTTGTGCTCTGCTTCTTCCGCGGCGGAGCGGGGCTGTGCGCCGACGAGGGTGTTCTTTTCTGGGGGAGACAGGGGGTGTGCGGTGAGCGGCGCGGCTCTGCCGGCGCGTATCGGTCCGTACCTCGTCGAGCGGCGGCTCGGCGCGGGCGGGATGGGGGAGGTGTATCTCGCCTACCCGGTCGCGGGTGAACCGGTCGCGGTGAAGGTGATCCGGCCCGACCGCACGGATCCGCACACACGAGCCAGATTCCAACGCGAGGCGACGATCGCGCGCACGATTTCGGGAACGGGGCGCGTGGCCCGTTTCATCGAGGCGGATCCGTTCGCCGAGCAGCTCTGGCTGGCCATGGACTACGTCCCCGGCCGCCCGCTGTCCGATGTCGTGAAGGACCAGGGGCCCCTGTCCATACCGCTCGTGGCGAGCCTCGGCGCGCTGTTGGCCGAGGGGCTTTCCGCCGTGCATGACGCGGGTCTGGTGCACCGCGACCTGAAGGCGCAGAACATAGTCCTCGGGGACTTCGGCCCGGTCGCATAGCAGCTACACCGTCGGCATTCGCCGCAGCCTCCTGGTCGGGCTTCCGTACGGCCCGGCGAGGGATTCTTCCTCACCATGGACCAGCACACCTATGTTGGAGGCGGTCCCTTCAAGACACTCTGGTCAGCCCGGTCGACGTCGTCACCACGCTCGCCCGAGTGCTGGCCGGGCTCTTCGCTCCTGGCCCAGGGCACCCTGCTTACTTGGGCGGGCGTTCACGCGTGGGCTTCGGCCTCTTCGTCCGCACTGGTTTCGTCTTCGATCAGCCCGTACGGTGGGCGGTTCTCGTTGCGGCTGTAGCGCACCACCACGCTGCTTTCCACCAGCGCGGGCGGGCTGTTGTCGGCGACGATGAGCTGTGCTCGGCTACCGCGCTCTGCGAGCCAGAGGGAGAGATGGTGGTAAAAGTCGTCGATGGCGACGGCGTCCGCGATCACGGCATCAAGGGTGCCGCCGTGGCCGAGGTTCTTCTGAGGGCTGTCGATCATGAGGAACCCCGGGTGCGCGGCTCCTGCTTCGACGGCGATCTCGAAGACAGCCAGCTGCCAGGCCAGAGTCAGCAGGGTGCGGGCGCCGGACGAGGCTTCCTGGTACGGCTCACCGCGTACGAAGGGGGTGAGATCGGTCTTGATGAAGGGCGTACTGACCTTGGGGTAGCGCCAGGCTCGTAGGAGCTCGCCGTATCGGGCGCTGATCTTGGCGATGACCCGATCGCGGTCGTGGGAGGCGTCTCCGAGCCGCGCGAGTTCCTCGCGGAGGCGGGCGATCTGGGCCTCGTGGCGTTCCACGGCGTCTGCCCGTTTGGTCAGTCCTTCGCGGAGTTTTACCGCGCTCTCGGCCTGTTCGAGTTGACGCAGGACCTGTTCGCGCCTTCGGTGGAGGTCGTCGCGGGCGGCGAGGAACGGTGAGACGGAGGGCGATGTCGCGGCGTCCAGCGCGGCGGCGGCTTCCTCCTCCCGGACGGCGGCCTCTTCCGCCCGGAGTTTGAGCACGGCGAGCGAGGTGCCGAGGTCATCGATGTAGGTGGTGATCTCCTTGAGGCGGGCTTTGGCGGACCGGGTCTCGGCCGCGACGTCCACCCGGTTGTCTTCGGCCTGGCTGCCGGAGTCGGCAGCGCCGAGGACCAACGTCCCTTCCGCTGCGTTCAGGTCGTGGCGGCAGAGGCTGCAGCGGCCGTTGTCGGCGGTGGGGGGAGTCGGCAGCCGGTTCAGGCAGGCGGGGCAAGTGGTGACGCTCAGGGGGTCGAAGATTTGCTGGGCCTCGCCGAGCATGCCGAGCTTGAGGAGATCGTCGGCGTACTGCGCGCGGAGAGGCATCAGGCGTTGGAGCTGGGTTTCGCAGTCCCGCAGGACCGCTGCCGCCCGGCGGGAAGTCTGGGCCGCCTCTTTGTGCTGGTGGCGCAGCTGGGCTGCGAATTCCGTTCCCGCCTGAGCCCGGCGGTCCAACTCCGTGAGCTGACTCGTGATGTCAGCCAACTCTTGTTCGTGGACGGCAGGCGTGGGTTCACCGTTCAGTGCGGTGGGAGCCTGTTCCACGACGAAGGTGCGGGCTGCTGCAAGTTCGGCTTTGGCGCGGTTGAGCCGGCCGCCTAGTTCCTGGATGCGCTGGCCGAGCTCAACGGCGCGGTCGTCGTGGACCCCGAAGGCGACGTCGACGACCTGCCGCAGTTTGTGCTTCCGCATGTAGTCGTTCTCGAACAGGAAGTTCTTGTCGGCGACGCGTTCGTTGGGCAGGAAGGCGAGCCACATCAAGTCGCGGAAGCTGAGGGGGTCCGTGCGGGATTCGCTGTTGGTGGGCGCTTCCCGTAGCTGGACGCCTTCGAGCTTGCAGTGACTCAGGAGGAGAGAGGACAGGCTCTCTGGGGCCCCGGGCGGGTCGATGAGCCTGCTCTCTGCCCTGGCTGCGGGCTTGCTGTCGATCGTTCCGCGGCGTACGAAGGCGACCTTCGAGGGCTCTCCGACCGACCGCTCGATCACGTGTGGTTCGCCGGAGAGCTCGACCTCCAGGAGGCACGAACGGACCCTCCGCAGCACCTCCTGGTGGCGGGGGTGCCGTTTCGCGCCGAGCCCGTACGAGATGAATTCCAGGACCGCTGTTTTGCCGGAGCTGAATGCTCCGGCGATGACGGAGAGGTTCCGTACCCGATGTTCGGCGGTGAAATCGACGTCGTAGGACCGCTCCGTGCCGACCAGGCGCAGACGGCGGATCCGGATGCCGGGAAGCGGCTCCATGGTGATCATCCCTCCCAGGACGTTTCCAGCAACGGGCCCGGGCCCAGGACGCTCATGAGGGCAGCCGCGGGCCCGCCGTGTCCGTCCGGCTTGAGCCACCGTGCGGTCTGCTCGCGCAGCCTCTTGTCACTGAGTCTGCGGAGCTGGCGGACGACGATGTCGGCGGCGGTAGCAAAGGAGGTGGCGTAGGTGGCGGTGAACTGCTCGCTGAGGTGTTGACCGGCCTCTGTGATCGAGTAGGTGAGGGAGCCGTTACGATTTCGGACCCGGCAGCACCCGTAGGCCACGAGGAGCGCCAAGTCGTGCTGGATCCGTTCTCGCCGGCTCGTGAACCGCTGTGAAGAGGACGCGTAGGCAAGGACCTGCGGATCGAATCCGGCCAGCCGGAGAAGGCTCGCTTCCCGGCCCTCGGAAGGAACGACGAGGAAGGGGTTCGCGGACAGGAAGTCGTAATACCCGATGCGCTCCAGAGTCGCCCCCTTCGCGTCCTGCGCCGCGACGGCGTCAAGGAGCAACAGCAGTTGAGCGAGACGGAAAGGCACCTCGTCCTCGGGCATCACAACCGGCCGGTCTGCTTGCACGGCATGCTCCTCATCAGTGGTCGAGCGGGGCGGACGGACGCGACACCTCAGTCGTCGGCATGACCGCTTGCGATCTGCCGCCAGTGCGTGACCCAGCCTGCCCGACGGTTGTCGACCAGCCGATGAACCAGACCCCAGCTGTGCGTCACCTCCAGCCGCAGCACCTTGGGCAGTCTGTCGTGCTCGCCGCGCACCTCGCGCCATACCCGGCCATGCAGAGCAGGGAGAGTGCCCTCGGCTGAACATTCGTTGAACTGCATCTCCCACACCCCGTGAAGGGTGGCGTCAGCAGAGCTCAGTGCGGCAACCTCAGCCGGCACGCCCTTGTGCGCGACTTCGCGCGCCACCAGGTCGGCGTTGAAGAACTGTCTCTTCGCCGAGTCCAGTTCGACGTGGCCGGCCTCGGTCATCTGGCGCACGAACAGAGCCGAGTCGAGTGCCGCCGCCCTGTCCTCCTCCACGTCCAGCACGAGGCGTATCTCCTCCTGGACGAGGGCGGCGGGCGCCGCCGTGAAGGGTTCGTAGTAGGCGCGGCGTACCTGGTCAGCCTCGGGGCTCTGCAGCTTCTTCACGAGCTTGGTCTCGTCCCACAGTTCGATGACGAGGCCATGCTCCTTTTCCTGCCGCTTCTTCCAGCCGTCCCACCAGTCTGCTGCCGGCCCGTCCATGCTGGAGGGGATGCACAAGATCCAGAGCGTGATGGTGTGACCGTTGGTCGCCGCGGCCTTCAGCGCGTTCGTGAGTGATTTACGGATCTGCTGCGACTGGCTGGTTGTGGTCTTCGGCATGAAGTACTTGGACTGCCACACCGTGATGGCACCCCCGAGGTCACCGGCGAAAGCGTCGATGCCCCAGTCGCCCGGATTCGCGGCGATCATCCGGACGTTCGGATTGGTCGCGCTGGCAAGCTGGGCGAGCATCTGCTCGAAGTCGGCCCGCGCCCCGTCCGCGCTTCCGGTCCGCAGTTCATGCACTCCGAAGTGGATGGGCGGAACACCAGCTGCCACCGGCATGGAGTTGTCCAACCTGCACCCCCGCATCCCGCAGGCAACCCGAGCGAACCGCGTTCAGCGGACTGTTCGCCTTGTGCCACACACAGTAACGACCGTCAGCGTACGTGTTACGGAATCGCTCGATCAAGGTGCTTGCGGTCGGCAGTTCCCCGGTAACGGTGCGGCGGGTGGGGCAGGTGGGCAGAGACAGCTGCAGTCCACTTACCCGGAGGCGCAGGTACTTCTCGTTGGGCGGCGGAAGCCGATCACGCCGTCGTAGCTGACGGACACCGTGAGAGCCCAGCACGGGAAAGGGATGACGGATTGGCGTCGTGGGGTGAGGGCGCAGAGGGAGTAGGGGTACCGACCGTCGCGCGTTCCAGGTAGCGGTGTAACCAGTCGAGACGGCCGCCGCTGAACCGAGGGGAACGCACGCTCGCACTCTTCGTTCCGGACCTGTCGACAGTCATCGGTGGCCGCACGGAGGCCGGTCGTGCACATGGCTGCGGTGGTGGTGACGGAGGGCGTGGACGGAGCCGGGCGTAGGAGAGTCCGTTGTTCCATCCCTACGCGGGTCGAGAACCTGGCGGTGAGGGAATCGGCGGGCGCTCTGCCAGGCTGATCAGTTGCGTTTCCGGCCGGAGGCGCTGTGCGGGACAGCAACGGATCCGTCCAGGCGCAGCCCGTGTCTCATCAGCCCGGGCACTAGCTCCCGGCCACTCCCTGCTTCGGCAAGGAGCATCCGCGTTGCCGCGCCGCTTCCTGCGACGGCGCGTTGACATGCCTCTTCGTACTGGCCGTGCTCCATGAGGTGAGAGACCAATTCGGCGTCGGCATAGGGATCGCCACCGGCAGCCCTATCCCTCAGCTCAGCGATCCTGCTCTTCTTCACGAGAAGCCTCGCCAGTCGCCGGCCGTTGCGCTTCCCCAGCGGCTCCCGCTCGGCTTCCAGCAGCTGCATCAGTTCGTCGTCCAGGCCGTGCCTTTCAAGGAAGTCGAACAAGGGGTAGCGGTAGCCACCGGCGCTGCTCTCGGCCCACTGGTGCCAGAGCGACACGGCCTCCGCGACGCGGCCTCGTTCTCCGAGCCAGTCACTGAGGAGTTGGCAGGCGGGCAACTCGCCACGTGCGGCTCGTTGGCCCAGCTCGGCGATGCGTCCGCTCGCCATCAGCTGTTCGGCGACCACGCTCTGGGCTCGGGAGTCGCCGGAGTCGGCACGGGCACGCACCTCCTCAACGCGGCCTTGGTCAACGAGCATGGAGGTGATTACCGCGTTGAGATCGTCGTTGGCGCCGTGCTCGCGTTCGAAGGTCACAGCCGCCTCGACGGCTTCTTCCGTTCGACCGAGCCGGGTCAGGAGATGGAGCAGAACCCACTCGCCGTTCTTCTCCTTCGCCCACCGTCGGCAGATCTCCACGGCGCGCCGGGCGGACTCGGGATCGGCCGCACCGCGGTCCGCCCAATACCCGACCAAGGAGTCCCTGGCTCTGTCGAGGTCCAGATCCGCGAGCTCCTCCACCTCTCGCAGGCGTCCCTGGTCGAGCAGCAGGTCAGGGAGGAGTCCGAGGCTGTCCCCCTCTTCCAGCCAGCGACGCAGCCAGGATTCCGCCTCGGTCCTCCCCGCTTCGGTCTTCTCCTCCAGCAGCAGTCGTACAAGGAGCGGGCGCGCGCCGACGGGATCCGAACCCGCGTGGTTGCGGAGGAGCTCCAGCGCATCGGGACGGCGGTCGAGTCTCAGGAGGTGTCCGACAGCGATCTTCACGGCCCGGGAATGGTTGTGTTCGGCCAGTCCCACCCAATGATGGATGCTCTCCTCGGTTCGTCCGAGCCGATCCAGTGCCCTGGCCACTTCTTCCGCTGCGGAAGGGTGTTCCGATACGTAGGGCGCGAGACGCGCCACCACATCCTCGGGACCGGTGTCGGTCGGCCACTTCTGTGAGACGAGAGCCTTGACAGCCGCGGCGTTCCCCTTCTGGGCGTCCTGCTCCAGGAGCTCAAGGGCCTGAGCGCTCAGCCCCTGGTGGGTGAGCAGAGCCGCTCGGCGGGTGACGCCATCCTGCCCAGCTGACGTGTAGAAGTCGTGGGCCAGTTCGTACAGCAACCGCCACTCGGCGTTCCAGCCGATTCTGCCGAGGATCTGCGGTTCCACGACCGTACGTAGCAGGGCCCTCCACGCCTCGGTCGGAACGGAGGAGAAACGCCGGTGCTGTTCGCCTACGCGCAGCAGGTAGTCGGCGAGGCGGTAGCCCACGGTGCTTCCCGCAAGGACGCCGGAGACCGGTGAAAGGGCCGCGGTCGCGCCGTCCACCCGCTCCGCGCAGTAGGCGAGGGCGGAGTCCAGCCAGTTCGGTGTCGCTCTCGCCCACTGGGACGACGTCAGATACCCGGGTGCTGCCGCGCGCAGATAGTCGAGGGTCAGGACCTCCGGTCCTCCTACCCGAAGCGCGTCGATGGAGGCGTTCAGCACGGCCCTGCCGTACGGGTCGCCGCCACGCCAGCGACGGAGCAGGACGGGGGCGCCCGCCAGCGTCTGGAAGAGCCCGAAATCGGCCCCAATGAGCGCCGCCGCGATCCGTGGGTCCTCAGCCGCGGCGCTCCGGGCCGCTGCCCACTCGGACTCGGTGAGTTCTTCCGCGACGCTGACGATCTTCGCGAGCCGCAGGATCTCTCTGGCCTCGGAGAGCGCGGATCCGTCGGCCGCTCCCGAGCGCTCTGCTGAGTCGTCGTAGGAGCCGGGCCAAAGCGCAGCTACGAAAACTATCGGCGGGTAAGCATCGATCAACCGCAACAGGTCCGCCGCGGTGAGCCCTCCCGGGGCGTCAAGGAACCTGCTGAGGTCATCCAGCCACACCACAGTGTGGCTGGATCCGCTAGTGACGAGTTCGTCCAGGTCCTTGGCTGTATGAGGCCGCACCAGGCGCCAGTCGGGCAGTTCCGCTGTCAGGGCTTCGTAGGCAGACCGGCTCTTGCCCGTGGAGGGCTCGCCTTCCAGCACGACGAGTCCGCCGTTAGTGGCCGTCTCTCTGAGAGCCAGGCGCAGTTCGCGGTCGTGGTCCCGAGGCACGTAGCGGGGAAGGTCCCCCTGGGCGCCCTTCGCCTCGATCGCCGGCTTGACGCCGAGGAGGCGGGCGCTCCACTCGGTCACCCTGCGAGGGGCGTGGACCTGCGGGTCTGCCGAACCTACGACGACCCGTGAAGACGAGGCCGGCGCACCGATGGTGGAGGAGAGCGTGTCGTCCTTCTGGGTGCCGGGCCCGACAGTGAGGTCACCGGAGCGTGTCTCAGTGACGTCGCTGCCGCCTCCGGGCCGCTTCCAGGTCGGCGGATCCATGAGCAGGAGGTGTTTCAGGACCGTGTACGAGCGGTGCCGCGAGGAATCCGGACGGATGATCGTGGAATGATCCCCCGGTAGCACCCCGACATCACGGAACACGCTTCGAGCCGAGGCCGACGTGACGATGTTGTCTGTATCACCGGCGTAGGCAGTGATGGCGATCGGACACTGGTCGGCCGCGCCTGCCGTGGCGTGATCGATTCGGGTGACGACGGTCCGCTGGGCTTCGGTGACGGCTTGGGTGATGGGACGGAGCTGGTGCTCCTGGGGGTGCCGCCCTCGCCAAATGGCGCGGCGCAGGCTCAGCGCCAGTTCCGAGCCGAGGTTGGGGCAGGCGAAGAGCACGACACGTCGAATCCTGGCCAGTTCGAGGCCACGACCGTCGTGCAGCATCCTCGAAAGGTACCGCTGGACGATCAGGCCACCTTGACTGTGGGCGACCAGCACGACGTTACCGAAGTGCCTCGCATCGACTTCCAGAAAACCCCGCAGGTTGTCCGCCACATCGTCGAACGAAGGAAGTCTGCGCTGTGGATTGAGAACCGCTGGGCGTGAGACGTACGAAAAGGTCAGCGTTTCGAACGGTCGGAGCTCCGCGTCCTGGGCAACCAGATTCCGGAACTGGTCCCAGGTCGAACCGGACGAGAAGAGCCCGTGGACAAAGACCACTCCGCGCTGTGTGTGCTCAGCCGCCACTCAACCTCCGCCTACACCGCTTCCCGTCGATGTGCGCAAGCGTATCGCGCTGCTGACATGAACAGGTAGACGTCCACGTACCCTGGAGATACGGGGCCGATCGGCGGCGTATCCCACGCTACTACCGTCGCTCCAAGACGCTCTCGGTTCCCACCGGCCAGACTGACGATTTGCGAGTGCGGCCGGTCGACAAGGTGGTTGATTAGCGAAAACGGGATTCGACGGCACCGTCCAGCACCACTTGAGATGATCTTGCAGGCCCTCGTAATGCGCAGGTCTCGCAACCCGACGCGCGCGCCGATTGCCCTGACAGCACTGAAAGACACGAACGTGCTGGTCAGGATCCGTTTCCTCGCGCTCGATGATGTTCACCGCCAGACCGCCCCGCGCCGTCTCCGTGTACTCGGCGTACATGGAGTGCTGTCGCCGAGGCCTCTTGCGGTAGCACCAGAATCCGGTCGGGACAAATCAGGAGAATACCCAATCCTGGAGAGGCGGTTGGTCAGCCGCCCCTCCAGGCAGGAGGGTCAGCAACTCCCACAGAAAGCGAGATCGTGATGAGGGCAGACGTCCTGAGTAAGGAAGAGTGCTTCAAGGACTTCTGGGACCTGGCGGTCGTTCTAGCCGTCCGGTACGGAGTCGCCGCTGGCGGTCACGAGTCGGATGACGGCTCTCGAGGGACCCACGGCGGCGGTGCTTCCCAGAGTGGATAGACATGGAGCTTTTCCGGGCCGCTCCTGCCCTTGTTCACGCGGATCTCGCGGACGAGCTTAGACACGAGCTCGCGCCGGTCGGCCTGGCCTGCGGCCAAGTAGATCTTGCGGGCCGTGAGGAGGTCCCCCTGGGGCGGACGGGTCTGCTGCACCGGAACTTCCTTCAACTTGGTGTGCAGTTCGGTCTGTTCCCGGATCAGGGCTTGCCTCTGGGTGTCCAGCTCGGTGCGCTTGCGGCGGGCCGAGTCTTCGGACACCAGCTCCGCGAGGACGGCGTCGGTCAGCTTGTCGTCGTTGGTGCGGAGGCCTTGCAGCTGGCTCTGGACATCCTCAAGGCGGCGCAAGAGGGTCTGGTCGCCGTCGCTCTGCGTCCTGAGCGCGGCCGTCCTTGCCGCGAGCGCCTCAGCCTCTCGCTCGCCCATCTGCGCCTCGCGGTCGAGCCACTCGAGGAACCACTTCTCCGCGACGGCCAGAGATACGTAAGTGCCCTTGACGGGGCAGGACTTCGAGTCGATGTGATTGGCACAGCGAAATGTCACGTCGAGAGGGTTGGGGAGACCGTCGACGAGTGGGCGGCGGTACTTCTTGTTGCGCAGGGCGGTCTGCATCCGGCCGCCGCAGCCCGAGCAGCGGAGGTGGCGGGAGAGCGAGTAGCGGGGTCGGTTCGAGAAGAAACTCTGGCCGCTCTGAGCCATGCGGCGCTTGGCGTAGGCGTCCCAGATACGCTCGCACTCGGCCGGGTCGTCGATGACCGCGTCGTGGGCGCCGCCGTAGTACAGGAACGCCGTGACGTCGCGCTGCCGGTTCACCCGCTTCCTCTTTGTGGTGCCGTCGTCGTTCGTGACGACCTGGTGGGACAGCTCGGGTATGAGGTAGCGGACGTAGCCGAGACCGAAGCCGCTGTCGAGGACGGCGTGGAGGTCGCCGGAGGCGAAGGGCTTGCCGGTGAAGGTCCTGATGCCCCGTCGATTGAGGTCAGCCACCAACTTGCGGACTGAGATGCCGGCGGCGTAGTGGCGGTAGAGCTGGGCCAATACGGGGCCGGTCACCGGGTCGAACTTCAGGATCCCGTTGCGGCACTTTGGGCACGTCTCCAGCTTCTTGCCGAATTCCCACTTGGGGCAGGTCTCGCAGCGGTAGTACCCGAACCGGCCGCGGTTGGAGTGGGGGAGTCCCTTGTTCCGCCGGCGCTCGAAGGTGTCGCGCCAGGAATCGGCCTTCTGGTTCGACTCCAGCTCGGCGATGTTCAGCATCTGGGCGATGGCGAAGCGGCCGATGGTGGTCTTGCCGTCGAAGTCCTCCTTGGCTGCCCGTACTTCGACGCCGTAGTCCACGAGCGCGTCGAGGTGCTGGAGGGACTCGCGGAGGTTGCGTCCGAAGCGGGACCAGATCCACAGGATGAGCACGTCAAACTGCTTGTCGCGCGCCATCTGTTTGATCTCTTCGATCCGGCGCTCTTCGAACTGACGGCCCGACTCGCCGAGGTCCATGATGGGGTCGGCGATGACGTCGATGTTCTCCGACCTGGCGAGGGCCAGGGCGTGGCCGACCTGGAGTTCGGGACTGATCATGTCGTCACGGGCCTTTGAGACCCGGACGTAGATCAGGCCGCGCTTGCGGCGGCCGGCGGATGCGGGCTGCTCCTCCAAAGGGCGCAGCCGGAGTGGTGCGGTCGTCACGGTGGTGCTCACAATCGCGCAGAGTAGGTCGTTTTTCCGGCCGACCTTTGTCGCGATTGCCGCACTTGTGGTGCTTGAGCGCCGTGTGAGGGCTAGGCAGCGAGGCAGTAGTGCCTTCGCGTTGCGACGAACATGGCGCCGCCGCCGGAGATCCGGCGCACCACGTCGATGCCGTGGCGGGCGGCGGCCCCGGCGTCGACCTCGTTGCGCAGCGACTGGAAGCTGCCGATGATCACCGCCGGGGAGCCCCACTCCCACACGCGCAGGGTCGGCGGGCGCCGGCCCGCGGCGACCTCGGCGGTCAGCACCTCGTCCAGGGCCATGTGCAGGGCCGGGGGCTGCGGGGCCTCGTGGATCAGCTGCCAGTCGTAGTCCGTCCAGTCCGTGGCGTGCGCGAGGGCCCGGCGCACGGCGATTCCGACGCCCTCCGACGTCAGCCCGTACATCACGGTGCCCTCCGGCAGGGCCGCGTCGATCCGCGCGGCCAGTCCCGTGGCGTCGGTGTCTGCCGGGGCGCCCTCCAGGGCGCGGTTCACGGCGTCCAGCGCCTCGTCCGGTTCGAGGAAGAAGTCGCCCGCCACGCGGACGTGCCGCAGCACACCGTCCTCGGCCTCCACGTCCACGACGACCAGCTTGCCGCCGGGGATCTTGTACTCACCGTGCACCGTTCCGCCTCCGTTCCCGCACACGGGCGGCAACAGCGGCGCGGAGGGTGGTGTTCCCCGGCGGCCCCCGCAGTCCCCGCAGTCCCCGCGGTCACCGGGTGCCGTCGTCCGGCAGTGCGCCCAGCAGACGGCGGGCGGTGCGGCGGCTGTCCTCGGCCACGGTGATCCGGACGCCGTCGAAGCCGGGCCCCCGGGTGGCGTCCAGCGCCATGCGGGAGGTCGTGCCGTCGGCCGTGGAGGACGGGTCGAGGGGGCTGCCCGGCAGCCCGTCCACGACGAACACGTCGCGGTGCGGTTGCAGATGGGTGGCCAGCGCCCAGAGCACCTGCTCGTCCCGGGTGACGTCCACGTCGTCGTCGACGGCCACGACGGTCTTCAGGTACGGGTCCCAGCCGAGCAGGCCCAGCATGATCTGCCGCGCCTGGCCGGGGCGGCTCGGGCGCAGGGCGACGTAGGCGTGGAAGTGGGTGCCGGAGGTGGGGTAGTGCAGGGCGGTCACCTCGGGGAAGCGCTCCCGCAGCTTCTCGGCCATCTCCGACTCGCGGGGGATGCGGGCGAGGTTCAGGTGCTCGGCGGTGTTCCCGCCGACCACGTCGAGCAGCAGGGCGTCGCGGCGGCGCAGCACCGTCTCGACGGTGAGGACGTTGTGGGTGGAGCGGTCGGACGAGTAGCCGGAGAACTCGCCGAACGGCCCCTCGTCGGCCCGCAGTTCGGGGTCGATGAAGCCCTCCAGGACGATCTCCGCGCTCGCCGGGACCCGGATGCCGTGCCGGGGCGTGCGCACGACCTCAAGCGGCTCGCCCAGCAGACCGCCGGCGATGTCCCGTTCGTCGGTCCCCGGCCCGACCCGGGCGGAGGCGGCCAGCATGAACAGGGGGTGCCCGCCGATCACCATGGCCACGGGCAGCCGCTCCCCGCGGTCGGCGGCGAGCCGCAGCAGCTGCCACAGGTGGCCGCGCGAGTGCAGGCTGGTCGCGAGCTGATCGCGGCCGTGCACCATGGACCGGTGGTAGCTGAGGTTGCCCGCCCGGCCCCCGGCGTCGTGCGGTGCCTCCACGGCGACGACACCGCTCGTGACGTACGGCGCCCGGTCGGACGCGAAGTGCCGCAGGATCGGCAGGGTGCGCAGGTCCACCGCGTCGCCCTCCGTGACGCACTCCAGCACGGGGCCGTCCGCGACGACCCGGGGCTCGGTGCGGCGCGCGGCCGCCGCCTGGTAGGCGCGGTGCAGCCCGGCCGCGTCGGTGCCCAGCAGCCGGGCGACGCGGTGACGGGAGGCGAACACGTTGGTGACGAGCGGGGTGCCGTCCAGGCCTTCGACGTCGCGGCACACCAGCAGCTCCGCACGGCCGCGGGCCGCCAGCTCGACGGCCAGCGCCGCCACGTCCTCCCCGGCGATCCGGTCGTCCACCGTCAGGACGTCCTCGGGGTGGTCCTTCGTGTAGTCGGCGAGGAAGACCCGCAGGTCCTGCGTCCTCGGCGGGCGGGTCGGCTGCATGGCGGCATCCAGTCCTCTGCGTGGTCCACGGGAACGGGAGGGGTGTCCGGGGCCCCGCGAGGCCCCGGACGGAACGGCGCTCCGCGGATCAGGCGCGGCCGGCGGCGGCCGGGCCGAGCGCGGCGTAGGTGTCCTTCAGCCGCAGCTGCGCCTCCTCCACGTCGCGCGGCGGCGGGGTGGGCTTCAGGCCGAGCAGCTTGGCCATGTTGTTGCCGAGGTAGCCCTCCAGGTCCTCCTCCGAGAGGTTCATGCCCTGGGGCGGCGGACCGCACAGCACCTCCAGCTCACGGGCCCACATGCCGGGCTCGTTGGGCGGGGAGTCGGTGCCGAACACCATCTGGTGCCGCTCCATCTGCTGCGCGAACTCCACGATGCGGGACTGGAGCAGCCACCCCGACTCGCCGTAGACGTTCGGGCTGTCGAGGATCATGTACAGGGCCTCGAAGCAGTACACGCCGCCGGTCTGCACACCGAAGTGCGCCAGGATGAAGTTGACGTCCCGGAACTCCCGGATGATCGGGTAGAACTGCGTCGGGATGGAGTACGGGCCGTCGCCGGTGTGGATGAGCACCACGACGCCCAGCTCGTCGCAGACGCGCAGCACCGGCCGCAGCCAGTCCAGCGCCCGGTCGGGGCGGTAGGCGTGCATGTTGGCGTGGAGCTTGACCATCTTGTAGCCGTACTCCTTGACGTGGAACGCCAGCTCCTTCGCGCCGTTCTCCGGCCCGAAGCGCGGGTTGTACATGAAGTTCCCGATGAAGCGGTCGGGGTACGTCGTCACCAGATGGGTGATGTACGCCATGTAGTCGCGGATGCCCTCGCGGCCGGTGCGCATCCCCTCCTGCCAGACGCTGTTGCCGGGCGGGGGCATGATGCAGCCGTAGTCGATGCGCCGCGGCTTGCCGTTGATCATGTATGGCCGGTCCATCATCTCGAGCATGCGCTCACCGGTGAAGGGTTCGCCGTCGTGCCGCCACGCCTGGTCGACGATGTTCGTCGGATGCATGTGGGTGTCGATGATCACGTTCTGTCCTTCCTGGGGTCTGGCCTGTCGCTGCGGCGCGGAGTCGCCTCCCCGCCGTGCCGAACCGTGCAGAACCGTCTGGAGGGAACCCGTCGGGCCCGCCTCACCCCCTTCCGGCGATGTCGTCGGGTCGCACCGGCACCCTGGCCAGCTCCAGCCCCGTCGCGTCGCGCAGGGCGTTGGCGATGGCCGGCGTGGAGGACAGGGTCGGCGGCTCGCCCACCCCGTTCAGCCCGTACGGCGAATCGGGGTGCGGCAGTTCGAGGAGGTCGATGGGGACCGTCGGCATGTCGGCGATGGTCGGGATGAGGTAGTCGGTGAAGGAGGGGTTGCGCACCCGGCCCCCGGAGACGTGCAGTTCCTCCATCACGGCGAGGCCGAGCCCCTGGGCGCTGCCGCCCTCGATCTGCCCCTCCACCGCCAGCGGGTTGATCGCCTTGCCGACGTCCTGCGCGGTGGCCAGCTCGACCACCTTGACCAGGCCGAGTTCGGTGTCGACCTCGACCACCGCGCGGTGCGCGGCGAACGCGAAGGCGATGTGCGCGTCGCCCTGCCCGCGTTCGGGATCGATGGGACGGGTACGGCGGTGCGCGTACTCGTACTCGGTCTCCAACGGCCCGTGTGCGGCGAGTAGTTCGACCAGCGGTGCGTCACCCAGTGCGGTCACCTGTTCCCGCAGGGCCCGGCAGGCGCCCTGGACGGCGCCGCCGCTCATCCAGGTGATGCGGGAGGCGGAGGACGAACCGGCGTCACCGACCGCGGTGTCCGCGGGCAGCACCACCACCCGGTCCACGCCCAGTTCGGTCCGGGCTATCTGCGTCTGCACGGTGACGATGCCCTGCCCGCACTCGGCGGCCGCCGTGTGGATCTCGGCGACCGGCTCGCCGCCCACCAGGGACAGCCGGACCCGGGCCACCGAACGGTCGTCCACCCCGCCGGAGAAGCCGATCGCCTTCACCCCGATCGCGTAGCCGACGCCGCGCCGGACGGACTCGCCGCGCGTGGTGTTGTTCAGGCCGCCCGGCAGCGCGAACGCGGACGCCTCGCGATCGGGGGCCGGCGGCAGCGGGCGGTCGCGCAGCCGGCGCAGCAGCTCCGCGGCGGGCGCGGGCCCGTCCACGGCCTGGCCGGTCGGCAGCACCGTGCCCGTCGTCATGGCGTTGCGCAGCCGCAGCTCCAGCGGGTCCATGCGCAGCTCGCGGGCGAGCCGGTCGAGGTTGGACTCCACGCCGTAGCAGGACTGCACGGCGCCGAAGCCTCGCATGGCCCCGCACGGCGGGTTGTTGGTGAAGACGGAGAACCCGTCGATCTCCGCGTGCGGCACCTCGTACGCCCCGGCCGCGAAGTAGGAGCCGTTGGCGATGACGACCTGCGAGGTGGAGGTGTAGGCGCCCCCGTCGAACAGCAGCCGCGCCGTGACGTAGAGGATCTTTCCCTCGCGGCTGGCGCCGTGCTCGAACCACATCTTCGCCGGGTGGCGGTGGACATGGCCGAAGAAGGACTCCTCGCGGTTGTAGCTCATCTTCACCGGCCGGCCGGTGTGCAGGGCGAGCATCGCCGCGTGGATCTGCACGGACACGTCCTCCCGGCCGCCGAACGCGCCGCCGACGCCCGAGAGCGTCAACCGCACCTTCTCCGGCGGCAGTCCGAGCGCCGCGCACATCTGGTGCCGGTCGTCGTGCAGCCACTGCGTGGAGACCAGGACGTCGACGCCGCCGTCCTCCCCGGGAATCGCCAGCCCGGCCTCGGGGCCCAGGAACGCCTGGTCCTGCATGCCGACCTCGTAGACGCCCCGCGCGACCACCTCGGCCTCCGCCCGCGCCCTCGCCATGTCGCCGTGGCGGATGCGGACATGGCGTACGACGTTGCCGTGGCCGCCGTCGACGCGCTCCTCGTGGACCAGCGGGCCCAGCCCCCGGACGGCGTCCTCCGGGTCGGTGAGGGCGGGCAGCTCCTCGTACTCCACGTCGATCAGGCGCAGGGCCCGGCGCGCGGTCTCGGGGTGGTCGGCGGCCACCAGCGCCACCGGCTCGCCCTGGTAGCGCACCCGGTCCGCCGCGAGCACCGGCTGGTCGGCGACCTTCATGCCGTACCGCGGGCTGCCGGGCACGTCCCGGTGGGTGAGGACCGCCACCACGCCGGGCAGCTTCAGGGCCCGGGCGGTGCCGAGGCGCACGATCCGCGCCGACGGGTGCGGGCTGCGCAGCGTGGCCCCCCACACCATGCCGTCCCAGCGCAGGTCGGAGGCGTAGGCGAAGGCGCCCCGCACCTTCAGGGTGCCGTCCGGGCGCAGGGCGTCGGTGCCCACCCCGCGGCCGGTGTCGAGCCGCTGCCGGGTGCCGGTGGCGGTGATCACGGACGATCACTTCCCTTCTCACTGGTCTCACGGGCAGTGGTGCGGGACGGTGCGCGGCGGGCCGGGAGCCTCGGTCCCGGCCGCTCGGGCACGGAACCGAGACGCCCCGGCGGGGCGGGACTTCGCGGACGCGGCCTACGGCACGGCCCGGACCGGCGCGGCTCCCCGGCCGGGTTCCGGACCCGACGCGACGGCCTGCGACAGCCGGATCCGCAGCCGGCGCACGTGCTCGCGGGCCGCACGCTCGGCCGCGTCCGTGTCGCCCGCGGTCATCGCCTCGAAGATCCGGCGGTGCTCCTCCAGGGCCAGCCGCGGCGCGTCCGGGCTGCGCCACAGGGAGTGCAGCGCCAGGTGCGCCTTGCCCTGGATGGTGTCGAGAGCGGCCGTGAGATGGACGTTGCCGGCGACCTCGCGGATCAGCCGGTGGTACGCCATGTCCATCTCGATGTGCAGCTTCTCGTTCTCGCCCGAGGCCACGACCCGCTCGTGGTCCTCCAGCAGCGCCCGCAGCTCGGCGACCCTGGTGGCGTCGAGCCGCTCGGTCGCGAGGCGGGCCGCCAGTCCCTCCATCACCTCGCGCACGACGTACAGCTGCCGGACGTCCTCCACGTCGACGGTGGCGACCACGGCCCCGCGGTGCGCCACGTGGGTGGCCAGGCCGTCGTGGATGAGGCGCTGCACGGCCTCCCGCACGGGGCTGCGGCTGATGCCCATCTGGGCCGCCAGGGCCGGCACGGACAGGGAGTCCCCGGGCTGCAAGCGGTTCGCCAGCACGGCGCCCTTCAACTCCTCGTACGCCTGGTCCGCCAGCAGGCTTCCGCCTGCGACGGGATTGACGGCCCGTTCGGTCGGCATGATCGCCATCCCCCTTGTCATGGTGTCTCCGCGACTCGCGCTTCATGTTGCATGTAATCCAGAGACTCGTCAACGGGCTCCGGGGACTTGGCTTTTCGCCGCGGGAGCCGCAGATGATGGAAGAACAGGTTGAGGAGCACGGCGGAGAGCGTGCCGAGGATGATCCCGCTCTCGAACAGTGCATGCAGCTGCCGTCCGGGCATCTGCTCGGCGAACTGCGGATACGCCGTGGGCAGGAAGCCGATGCCCACGCTGGCGGCGACCAGGACCGTGTTCCGCTGGTCGGTCAGGTCCGCCTGGAGCAGGATCTGCACCCCCACCACCGCGATCGTGCTGAACAGCACGAGGGTCGCGCCGCCCAGCACCGAGGCGGGCATCGCGGCGATCGCCGCCCCGACCTTCGGCACCAGCCCGAGGAGCAGCATGATGACGCCGGACGCGGCGACCACCCAGCGGCTCTTGACCCGGGTGAGCCGGATCAGGCCGATGTTCTGCGAGTAGACGGTGGTGGGGAAGGAGTTGAGCACCCCCGCGACCGCCGTGGCCAGGCCGTCCGCGCGCAGCGCCCGGACGACGTCGCCGCCGTCGACCTTCCGGTCGACGATCCGCCCGACGGCGAAGAACTGCCCGATGCTCTCGACCGTGATGATGATCATGACGAGCAGCAGGGACAGCACCGCCATCGAGTCCCAGCGGGGCGCCCCGTAGTGCAGCGGCGCGGCCACCCCCACCCAGCCGGCGTCCGAGATCTTCGAGAAGTCGGTGCGGCCCGCGAACGCCGCGACCAGCGTCCCCACACCCAGCCCCGCGAGGACCGCGACCGTGGCCAGGAAGCCGCGCGAGAGCTTGTGCAGCAGCACGATGACGGCCAGGGTCACCGCGGCCAGCCCGAGATGGGCGGGGCTGCCGAAGTCGGCGGCGCCCGTGTCCCCGCCGCCCACCTGGCGGGCCGCGACGGCCAGCAGCGTGATGCCGACGACCGCCAGGATGGTGCCGGTGACCACGGGTGGGAAGAACCGCACCAGCCTGCTGAACAGGGGCGCTATCAGGAACAGCGCGAGGCCCGCCGCGATCACGGCCCCGAAGACGGTGGGCAGCCCGGCCCGCGCGCCGCCGGCCGCCAGCCCGACCGACACCAGCGACGGGACCGCGGTGGTCGACGTGCCCTGCACGATCGGCAGCCGGATCCCGATGCCCGGCAGGCCCACCGCCTGGAGGACGGTGGCGATCCCGCAGGCGATCAGTGAGGCGTTGATCAGCGTGCCGACCTCCTCGCCATCCAGTCCGATGCCCTCCGCCACCAGCAGCGGCATGACCACGGCTCCGGCGTAGAAGGCGAGTACGTGCTGGAAGCCGTAGACGGCCAGCCGCCACACGCGCGGCACCTCGTCCACGGGATCCCGCGGGTCCTGCGGCACCGGCCGGGGCCGGCCCTGACCGCCTGGGGGGAAACGGAACATGTGCGTTCTCCTTCCTCCGCCGCAGCCGCGACGGAATCCCTGCGCCCGCACGATGAATATTGCATGCAACCTAGGCTCGCTCCGGAGGCTGTCAATACGTCGCGCACGGAGGCCGTCCACCGCCGGGGCCGCGCGACCGGACCTGCCGTCCTGCTCAGAGCTGTCGGAGCGGGCCGTTCAACAGGCCTGGAAATCAAGGGCCGTACGGGCCCCGGGCGGTGACGGCACTCTTGACACCGATCATCCTCGCTGCGTTACATGTTTTGGGCAGGCGAGTGGTCCAAGGCGGTCCAAGGCCCCTCGCCGCACCCGCCGGTGACCTCCCGTCAAGGGCAACCGTTCGGCGCCTCCGGCCGTGAGCCCGCCTCCGAGCCGGAGAACACCCCGTTCGCCCACGGCACGGGGCGGCCCCCGCCGCCCAGGAGAGGGAGCGGCATGTCACCTGCGTCATCCTCCGCGCACGACCGGCACTGCGACCTGCTGCTCACCGGCGGCGCGGTCGTCACCGTCGACGCACACCACACGATCCACCGCACCGGGACCGTGGCCGTCACCGGCAACCGGATCGTCGCGGTGGGCCCCGAGA
>NZ_WWHX01000398.1 GCF_009862125.1 Streptomyces sp. SID5910
CGTGCACCAGCGCGCCGAACTGCTGCGGCTGGCGGCCCGGATGTGCGACCGCGGGCACATCGGTCTCGTCGGCGCCGTCGCGGACGCCTCCTGGGCGGCGGCGCCGGGCGTCACGGTGGTACACCTGACGCCGTGACCGATCATCCCCGCCCCACCCCGGACCTGGCGGCGCTCCGGCGCAGACTGGCCGAGTTCGCCGCCGCGCGGAACTGGCAGCCGTACCACACCCCGAAGAATCTGGCCGCCGCCCTCAGCGTGGAGGCGTCCGAACTCGTCGAGATCTTCCAGTGGCTGACGCCCGAGCAGTCCGCCCGCGTCATGGACGACCCCGGCTCCGCGCACCGCGTCCGGGACGAGGTCGCCGACGTGCTCGCGTATCTGCTCCAATTCTGCGAGGTGCTCGGCATCGACCCGCTCGCCGCCCTGGACGCGAAGATCGACCGCAACGAGTCCCGCTTCCCCGCGCCGGACGGGAACAGAGAATAGGGGAGCCGGGCGCTCCGCTATCACTCTCCGCATCCACTTCCGGTGTCGTATCCCCTTTGTTGTCCGAATATTTCTGCCCAGCTATGGCTTTTCGTCCCACACACCTTCACTCTGGGTAGTGAGCAACGGAGTTCGGGCGGACGCGCCGCGGGCGGCGCGTCGGGACAGACGGGGGCAGCGCATGGACGCGGTGCGGCTCATCGTGACGAGCGGGCGTGCCCTGGCAGCCGGCGGCGAGGTGCCGGAGATGCTGACGGAGGTGTGGCAGGCGCAGGCGCTCGCGCAGGCGATCGGCAGCCGGCTGGCGGTCCACGGACCACCCGAGCTGCGCGGCGAGGCCCTGGGACTGACCGAACTGGCGGGCCGCGGCTGCGGAGTGCTGCGCACCCCGGACCTGGCCCCCGGTGAGCTGCGCGCCGCCCAGCTCACCGAGCTGGGCGACGCCCGCCAGGCCCTGATGTGCCTCGGCACGCTCCTCGCCGAGATCGGCATCGCCCTCGTCGGCATCGCCTGCACGGTGGACGACGAGGGCACGTACTGGCAGTGCATGGAGGCCATCGACGCGGCCGACGAGTCGCGGGACCGAGTCCTGGAGATGCTGCGCAGACTGGCGGACCGGGACGCGGCGTTACCGGAACGGGAGGCGGGATGACCCCTCCCCTCGGGCAAGGGGCGCGTACGCGCCGTGGCACGCGGGAGCCTGTCGGGCCGGAGCCGCCCGACCAGGCAGGATGGACGGCATGGAACTCCGTATCTTCACCGAGCCCCAGCAGGGGGCCACCTACGACACCTTGCTCACCGTCGCGAAGGCCACCGAGGACCTCGGCTTCGACGCCTTCTTCAGATCCGGTACCGTATCTACCCATGGAGCTTGTAGCCCTGGGGGACAGGGATCAGGACATGATCAGGGCCGTGACTTACGAGCGTCAGAGCCACAAGAGCGAGACTGACAGCCAGGCGTCACCCAAGATGCAGCGCAACAAGAGTGTCGCGTACATCAACAGCCAGGACAACTGGACGCACATCGACACCGATTACTCGGACATCGGCCTCTCCGGCTACGACCCCAACGTCTACCGACCTGGGTTCGAGCGGCTCATGGAGGATGCCAGGGCGCGCAAGTTCGACGTGGTGGTGATCTACATGCTTTCCCGGCTGACCCGACAGGGCGCAGCGGAGGCTATGCAGATCCAGCAGGAGCTAGCAAAGTGCGGGGTCGCAATTGTCTCCACGCAAGAACCGTTCATCAACACGTCGGATGACAACCCCTTCGGTGTGGCGTTCTTCGCGCTTATCGCCGGCCTGGCGCACCAGGAGTCGAAGAACAAGAGCAAGTTCATTCGCGACGCTTTCAAGGAGCTGAAGGCCCGCGGGTCCCATTCGTCGGGACCGGTGCCCTACGGATTCGACGCAGAACCGGTCCAGGTCGACAAGATCACCGTCCGGAAACTGAAACCGGGAACGGTGAGCGACGCGGATATCGGACCCGAGTCGACGCCGGCCGACAACGTCCGGTACATCATCGCGCAGGCTGAGGAGGGCGCGAAGGAAAACGCCATCGCAACGGACCTGACGGAGCGCGGGGCAAGGACGCCGCTGGGCAGTCTCGACGAGAAGGCCGCGGAGGCTCGCCGAAAGGCGTCACGCGCTCGTCGGAAGGGCGGCAGCAGTGACGAGGCCGACAACGAATGGTCGTCGACTGTGGTGCGCCGGATCCTCCGCGATCCCCGACTGGCCGGGTTCGCTATCGGCCCCGTGGATCCCAAGACGAAGCACCGGGAGATCCTCCGCGATGAGGAGGGGCAACCCGTGCGGCCGCATGAGGGATTCATCGGGCCCAAACGGTGGTACGACCTCCAGGCCGTCCTAGACGGTCGCAAGAGAACACGCAGGGTAGACAGGGCTGGCACACTAACGTTCCTGGGGTCGTGGGGCGCTCTTCGGTGTGGACTATGCGACGCCGGCATGACGGTGTCCAACGCCGATGAGACGTACGTGTGCAACCTCCGTCGAAGCGTGGGGGACGTTCCGAAGCACGTCCTACGCATCAAGATGAAGGACACCAACAATGTTGTTGCGGCTCTCCTGTGGGCCAAGGTGGCGGCACTGGACCCCGGCGACGATGACGATGTCGCCCTCCTCGCAGCAGCCGCAGAACGGTTCGCCGTTCAGGGTGCCGATCCGGAGGCGGCTGCGGAACTGGCGGAGCAAGAGGCGCAGCTTGCTCATGTTCAGAAAAGCATGAAGGAGTTGTACGCCGATCGGGACGACGGCCTGTACGAGGGTCCCACGGGACGTGCAGCGTTCAAGGACACCATCCAAAAGTACCGGGCTCACGAGACCCGATGCGCGGCGCGTGTCGATGAGCTGAGGGCCGCAGCGTCGACGGCTACGCGGCTCCCGCTGGAGGCGTGGACAGGAAATGGTGACGACGACCCGTTGGCGAAGGGTGGTCTCTGGTCCCGGTGGGATGTACCGGAGCAACGGGCGTTCTTGTCGCTGTTTGCCGACCACGTCATCGTTGGTCCTGCGACAACAAAGCGCGGAACGGCGTTTGAGAGGATCAGGGAGCGGGTCGAAGTGGTGTGGGCGACGCCGGACGAGGGGGAATCTGATAACAACTCGGTAACGGCTTGAGGCGGGCTTGGGTGCGTTGAGAGTCACTCTTCCAGGGCTCTCAACGCACCCAAGCCCCTCGTCGCCCGCCTCGCCGACGTCGCACCGGCGCCTCGTCCTCCACAGGCGCCTGTGGATAACTGCGGAGGGTAAGGGGTGAGGTGTCATGTGTCGCTCTGTGTAACGTGATTGGCCAATCCGGGTGCCAAAGTGTCGAACTAACCCCCTACTTTCAATTTCTTCTAACGCGTGTAGAGAGAAAATGAAAAAGGGGGTTAGTTCGACACTTTGACACCCGGTCTGTCCAGGGCCGTTTCCAAGATCGTTAACGCGTCACATGCGCCCCATAACAGTAGTAGGAGGGAAGGACGAGGCGACCGCGACGAGTAGCGTGCGGCCCGCTTCCCTCCCCGACGGCCGGCACCGCTCCCGTGCTCCCCGCACTCTCCTCCGGGTTGAAGCGCGGTTGCAGCGGTCCGGCCGTCTCAGACTTCCGTTCGTCAGGCAGCGTGCGCCGGATCTTGCGAGGGTCGGCAGGCAGACGCGGACGGGGAGGGTGCGCACGGAGACGGTAGGCGGTGGGAGATGCCCATGCGCACGGAGACGGAGACGGAGGCGGCCCGACGGTCTCTTCGGCTAACGGTAAGCCGCCCGTGTAGGCGCGTAAGCGCTGAGGGGTAACCCCGGTTCGACTCCGGGCGGGACCACGACGGCTTCCGTCATCTATCCTGCGGCTGCTCCGCGGAACCCCCTAGCACCCACGCGTCGTACTCCTGACGGACGTAGTCTCGTGGCCGACCCACCCACTGAGGGTCTTCAGGCTCCAGCGGCCCCCGGGACGTCTTGAGCTTGGCGTCGTACTCCAGCAGCCGGAGAGCGTAGGTGTTGGCCGCCGGTTTTGCTGTCGGCTCGTGAGGGCAGGCGATCTCGAAGCGGTCGGCCACGGCCGCGCGTCGGAGGAGGTACTCCCGACGTCGCGGGAAGCCTTCTACCTCATCGGTGATGATCGCTAGTCGGTGTACTTCGGCGAACTCCCTCAGTAAGTCTTCCACGAGGGGATTTTATGACTCGCCGGTGTGCGACGGCCGGCACTCGGACCCCACGGTCCGGACGAGCGGGCGTAGCTCAGTGGTAGAGCAGCGGTCTCCAAAGCCGCCTACGGAGGTTCGATCCCTCCCGTCCGTGCGAGGGGCGTCCCGTGCGTGACTGATCAGCGCGCGCCCGATGTAGCGGACACTCCGTGCAGGGCTAGGACCCGACGGAGACACCGCACGCTGTCCGACGGCGGGACCCGGGCAGCACCGACACAGCAGGAAGGCGGCCCCAATGTTGCTGGAGCCGCCTTCATCCCCGCCAATGCGGGGAGCAGGATCAAGCTGTGCCCATAACGCGGGCCATCCCCGCTGACGCGGGGAGCAGTACTACGCGCCCCTAAGGCTGGGGCCATCCCCGCGGGTGCGGGGAACAGGTACTTCTCAGACCCCTACTTCGAGGTCACACCCCGCTGACGCGGGGAGCATGCGTTCCACGCTAGCAGACACGCCCCGCCCCGGTGGAGAGTTCCCGGGAGCGGGGCTGAGTTCGTTCAGGAGGCAGGCATCTCGATGACGAAGGCCGCCTCTGCGTTCGGGTCTTCCGTCCCGACGTAGCTCACCTTTCCGCCCTTGGCGGCGACGTCGAGCACGATCTTCCCTGTGACGGCCTGGCCCGGCTTGTACGTTGTGTCGAGCGACGGACCGTCCCCGACGCCCTCCAGCGTTGTCGCGTCCTGGGCGGCGTGGGTCGCGTCCTCCCACTTCGTCATCCCGTAGAGCATCACGTCCGCCGGAGCCTGGCCGACGTTCTTCAGCGTGAGCGTCAGCTCGACGAGCTGACCTTGTTCCGGTTCGGCGGCATCGATCTCAGCCGGCGTCACGTAGCGCACGCTGTCGACGCTGACGGACATCTTCGTCTTCACCGCGTAGTTCTGCCCCGTGTCGTCCGTCTCGCCGTAGGCCCACTCCGTCGTTTCCCCGACCTTCAGAACCGGAGCCGGGGTGGCGGATGCCGACGAGGACGGCTCCTCCGACGGCAAGTCGGCGGGGTCGATGGTGGCTTCCGCAGCCGGCTCCTGCTTCGGAGCAGCGCCCGCGGAGTCGTCTCCGGAGGAACACCCCGAGAGCAGAGCGAGCGACAGGACGACGGCCGGCACAGCGGCACGGCGAATGTGAGCGCGCATAGCGCATCCCCCCATGAATCAGTGGCCCTCCCTGGCCACGTGGAGCCCACAGCGTAAGGCACGGGCGCAGGACGAGGAGGCGCTATGGCGTGGCAAGGCAGCACACGCAAGAGCCGGCTCCCGACGAACTGGGCGTCACTGCGGCGCCGTGTCCTGCGCAGGGACAAGGGTGTCTGTCAGATGCCCTTCTCAGACGGCCGCATCTGTGGCGCTGAGGCCACTGACGTGGACCACATCGTCCCCGGTGGTGACCACAGCATGGCCAACCTGCGGGCCTTGTGCTCGTGGTGCCACGCACGTAAGAGCAGCAGTGAGGGTGGTGCAGCAGCGGCACTCACGCGCGTGCGTATCGACCGACCCAAGCCCACACACCCGGCCCTGGAGGACTGATGGCAGGCGCTCACGTGGTGCTGGAGGAGGCAGACGACACGGGCGAGCAAGGCGTCAGCGTGACGCGAGTGCTCGTCAACGGCGTTGATGTTGGTCGACTCGCGAAGGCTCCGAAGATCAACGTCGGAGTCGATCGCACGTGCACGACGGTGACGCTCACGCTCGTGCCCAGCCGGCTGGAGATCAGAGGCGAGCACGCCGACGGTGATCGTCGCGAGCCCCGTGCCGGCTTCGGTTCGAAGATCGATTAGCCCCGGGGGCCAGGGGGGTGATCCCCTCCGGCAAGATCAGAAGCCCGAAGAGGTGCTGGGTCTCGCGGTCTGTACGGGTCTGGGGGATGTGGGCGAGGCGTCCACAGGCGCCTCCTGGAGGGCCGAACGCCGGCCTCTCGGGCTGATCTGACCCCCGGAACGGCAGGCGGGCGCACAGCGATCCGGTCTCACCTGTTATGCAATCACCGCAGGTCAGGGGGGTTGAAAGTGTGACCGGCCGCCCTTAGGATGGACCCATGACTAGGACGTGCGAGCACTGCCGCGGGGACATGCCGATCATGGCTCGCTCCCACGCCAAGACGTGCTCGCCCCGGTGCCGCAAGGCACTTTCGCGTGCGAAAGTGCGCAACCCGCTCCCCGTCGAGCTGAAGACCCGCGACAGGTGGGTCCGGCGCGACGCGAAGAAGGTCCCGTTGACGTCGGCCGGCATGGCCGCGTCCTCGACGGACCCGCGGACGTGGAGCACGTACAAGGACGCTGCTGCCTCGACGGCCGGCGTCGGTCTGGGCTTCGTCCTCTCCGACGAAGACGACATCGTGTGCCTGGACCTTGACCATTGCGTCAACCCGCTCACGGGCCGTGTGGCTCCGTGGGCCGCAGCCATTCTCCGCGACGCGGGCGCCACCTACGTAGAGGTGTCCCCGTCCGGCGATGGCTTGCACATCTGGGGCCGCGCGGACGTCCGACAGGGACGCCGCATCCGACGCCCCGACGGTACGGCCGTGGAGATCTACGGGACCGGCCGCTACATCGCAATGACGGGGCGCCGGCATGGCTCCTCCCCGTCGATCCTCGCGGACCTCTCCGCGGTGGTTTCCAAGCTGACGGCTCGCTAGCTCCCGACAGGGGACGGACAGCCGTTCCTTACCCGGGAGGTGTCCCTCATGGCTGACGAGCCCGATCGTCACTGGTACGACAACGGCGGCATGTTGCCTGCCTCCCCGCGCTGGATACGGCTCCCCGACGAGGAGCATGTGTTCACCGCTGAGCAGTGGGGGGCCCTGACGAAGAAGCTTGCGGACCTCCGCGCCGACGATGCGGAGGCCGACTAGTGGCCGGCCGCGGACCCGCCCCCAAGGACCCGTCCAAGCGCCGCAGACGCAACGCCACGGAGCCGGAGACCATCGTCACCGCCGACGACGAACTCCGCGGCCCCGAACTGCCCGCGGGCGTGCTCGGTGACGAGGACGGCGTCCCTGTCGAGTGGCACGCCATGACTCAGCTCTGGTGGAACTCCTGGCGGACGTCAGCGCAGGCGCAGACCTTCACTGACACGGACTGGCTCTTCCTCATCGACACCGCCCTCATGCACCACACGATGTGGGCAAAGGGCCGGTGGGAGTTCGCCTCCGAAGTGCGCCTCAGGGCCGCCAAGTTCGGCGCTACGCCGGAGGACAGGGCCCGACTGAAGCTGAAGGTCGACCAGCCTTCCGCAGGCCCTCAGAAGCCCGTACAGCGCCCCGACGGGGTGACGGACATCAACTCCCGTCGCGCCCGCCTGACCGGTTAGGAGACCGCGTGCCGCACGTCACCGTGCGCGCCCCCGGTCATGACAGCAACCGTTCTTTGGGATGGCTTGCCCTGGCGTGGATGGAATGGTTCGTGGTGCACGGCCCTGGCGACGTTCAGGGAGAGAAGGTGCATCACGGCGACGAGTACTCGCAGTTCGTAGCCGACTGCTATGCGGTCGACGATGAGGGGAAGCTCCTCTACGACTCCGCGTTCTTCAGCCGCCCGAAGGGCTGTGACAAGTCTGGCCTGGGCGCCCGTATCGGCCTCTTCGAAGCACTCGGCCCCGCTCGGTTCGTCGGCTGGGCCGAAGGCGGGGAGACGTACGAAGACCCGTGGGGCTTGGGCTTCTATCACGAGTACCAGCCTGGCGACCCTATGGGCCGTCCGGTCAAGGTCCCCTACCTCCGCATCATGGCGACGGAGGAGGGCCAGACCGGCAACGTCTACGACACCATCTACTTCAACCTGACCGACGAGGCGTCGCCGCTGAGTCAAATCCCGGGCGTCGACCCGGGCCTTACGAAAATCAACCTACCTGACGGCGGGGAAATCACCCCGTCGACCGCCTCCAGCTCCTCGAAGGACGGCGGCAAGGAAACGTGGGTCTGTTTCGACGAGACGCACCTTTACAACACCCCAGAACTCCGCAGGATGTACGCGACGGTTACTCGTAACCTCCGCAAGCGGAAGAAGGGCGCCGGTACGTGGTATCTCGAAACCACGACCATGTTCGCCCCGGGGCAAGACTCCGTCGCTGAGCGCACCTACGAGGAAGCCGAAGCGATTCGTGAGGGGAAGAAGAAGCGCGGGCGCGCGCGTCTCCTCTACGACCACCGATACGGCGTCTGCAAGAACCTGAAGGACGAGGACGAGCTACGAGCGGCCCTCATCGACTCCTACGGCGACGCTATGGAGTGGATGGACCTGGAGACGCTGGTCGACGACTTCTACGACCTGCGTAACGACAGCGCAGACGGCAAGCGGTACTTCCTCAACTCCCGGACCTCCTCCAGTGACTCGTGGATGGAGCCCGACGCGTGGGAGGTTTGCCGTCGGCCGGAGCCACTCCAGCCCGGTGACCTCGTAACTCTCGGCTTCGACGGGTCCATTCGCGACGACGCCACGGCACTCGTTGCCTGCCGCGTCTCTGATGGCCACCTACAGCTCCTCGGAGTCTGGGAGAAGCCAGAAGGCGTAGCGGGCGAAGGTTGGCAAGTCGACCGCGAGGCGGTAGACAACTGCGTCGCCCGTGCCTTTGACCGCTACGAGGTCTGCGGCTTCTACTGCGACCCGCCACACTGGCAGGACTACGTAGACAAGTGGACGTCGGAATACGCCGACGGGCTCCAGATAAGCGCCACGCAGGCGCGTCCGCTGGAGTGGTGGACTAACCGCCCTACGGCCATGGAGCACGCCCTAGACCGCTTCGTAGAGGCTGTCGACGACAAGGCACTCAGCTTCGCCGGCACTGCGAAGGCCGACGACGAAGAGGAGTTCTCCCGGCTGGGCGCCACGCTTACTCGTCACGTTCTCAACGCCAAGCGCCGGCCGATGGGCCGCAACCACATGGGCATCGGGAAGGAACACCCGAAAAGCCCGAAGAAGATCGACGCCGCAATGGCGGCTGTCCTGGCGTACGAGTGCCGAGCCGACGCCGTCGCAGCCGGTATCACGAAGCGCAAAAAGCGCTCGTCCAAACTACATGCCTTCTGAGGGGGTGCGTGAATGCCTGTCGAAGCCGACGTGCCGGAGTCCCCGGGCTGGTGGCTCAAGAGACTGGGGAAGAAGCTCCTCGACGAGCGCGACGACACCCACGACAACGAGGGCGAAGTCACGCCGGGACTGGAAACGCTCGCCAAGTTCGCCGAAGGCCGCGCCCCGCTCCCGACCCTCCCCGGGGTTGACCCGCGGGAAGTGGCCTCGTGGATGAAGGACGCCCGAACCAACTGGACCTCCCTTGTCCTCGACTCCACCGTTGAGCGCCTGGGCGTCGACGGCTTCCGCTTCGGCGGCACCGACGGGGACGGCGACTCCGGCAAGGCGGACGACGACACCAACCGCATCTGGCGTGAGAACGGCATGCGTGCTGACTCCGGCCTCGTCCACTACGGAGCGCTCTCGCAGCGACGGGCGTACGTCCTCGTGGAGAAGGGAGACGACGGCCGCCCCGTCCTGACGCACGAGACGCCCCTCCAGGTGGCTGTGGAGCACGAGCCAGGCAACCACCGGCGCCTGGCCGCGGGCCTCAAGATGTGGCGCGACGACTGGACTGGCACTACCCGGGCCACCTTGTGGACCCCGGATCGGGTCTACGGCTTCACCACGAAGCGGGAGCGTCCCGGCTTCTCCTTGCACTCCGCGGCACTTCGGGAGTGGGAGGCCGCAGCCCTCCCAGGTATCCGGGAGACGGACGTCGAGAACCTCCTCAAGATGGTGCCGCTCGTCCCCTTCATCAACCGACGCAACCGCCGACTCAGCGGCTTCGCGGAGCACGAAGACGTGATCAGCGTCCAGAACCGTATCAACCTGTCGCTCATCATGCTCATCGCCGCCATGAAGTACGGCGCGTTCAGACAGCGTTGGGCCGCCGGCCTGGAGGTCGACGAGGACCCCGTCACAGGCCAGAAGATCCAGCCGTTCACGCTGGACATCAAGCGTCTCTGGACGACGGAGGACCCCGAAGTCCGCTTTGGGGAGTTCGCCGCCACTGACCTCATGCCGTATGTGCGGGCCGTGACTGCGGCCGTGCAGGACCTGGCCGCGATCAGTAGGACCCCACCGCATTATTTGATCGGAGCCATTGTCAACGTCTCCGGCGACGCCCTGAAGGCCGCTGAGACGGGCCTCGTGGCAAAGGTGGAGGACCGACAGACCGCCTTCGGAGAGTCCTGGCAGAACGTCATGCGCCTGGCCTTCCGAGTGCTGGGCGAGACGGAGAAGGCCGAAGCCTTTGACCTGGAGACCGTGTGGCGTGACCCCGAGTCCCGTACGGTCTCCGAACTTGCCGACGCTGCCGTGAAGAAGCAGGCTGCCGGCGTCCCGTGGCGTCAGCGCATGGAGGACATGGGCTACACCCCGACGCAGATTTCCCGCATGGAGATCGACCGGGCGGCCGACGCCTTGACCGCGCAGACAGCAACCGACCCAACGGCCCCGCCTCCAGCCTCTCTCGACGACGCCCGCGCCCGTCGTGACCAGCGCACGGTGATCAGCCGAGAGGACGACGATGGCGCTAACGCGGCTTGACCGTCGCTACGGCTCCGCTGTCCGCGGCGTCTGGACGAGCGTCCTGGGGCGGACCACACGGTCGTTCCTGGGGCTGGGCTCCTGGCGTGACGAGGACGCCGACCGTTTCCGACGCCAGACGCTCCCGGTCATCCTGGCCGGCGAGCGTCAGGTAGCGAGTCTGACGGCGTCCTACCTCGAACAGCTCTACAAGGACGTTGACGCCCGCGGCCCCCGCGTCTCCCTGGACCTCGACGAGGTCACGGGAACGGCGCTCCGCGGCGTCGATCCCGGCACCGTCTACGACCGACCCTTCAAAGAGTTGCGCGCGGCACTGGGCGATGACGTCGCCCTCGACGAGGCCGTCAACCGGGGCGCTCACCGTCTCGAAACCCTCGTGAAGACGGACCTACAGCTAGCCCGGACGCACACCGTGCGGGAGGTGTCGGCCGACATGCCGCGCTTCACGTACACCGTCCGTGAGCTGCAAGGCGAGTACGACTGTGCCCTCTGCATCATCGCGTCCACGCAGCGCTACCACAAGCGCAACCTTGCCCCGATCCATCCCGGCTGTGACTGCCTCGTCAAAACGGTCACCGCCGACTACGACCCGGGCCAGGTCATCGACGAGGACACGCTAGAACGCCTCCACGACCTCGTTGAAGAGGCCGTCGGCAAGGCGGACCGCGGAGGACGCGCGGTCGACTACCGCAAGATTCTCGTCGCCAACGATCACGGCGAAATGGGCCCTGTCCTTGGTTTCAAGGGCCAACGGTTCACCGGACCCGACGACATCAAACTTCCGACCTGACGCCCGCCATGGGCCGATGACTCCCGACAGGGGACACCGCATGCCTCGACGCACTCTCGCACGTCGTACCAACCTCCTGACCCTGGCCCACGAGCCGTGGACCCTCTACGAGGACGACCCGGCCAACCCGGGCGGTGGGGGAGGTGGCAGCACGGCGTCCGTCAACGAGCACGGGTTCCCCGACAACACCCCGTGGCGGGACATGTCCGCGGAGCATCAGGCGGCGTACTGGCAGCACCACTCGAAGAAGTGGGAGCAGCGGGCGACTTCCGCCCCCGACGCTGCGGAGCTGGAGCGTCTCCGGACCGCCGACGAGGAACTGAAGACCCGCAAGGCGGCCGACCTGAGCGAGACGGAGCGACTCCAGAAGGAGCGTGACGACGCTGCCGCAGAGGCTGCTACCGCGAAGGCGGAGGCAGCCACGGCTACCCGTAAGGCACTCCTCCTCGAAGTCGCCGCGAACAAGGGCCTGACCCCCGCGCAGGCGACCCGCCTCCAGGGCTCCACGAAGGAGGAACTGGAGGCCGATGCCGACGCCCTGAAGGCGGAGTTCGGCGCAACTGGCCAGGGCGGTAGCACCGGCGGCTCTGCCCGCTCGGGTGGCGCTCGCGGCTCCGATGTCGGCGGCTCCAACGGCGTGTCGACGGGCGCTGAGCGCTTCCGCCAGCAGCACGGCAAGTAACCACTAGTCCACTGGAGGACACATGGACCTCAACCTGAAGGTTGAGTCTTTCACTCAGGACCGCCGGGATTGGCTGGGGTCCGCCCACGGCACCGACGCTCCCGTCTCCGTGACCCTCGATGTCTCGAAGTTCACGAAGGCGACCCATTACCCGGACGGCTACCTGAAGAGCGGTATCCCGCTCGGCAAGATCACGACCGGCGGCAAGTACGGCCCGTACGACGACACGGCCACCGATGGCCGGCAGACCCTCGTGGGCTTCCTCTTCACCGCCCAGGACGTCGACGCTCGCAAGGTCGCGTCCACTTCCGTCGTCGGCTCGATGCTCATCCACTGCTTCATCCGTGAGGCGAAGCTTCCCGTCTCCGTCGACGCCAACGGCAAGGCGGACGTCGCCGGCCGCGTCATCTTCGTCTGAGAGGCCCTGATACATGCAGCTCATCACTGAGTACGCGACTCCCGCGGAACTCACCGGTTACGCCCGTGAGGCGCTCCGGTTCCGCGAGGAGAACGCGCTCAATCTGAACCGGTGGCTCCCCAACGAGACCATCAACGACCTGACGTTCCGGTTCAACCGGGGCGGAGGCGGCCTGACGGAGGCGGCGAACTTCCGTGCCTTCGACGCTGAGTCGGACATCGCGACCCGCTCCGGCGGGGCCCGGGTGAGCGGTGAACTGCCGCCCATCTCGCGGAAGATGCCGGTCGGCGAGTACGAGCAGATCCGCATGCGGAACGTGGACACGCAGAACGCGGAGATCCGTGACGCCATGGAGTCCGACTCCGTGAAGCTCGTCGCGCAGATCGCCGCGCGGCTGGAGCTTGCCCGCGGGCAGGCGCTGTTCAACGGCTCCGTCACCCTGAACGAGAACGGCGTCCAGGCGTCCGTGGACTTCGGCCGGTCGGCCGCGCACTCTGTCGCTCCCACGACGGCGTGGACGAGCACGGAGACCGCGACTGCGTACGATGACCTCCAGGCGTGGCTTGAGGTCTACAACGACACGAACGGCGGCCTCCCCGCCTACACCCTCATGTCGCGGAAGATCTACAACCAGCTCCGGAAGAACAAGCAGATCCGGGAACTGGCTTTCGCCGGCTCCGCGTCTGCCCCGGGCGTCCTCACTCGCGAGGGTCTGAACGCCGTCCTCGGCCAGTACGACATCCCGCCCATCGAGATCTACGACGCCAAGGTGTCCGTCGGCGGGGTGGCCACTCGCGTGACTCCGGAGGACAAGTTGCTCTTCCTGCCCGAGCAGGGCGACGCGGCTGGCAAGACCCTGTGGGGCGTGCCGGTGGAGGCGAACGACCCGCGTTACGGCCTGGCCGGTGACGCTGCGGGCATCGCTGTCGGCGGCTACAAGAGCGAGGACCCCCAGACCGTGTGGACCCGCGCGACTGCCATCGCGCTCCCCGTCGTGGCGGCCCCCGACCTGACCTTCGTCGCTGACGTCCTCTGACCAGAAACGCGAGGCACTGACACATGGCCACCCTGGCAACGAACGTCCACGTGACGGACGACAAGGGCGTGACCCACGTCTTCGGCCCCGCGGACGAGGTCCCGACGTGGGCTCAGGCCCTCATCACGAACCCGAAGGCGTGGGCAGTGCCGCCGGTCGCGTCAAACGACTCACGCGACATCGCCCAGCCTGCGACGAAGCCCGCTGCGAAGCGTGCTGCGTCACGGCGGAAGGCGGCTCCACGTGACTCTGTTCAGTGAGGCCGAACTCCGCACGCTCCTGAAGCGCCCGCTGGCGGCCGACGAGTGCACGCTTGCCCATGACCTCACCGCGGATGCGTTCTACGGTGAGGTAGGGGAGCGGCTGACGGACCCGCCTCAGCGCGGAGTGAAGTCGGTCGCCCTGGCCGTCGCTGCCCGCATCCTGACGAACCCCGCGGGGGTCCGGTCGGAGCAAGCGGGCGGTATGCTCGTCAGCTACGCCGACTCCGAAACGGGCGTGATGCTCTCTGACGACGAGCGGAAGCGGCTGCGACGGGCCGTCGGCATGGCGGCTGGCGCGTCCTCCCTGGACATTGCTCCAGAGGACTACTGCCCGCCTGTGAGGGTCTGGAGGGCGCTGTGAGCCTGATAGCTCAGCTCATGTCTGAGACCCTCGTCGTCGAACGCCCCGGTCCTCCGGTCCGTGACTCCACGGGGTCAGAGATCCCCGGTCCGCCCGTGCGGATCACCGTCAAGAACTGCGCGATCATGAGCCCTTACGGCGTGACGGTCGGCTCGTCGACGGAGACACACGACGCGTCAACGGTCGTCGAAAGCCGACGAGTCTTCGCCGCACCTCGTGGTACGGACGTCCGGCCCGCGGACCGCATTCTCCGTGGCGACGAGGTCTGGCAGACAGAGGGGGAGCCGCTCGTCTTCCCCCTGACGTCGCTTGCCCGCGTCGAGATCTTCGTACGGCGGGTGACCGGCTGATGGCTTCAGACGCTCGCCCGACCTACCGGGGCCGGTACTCCGGTATCGGCGCCATGTTCCAGCGCCCATGGATGCAGCGCGCAGCGCGCAAGACGGCCGTCCAGATGAAGGGGGCGGCGGAGGGCCGCTCTCCTCGCGAGACGGGCGAGTATTCCCGCTCCTTCGACGTAGTGCCGGTCTTCCTGAACATCCCCTTCCGGGGCAAGGCACGTATGCGCGCGGGAGCCCGCCTCGTGAACACCTCCGACCACGCTGCCCACGTCGAGTACGGCAACGGCAAGACGCCCCGGTATGCCGTCCTACACAAGACGATGGACGACTTCAAGGCGGCACATCGTGGCGCCTGACATCGAGGCCGTCCTGAACCCATGGGCAGAGGAACTGACTGGCGTCATGGCCGGCGCAGAGACGCCCGCAGACCTGGAGAAGAAGCTCCCGCGCATCCGCATTCAGCGCGAGGGAGGTTACGCACAACGGTTTGCGGACCACCCCCGCGTGTTCGTCGACGTCTTCGCCGCCACGGCGGACGAGGCGCGCACCCTGGCCAACGACCTCTGCGACGCGCTGCTCTTCCTGCGCGGCCCCGTGAGCGGCTCCGTGATCCGCTCCGTGCGCTGCGACTCCGGCCCGTCCCGGCAGCCGTGGGCAAACGAGGCAATCCACCGACGGGGCGCCACCTTCACCGTGTCCTTCCGGGGCGCATAAACCACTGACACTCCGACCCGACGTCGTACCCGGCGTGCGGGTCTCTCGCATGCCCTGGAGGGCTCATGGCGGATACCCGCAATGCCGATCTGACGTTCGGCGCCACTGACTACCTTGTCCACCTGGCGCCCATCAACGCGACGTCGCCCACGGACTTCGCTGACCTGGCCACCCCGTGGCAGTGCCTTGGATGGGTCACCACCGACGGCGGTACCTTCACCATCGAGGAGGAGAGCCAGGACGTCAACGCCGCTGGCTCCCTGGAGCCGATCCGGACCCTGATGACCCGGTCGACGAAGTCACTTCAGGTCACCTTCCTGGAAGGTCTGAACCCCCTCGTCCGGTCTCTGTACGACAACGTCCCGGTGGCCAGCCTGAAGCCCAACGAGACGACTGGTGTCGCCTCCTACGACTTCCCCGACAAGCCCAACGACCTCCGATACGCCTTCGTCTTCGACACCCTCGACGGCGACAAGCGGATGCGCTACTTCATGCCGAACGGCAAGGTGGTCGAACGTGGCGACGAGCAGCCGCAGACCGAGGACGTCATGTCGGTGCAGATGACGTTCCGCTTCTACAAGGGCGCGTCGAACACAGCGGCCGTGAAGCGCTTCATCGACTACGGAAGCGTCGATGTCACCGACTTCTTCCCGACCACTCCGTAAGTGACCAGCGGGGCCCGTATCTGCGCGGGTCCGGGCCCCGCTTCATTCCAGACCCGCGCACAACGTTTTACGCAACGAGCAAGGAGACCCGCGCATGTCTGAAACCACCACCCCCGCTGAGGCACAGGAGCTGGAGGCGTCGGAGGATTACGCCACTGCCGATCTGTGCGGCGTCGACCTCCGCGTGAAGAACGCGATGCACTGGCGCCCCTCGCACATGCGAGCCCTGCGGCAGAGCGACTTCGACACCTGGGCGGCCGGCGTCCTGCACGAGGACGACGTCCAGACCTTCATCGAACTCGACGCGACCTTTGAGGAGATCTTCGACTTCGTCGGCCGTGCCGGCGAGGCCGTCGGCGAGCCGGTGGGAAAGTCCACTGGACGTGCCAAGTCCTCGCGGACCACGCGGAGGCGCTAGAGGCCGACATCCCGCGGTACTACCCGGGCGCGCGAGTGCTCGATGTGTACCGCGGGACGCTGTCCCTGCGCACCCTGCGGACGTGGATAGAGCACCTTCCGCCCGAGAGCGCGACGAAAACCGCCCTGCGGAACTCTGTGCCGGCTGACGTCATGGACAAGGCGGCCGACGAGGCACGCCCCGACCTGGCACCGTGGAGCAGCGCGGAGACGTTGCTCGCCCAGGTGAAGGATGAACTCGTCCGCGTGCGGCACACACTGATCGCCGTCAACGGCGGCAAGCCCGGCGAGTTCGTGCCTACCCCGCGCCCCGGCGTCCCGCCGAAGCGCAAGCAGAAGTACCGCCGCCTGAGCGGCGACCAGCGAGCCGCCCTTGATCCGCGGCTGAGATCCCAGCCGAAGGAGTAGGTATGGCCGGCGACCTGGACATTGTCGGAGTCGTCGGTGTCGACGTGGTCCCCGTCGCACCGATGCTCCACACCCGACTGAAGGCCATGGTCCTCCCCATCGCGACGCGAGTGGGCGAGGAGGCCGGCGAGAGGATGGGCGACGCCATCTCTCGCAAGATCACCATCTCCATCCCCGACGCCATCACGACGGGTGGCAAGGCTGCAACCGTGGCGGCCACCCGTCAGGGCAACAACACGGGTGGCGCCTTCGCGCGCTCCCTCCGTGCCAAGCTGGAGCAAGCGTTCCGCTCCATGCCCAAGCTCGACGTCAAGCTGAGCGACACGGGCGTGGACGCGGAGCTTGCTCGTGTCAGGGCGAAGCTGGAGGCCCTCTCCAACAAGCGCATCGGCATCGACGTCGATGCGGAGACGGCCCGCGCCCACGTGGCGGAGCTGGAGGCGGAACTCCGCCGACTGGGGGCAGCGCACCCCAACGTGGCTGTGCGTGTCGACACTGCCGCCGCCCGTGCGGCTCTCGCGGCCTTCCGCGAGGAGATTGACGCCGCCACTGCCGACCCCGCCACGATCCGCATCGAGACTGACGGCGCCCTGGGCGCTCGCATTCGAGCGGCCGTGCGGGAGGCGGAAGCGAGCCTCCCCAACATCAACATCGATGCGGACACGTCGCCCGCTCAGCGTGAAATAGCGGCCCTGCGCGCACGCCTGACGTCGATGAGGGACCTGAAGATCGGCGTCGACATCGACGCACCAACGGCCCTGGCGCAGATCAACGAGATTCAGGCCCGGCTCCGGGCGCTGTCGGCGCAGCGTGCGACACAGGTCGACGTCGACACGGGTCGAGCCCGCGCGGCAATAACGAACCTGAACCTGATGATCGACCGCCTCCGGGGACGCACCCCGACGGTCGACGTCCGCGTCGATGCAGCGGCCGCAGAGGCTCGCCTCGCCGCCGTTCAGCACCAGGTCAACGACCTCGACCGCGACGACGTCCACATCTTCGTGCGGGCCAACACGGCGCAGGCACACGCGGCGCTGCTTCAGCTCTCCGTCGCGCTGGGTGTCGTGGCCTTCATGCCCATCGTCCCTGTGGCTGCCGCAGGTCTGGGCGCCATTGCGTCGGCGGCCCTCGTAGCTGCCGCTGGCGTCGGCTCCCTCGCGCTCGTCGCTGTTCCCGCCATCAAGGGCGTCACGAGCGTCATTCAGGCGAAGACGGCCGCGGAGAAGGAAGCCGCATCCGCGACGGACAAGTCCGCTGCCGCATCCGTTAAGGCTGCACAACAGGCTCTTCAGATGGCGAGCGCGCAACAGGCTCTCACGTCCGCTCACCGTAACGCTGCGAAGTCCATTGCGCAGGCCAACCGCCAAGTAGAGGACGCTGAGCGGGCCCTTGGTCAGGCCGCAGCCCGCGCCATGGAGCAGCGGGAACAAGCTGCGAAAAACGTTTCACGCGCTGAGCGATCCCTCGTCGACGCCCAGCGCAGTGCGGAGCGCGCAGAGCGGTCGCTCATTGACGCTCAGCTCGACGCCACGAAGGCGCAGCAAGATCTCAACAGGGCCCGGGAGGACGCCGCCCAGCGGCTCTCTGACCTCCAGGACCAGCTAGAGCGGGGCAAGCTCGACGAGCGCGAGGCCACACTCCGCGTCCGTGAGGCGCAGGAGGAACTCAACAAGACCCAGCGCGAGTTCGACGCCGGCAAGGCGACGGAACTCCAGCTCCAGCGTGCGCAGCTCGCCTACGACCAGTCGGTCCAGGCTGCGGCGCAGCAGAAGAAGGACTACGCCCAACTCCAGAAAGACGCGGAGGCCGCTAAGAAGGCCGGCGTCAGCGGGAGCGAGGAAGTCAAATCTGCGGCTGAGCGACTCGCCAATGCGCAGCGCAACGTCCAGGACGAGACGCAAGCGGTAGCCGACGCTCACCGCAATGTCGCGGACCAGGTCGAAGCCGTAGCCGACGCCCAGAAGGACGCCGCCAAGGCGCAGGTCGACGCCGCACAGACCGTGGCCGACGCTCAGCGGGCGATGTCCGACGCCGTGCAGAACGCGGCCGACACTCAGGTCCAGGCTGCGGAGTCCATCGAGTCTGCGGAGCGAGGCGTCGAGTCGGCTCGCCTCTCCGCCATCGACACCACGGCGAAAGCCACCTCAAAGGCGGACGAGTACCGTGAAGCACTTGCGAAGCTCACGCCGGAGCAGCGTGACCTCTACGACTCCATCGCCGGCCCCGGCGGGCTGACGGAGGCGTACAAGGAATGGGCGAAGAGCCTTTCCCCTGACGTCGTCCCGCTCTTCACGCGAATGGTTGACGGGGCGAAGAGGAGCCTCCCTGGCCTGACGCCTCTGGTAAAGAACTCCGCAGACGCCGTCGGCGAGCTGATGGACCGCGCGAGTGCGGACATGAAGGGCGACCCCTTCTGGGATCGCTTCAAAAAGGGCGTCGCGGAGAATGCCAAGCCGGCAATTGTCGGATTGGGTATTTCTTTCGGTAACGTCTTCAAGGGAATGGCGGGCGTTCTCGACGCTTTCTTCCCCCACATGGACTCCATATCGGAGCGCATGCAGCGGATCACGAAGCGGTTCGCTGACTGGGGCACCGGCCTGCGCGGCTCCCCGGAGTTCGAAAAATTCCTCGACTATTCGTCGGAGCACGGGCCAATGGTGGCCGAGACACTCGGCGACCTGGCGGAGGCATTCCTCGATTTGGCAAAGGCGCTCCAGCCTTTCTCTGAGGTCGTCATGGAAGCGCTCCAGTTTGCCTCCGACGGAATCAGCTACGTAGCGGAACACGCGCCGTGGGCTATTCAGCTCCTCTATGGCCTGTGGGTGGCGACGAAGCTATGGACGCTCGCGATGTCCATGAGCCCCATTGGGCGGGTTATCACGGGGCTATTCCTCCTGGCCCTGGGCATAAAGTATGCGTGGGATCACTTCGAGTGGTTCCGCGACATTGTCACAGGCGCTTGGGAGGGAATTCAGTCCGCCGCCGACGTAGCTTGGAATGACTTCCTGAAACCCGCGTTCGAAGGAATTCGCGACGGGGCGAAGTGGGTCGGCGATAAACTCGTATGGCTCTGGAAGGAAATATTCGTTCCGGCGTGGGATATCATTTCCTATGCAGTCCGCGTGGCCGTGGCGATCATCCTGACGGCAGCTATCACCCCTCTCTGGCTGGGGATTCAAGGCATCGGTCTCCTGGCGTGGTGGCTCTGGACGGACTGTTTCAAACCGACCTGGGACCTCATCGCCGGCCTTGCGGTATGGGTCTGGGAGAACGCGCTCAAGCCTTTCTTCCAATGGGTTTGGGATGGGCTGAAGTGGGTCGGCGATAAATTCGTCTGGCTCTACGAGTACGGAATTCGTCCCACCTTCGACTGGATCTCCGCTAAGGCATCGTGGCTCTGGACGCACGCCCTCCAGCCTTTTTTCAAGTGGGTTTGGGATGGGCTGAAGTGGGTCGGCGATAAATTCGTCTGGCTCTACGACCACTCGATAGGCCCCGTCGCCGGGTGGATCGCCGACAAGTCCGATTGGCTCTGGGAAAAGGGGCTGAAGCCTGCCTTCGATCTGATCAAGGACGGAGTCGGCCTTGTCGCCGACGCGTTCGAGGATGCGAAGAAGGCAATCGGAATTGCCTGGGATAAAGTAAAGGACATTGCCAAGGGCCCCGTAAACTTCATAATTGAATGGGTTTACACGAAAGGCATCAAGGCCGTTTGGGATAAGGTAGCAGGATTCGTCGGACTCGACAAGCTCCCTACCGCACCTAAACTCCTGGAAGCCGGTGGAACCGTCGGCAACGGCTGGGGCGTGGCGGCCCCGATGAAGGTCAACAAGCCGACGGCAATTGTCGGCGAGGGTGACCCTCGATACCCCGAGTATGTCATTCCCACCGATCCCAAATATCGATCCCGCGCCGTCGCTCTGCATCAGCAAGCGGGAACTCAGCTCCTCGAATCCGGCGGCGTTATCGGCGGTGCGTGGGACTGGACGAAGGACACCGTCTCTGACGTCGTCGGTACGGGTGTCGACTGGGCGAAGGCTGCCGCGGATCTGATGACAAATCCGTCGAAGATCTGGGACAAGCTCGTCGCGCCTGTCCTCTCGAAGGTGAAGGACGGCGTCGGTGACTCGCCCATGGGCAAGGTGCTGACGAAGATCCCGACGAAGATCGTCACGGGCCTGAAGGACAAGATTGTTGACGCCGTCTCGTCCCTGACCTCCGAGAACGGGGGATGGGGAGGCGAGTGGCAGAAGCCAGTGAACGCCAACTTCGGTACGAAGTTCGGCGTCCCGGGCTCCATGTGGGCTTCCGGGCATCACACGGGCCTGGACTTCCCGGCGGCAACGGGAACGCCGATCAAGGCTGTAGCCAACGGACGCGTGTCCCTTGCGACGTCGGGAGGCCCCTACGGCAAGCACGTGATCATCGATCACGGAGGCGGCCTTCAGTCGCTCTACGCGCACATGTCCCGCATCCGCACCACGGTTCCGAAGTCGGTCAACGGCGGCAGTCGCATCGGCGACGTCGGCGCCACCGGCAACACCACGGGCCCGCACCTCCACTTGGAGGCGAGGCTTAACGGCAAGGCCGTCGACCCCATGAAGTACCTAAGTGGGGGAGGTGGAGGCGCTCAGGCCGTCGGTGCCGCGCAGCAGTATGCGAAGGGCATCCTCTCGCAGTACGGATGGGGCCCGTCGCAGTTCTCCCCGCTGAAGAAGCTGTGGGACGGCGAGTCCAACTGGCGGTGGAACGCCGAAAACCCGTCGAGCGGTGCCTACGGTATCCCGCAGGCCCTCCCGCCCGACAAGATGCGGACGGCCGGCGCGGACTGGCGGACGAACGCGAAGACTCAGATCAGGTGGGGCCTGAGCTACATCAAGGGCAGGCCCGACTACGGGTCTCCCGCGGCTGCCTACTCCAAGTGGCTCAGCCGCTCGCCGCACTGGTACGACGACGGCGGCTACCTCCCGCCGGGGCTCTCCCTCGTCGCCAACGGGACCGGTCGCCCGGAGCCGGTCTTCACCGGTTCCCAGTGGGATGACATCCGCTCCGCGAAGAGCGGCGGGTCAGCGGAGGTCCACGCGCACGTGCGGGTCTACGTCGGTGACCGGGAAATCACGGACATCGTCCGCACGGAGATCGACACCTACGACGCGTCCACCGCAACTGACCTCAACAACGGAAGGTGGGTCTGACATGCCCGACGAAACGCCGACTGAGGGCGTTGTGGTCCCGCCCATCATGGAGTACGAGCCGGAGCCCGTGGAGCCGGAACCGCCGATCGTGCCCACCATGCCTCCGTCGGAGGACGGCAGCCCGATCACCGATGGTCCGACGTACCCCGTCCCGGGGGAGGTTGTCGAGTAGTGGCCATCATCGGCAACCTACTGCCGGAGAACGCGGAAAGCGTCGAGACTGACGCCTCTGCGTGGTCGGCCCTGGTCAACGCCACGGGGCTCGCGCGAGGCAACGGGGGGACCGCCGGGTCCTTCTGTCTGCTCTTCAAGAGCGCATCGACCGGGGATTGCCAAGTCGGACTGGCAACGCGGGTTGCCGTGACGGCGGGGGCGGAGTACTGGGGCTGCGCCTCCATCTTCCCCCCCGCCGCTGGGGCCCAGTCCCGGCTCGAAATCCGCTGGTACAACTCTGGCGGGACCCTGATAAGCACGACTCAGGGGCCTCTCATTACCGCTCCGTCCGCTACCTGGCATCAGGTAGCGGCTACCGGTGTTGCCCCTGCTGGCACGGCGACGGCCCTTGTCGTCCTCCGTGTGACAGCGACGGCCACCAATCAGAGTTGGTTCGCTGACCGTGCGTACCTGGGCGTCCCACTCCTGTCGACGGGCAACCTCCTGCCGTACAACACAGAGTCGGTGGAGATCGATGCGAGCGGGTGGGGCGCACAGACGAACGCTGCGCTGTCCATCTCACCGTCTTCGTACACGTGGTATCAGGCGCTTCGCATCACTGCCAACGCCAGCGGCTCCGTCCTGGTACAGAGTCAGGCGACGCCGGCTGTTACGCCCGGTGCCGAGTACGTGGGGTCGTGCAACGTCACTCCCGCGCAGGCGGGAACCACCTTCCGCGTGGCTATCCAGTGGAGGGCGGCAGACGGTTCGACGGTATCCACCTCCACGGCACCCTGGACACCCGCGACAGGCGGATGGACGCGGTGCAACGTCGTGGCCGTTGCCCCGCCCGGTGCGGCCTCCGCTCGCCTCCAGATCAGCCCGACGGCAACAGCGTCTGGACAGTCTTGGGTCTGTGACCGTCTGGTTCTGGCGCCGACAAGCACACTTGTACTGCCCGGAAACCTCCTGCCGTACAGCACGGCCAGTATGGAACAGGACATCTCCGGATGGACGGTGACGGGGGCCACTGCTTCCCAGTCGTCGGCGCAGGCAATAAACGGCGACTACGCCCTTCGACTTGTCGGCACAGGCGGGGCTATCACTGCGACGGTGACGAGCCCCGTACCTGTGGTGGCTGGCGTTGGGTACCAGTTTCGACCGATCAGCCGGCAGGCCGACACACGCGTCTACCGCACTCAAGTCGAGTGGCTGAACTCCAACGGTGACCCGGTCCGCACACGGTGGCAGGCGTGGGGAGGACGTCCTGATGCCTGGCTGGTCAGCGCCATGGGTGACCTGGCCCCCGACGAGGCGGTGTCCGCACGGCTCTCGTTCATCATCCCTGACGCCTCCGCAGGTGACGTCTGGTACCTGGACAGCGTTGCCTTCTCGGAAGGCGGCTTGACGGCGAAGGCGGCTGCGGCGGGGGGCGGAGGCGCAGCGGTCACCGTCCGCGGGCTGGCAACGGGCGGGCCGACGTGGACATGGTCTCTGACACGGATCGTCGGCGGCCAGGCGGCACAGCCTGTTCGCGGATGGGCCGGTGACCTTACCGCCCAGACCATCACGGGCGACTCCGCCGTCATTACGGACTACGAGACGCCTCTAGGCGTGCCCGTACAGTGGCGAATACGGATCGAAGCCCCGTCTGGGTCGGTCGGCTCGTACTCCTACACCTCCGACCCCATCACCCTGGACGCCGATCCCACGTCCGTCTGGCTGAAGGACCCGGGCCTCCCGCAGCGCTCATGCAGAGTCACCGTCGGAACCCCCATGCCGACGTGGAAGCAGGACGCCCGCCAGAGTGTCAGTACCGTCCGCGGCCGACGACTCCCCATCGTCATCAGTGATGCGCGCGGAGGACGGACAGGCGACCTCACCGTCATCACAGAGACCGTGGACGAGGTGGCGGCACTCGACTGGGTGCTCTCCAGCGGAAGCGTGCTGCTCCTCCAGTGGCCTCCAGGCTGGGGCGAGAACGACATGTACGTATCCGTAGGCGACGTGTCCGCGGCCCCAATCGTCGACTTCGCCGAATTCCGAGACCGCACGTGGGTGCTCCCGCTGACGGAGGTGGACCGCCCGATCGGCGGCGTCACCGGCAGCGCTGACCGCACATGGCAGGACGTCAAGGACGACGGCACCACGTGGGCGGAGGCCCTGGCCGGCGCCTCGACGTGGCTAGACGTCTACACGGGAGCGTGAAGCACTTATGTACCCAGTGAGCGCTCAGTTCCTTCAGACCTTGGCGACCTCCCACACGATGGTCGCCAAGGTCGACGCGTACTACGCCGGGCAGCTCCTCCGCGCGGACCTCCCCTTCAGCTCCGGGTCCGTCACGGTCGACCGGGCGAGCAAGAGCCGACGGAAGTTGGCCTTGACGGTCCCGGACCCCGCCCTTCTGCCACGGGGCGAGATAGACCCGCTGGCCCCCTACGGTCAGCAACTCGTCGTGTCCCGCGGAATCCGCTACACAAACGGCGCGGAGGAGTGGGTCCCGCTCGGCACCTTCCGGGTCGACAACCCCTCTGGTGATACCCACTTCGGTCCGGTGAACGTATCTGGGACGTCGATGGAGTCTGCGGTAATCGACGACAAGTTCCAGGTTCCAACGACCACAAGGGGAATGGGTGGTTGCGTCGACGCAATGACGACACTCATTCGCCAGACTCTCCCCGACGCCGTGGTAACGAACCTGACGACAGGCAATCGAAATCCGTCCGTCGCCGTTGCCACGTGGGACGCCGGCTCCGACCGTTGGGACGCCGTTACGCAAGTCGCCCGCGCGATGAGTGCGGAGATATTCGTCGACGCGCAGGACCGCTTCGTAATCACCGACCTACCCGACGTCGTAAACGGCGCCGTTGCGTGGGACATCGCCGACGGAGAGGGCGGCAACCTCATCGCCTCCTCCCGTTCCGTCTCACGAACGGCCGTTTACAACGCCGTTGTGGCATCGGGCGAGAACTCCGCTTCCGGAGCAATCCCAGTAAGCGCGACGGCGAAAGACGTCAGCCTGAGCAGCCCGACGAGATGGGGCGGCCCTTTCGGCAAGTCCACGAAATTCATTTCGTCCGCCCTATGGATTACTGCGGGCGACTGTCAAGCGGCAGCGGATTTCGAGTTGTTCAACGCCATTGCGCCCAATGTGGAGGCGGCCCTAGACACGCTGCCGAACCCTGCGCTGGAAGGCAACGACATCGTCCGCGTCATCGACGGAGGCCGAAAGGAAAGGTTCCTTGTGCAGTCCCTGACAATCCCACTTACGGCCGACGCGAACTTCGCCATCACCCTTCGTGGGGGGAAGGAGGAGGCGGCGTGAAGCTCAGAGACGCAGTTCAGCGCATCGCGCTCCAGGCCGTCGAGCAGCATGCCGCCTCCTGGTTCCTGGCCTCTGTAACGGCCGTCAATGAAGACGGAACCGTCGACATCTCGACGGCCCGCGGCCCTGTCCCCGGCGTCCGCCGGCTGAAGTCGTATTCCGCTCCAGCGGTTAACGACGTAGTCAAGGTATCGCGGAACTCCGACGGTAACTGGGTTGTCGACGGCGCCCTTGCCTGACCTATTCGTAAAGCGCTGGAGGAGGCGCCTCAAGCATGCCCAGAAATGACGCATTCTCTCAGGGAATTCAGTACCCAGTACTGGGCGATGCCCCTGACATCGAAGTCGCCACGCAGACCATCGTAAACGGCATCGTCCCGCAGACGGTCATGCGTTTCGCCAATGCCAACGCGCGTGCGGCTGCGTTGTCTGGTGAGTCGGCCCCCGTTCCCGGAATGGTGACCTACCTCAACGCTGAGGATCGCTACGACCGACGGGACGGAGACGGCATTTGGCGTCCGTTGAGTCCCGGACCGTGGAAGCCGTTCACGTTCGCCACCGGGTACAGCGCCAATTCAGGTGGGCCCGCGTACCGAATTGTGAATGGTGAGGTTCACCTTCGGGGAACCATCTCCAAGAGCAACGGAAGCGCCCTGACGGTGAACGCGGAAACGCGGCTGGGAACGCTGCCGACGGAGGCACGCCCCAACGCGTACCGGTACTTCATCCAGCCCACGCAGTGGACGACGAAGAACGGCGTCTCCTACTTCCACGCTCGCGTTGGCGTGTTCCCTGACGGGACGATCAACTACCTGCTCCCGCTGAACTCGCAAAGCGACTGGATCGGCCTCGACGGCATCAAGTTCAGCATCGAGTAACTACGCCCGCACACCACGCACTCACGCCCCGCAGCGACGGGGCCTTTTTCATGCCCTGGAGGGGTTCACGCATGGGTGAAATCTGGATCAAGGAAGCCGAGCGGCTGGGGGACGGAAGCATCGGCGGGACGATGGACACCCCGTCGGCTCCGCCTCGCGTCGTCTGGCACACCACGGAGAGCGGCGCGGGCAACGCCGCCTTCGACGCCGTCGGCTCGTACCTGACCAAGGTCGTGTCGGAGCCGCACATCCTCTACGACCCGACGACTGACCGCCTTGGTCAGTACGGCCCGCTGAACCAGTCGGCGCGCGCCCTGAAGAACGACGGGTCGACGAGGACGAACCGCACTGGCCGGGTCTGCATTCAGATCGAAGTCCTGGCCCGCGCTGACAAGCCGTTCACCAACTACTGGAAGCCGGGGCCGAACTTCACGGCACTCATGCGGGCGATCCGCTCATGGGGTGTCCCGGACACCTGGCCTGCTGGCTCCTGCGCCCCGGGCGCGTCTCGTCCCCGCACCACCTGGGCGACAAAGGGCGGGCACTACGGCCACTGCCACATCCCGGGTAACGACCACTGGGACCCGGGCAACATCGACCGCGCGGCGATCCTGAAGGCTGCGGGAGGAAGCGGCACCGCTCCCCAGGGCGGGACGTCGGGCTCCGCAAGTGGCTCGTCCATCGCCCGCTACAAGGTCACCATCAACGGCCTGGAGTACGGCTACGGAGCCACCGGCTCTCATGTGACGGCCGTCGGCAAGGCGCTCGTCGCAAAGGGCTGCTCCGCCTACGCGGAGGGCCCCGGTCCGACGTGGAGCGACGCCGACACGAAGTCCTACGCCCTGTGGCAGAAGAAGCTTGGCTACTCCGGATCCGACGCCGACGGCGTCCCGGGGGAGTCGTCCCTGAAGGCGCTCATGGGCACCGTGCCCAGCAAGGCGGTTGCGACGCCAGCCACGCCGACCGTCGACCTGTCGAACCTCATCGCTGCGGCTCGTCGCGACCCGGGCCTGAAGCAGGGCGGGACGACGCATGCGGCCGACGTCCGCATCGTCGAAGCGGCGCTGAAGGCGGAGGGTCTCCTCTCCGCGACCTACGCGGGCGACGGCTCCTTCGGCTCGACGACTGTCGCCGCCTACCGCAAGTGGCAGCAGAAGTGCGGCTACACCGGCTCCGCGGCTGACGGCATCCCCGGCAAGGCGTCGCTGGAGAAGCTGGGCGCCAAGCGCGGCTTCAAGGTCAAGGCGTGAGCGCCTCATGGAAGTGCTGATCGCCATCATCGGCGCCATTGGCGTCATGGGAGCGGCGGCAGTGACGGCCGCCATCCCGCTCATCACCCGCCGCACGCGCGGCGCAGTGGCGGCGGAGGGGGTCGTCACCCGGGAGGCCGTGGCGGAAGCCGTCACGGCCCTCGGGGCGCAGCTCAACACCCGTATCGACGACGTCCGCGACGACATGGACGAGGTCCGCGAGAGCGTCTCTCGCATCCGCGAATGGCAGGCCGGCCACGACGCAGAGCACCTACTCATCGGCCGACCGCAGAACCCTGGAGGAGAATAGATGGCAATCCCCGCCGGCATCGCGACGGTAGTCGTCACGGGCCGCTACATCCGCCCCGACGGCTCCCCGCTGACGGGGACGGTGGTCTTCGAGCCGCCTGCGCGCCTGACCTTCCCCAACGCCGACACCATCAGCGCGGGCGCTGCGACGGTGGCGCTGGACGCTGAGGGCGCCTTCGTGGTGACGCTGATCGCCACCGACGTCCCCGGCATGCAGCCGGAAGAGTGGACGTACACCGTAACGGAGCGGATGGCGCGAGCACCTGAGCGGAGCTACGCCATCGCCCTCCCCTCCTCGACGACGGCCGTCGACCTGGCCGACGTCGCCCCCGCGAACCCGGCGGACGGTGAGTACGTCATTGTCACTGGCCCTGCGGGCAAGGACGGCTCACAGATCCTCAGCGGGACCGGGGCGCCCCCGGCGTCCATTGGCGCCGACGGTGACTACTACATCGACACCACGACCGGCGCCGTGCAGCTCCATGGTCCGAAGGCTGCGGGAGCCTGGCCGACAGGTGTCGCCCTGGGCGGGGGAGGAAGCGGCGCCGTCTCGTCCGTTAACGGGCAGACCGGAGCCGTCAACCTGACGGCCGTCAGCGTCGGGGCCGTTCCGTCGTCCGGCGGCACGATGACGGGCGACCTCAACGCGCCGGCTGTGACCACAAGCGGAACTAGCACCTTCGCCAATATCCGACTAGGCGCGAGCGCTAACTTCGGGGGTGGTGCAGACGGCGCCATGGCGATTCAGAATGTCGGCACCCCTCCGCCGTCCAGTCCATCTCAGGGCGTCGTTTTGTTCGCGCAGGGCGACGTGCTGAAAGTCCGCCAGGCGAACGGCAGCACTGTCACGATCGGCGCGTCCTCCTCGCCAGCGGCAGGTACGCCAGGCATTTATGCACCGCCTGGATGGGGCCAGTTCTGGCGTGCCAAGCGCGATGCAGCGGGGACGGGGAAGGCGACGATAGCCGTCGTCGGTGGCTCCGCATCGCAAGGCATGTACGCCTCGAACCCCCGCACCAAGTCCTGGCCTGGTGTCGTGGCGTCGAGCCTCCAGAGCGCCTACGGCGACGGCGGATCAGGCTTCCAGCAAACCTCGCTGTCGTCGGCGGTCCTCGCGTCTGGGGACGCTGCTGCACTGGCCGCATGGACGACGGCCGGCGCAGTGGTCACGCAGACGGGCACGTGGTCGCAGGGCGGCTCGAAGTACGGGCCCGGCGCGAACTACATCTATTCGGACACTACGGGCAACACCTTGAGTTTCAAGGCCCGCGGCACCGTCGTAAAGATCTTCACGGTGGTCGGCTCCGGCACCCGCCCGAACATGCTGTACAGCATCGACGGCGGGGCGGACGTGTCCGTGGCGCAGCCGTCGGGGGCGGCGGCCATCCAAGTGACCACGATCACGGGCCTGTCCAACACGACGCACACCGTCGTCATCAAGGTCGGCACCGCAAGCAGCGGACAGTACCTCAGCGTGTGCGGTGTCAGCGGCGAGAACACCACGGGTGTCGTCGTGCACAACCTGGCCCTAGCCGGCGCCAAGAGCGAGACCTACGCTCTCAACGCCACGACGGCTCTCAACTCGACGTGGAACGGTGGCGTCGACTACCCCGCAGACCTGTGCATCTACACGGCAGGGCCGAACGACGCGGCGGCCAACGTCGACCCGGACGTCTGGGCGGCGAACGTGGCCAAGTGGACGAAGGCCGTCAAGGACACAGGGACGGCCACCGGTAACACGGACATCATCATCGCGGTCCCGCACCTGGGCAAGCACGACGTGACGAACTTCAAGTACCAGGACTACGCCCTGAGGGCACGGGCGCTGGCCGACGTCTACGGCTGCGCGGTGGTCAACTGGTGGCTACTCGGCCGGAACTCCTGGGAGTACTGGAGCGGCCTGGGGTACTGGGGGACGAACGCCGGGACCGGCGCCGCTGGCACCGACTCGGTCCACATGAGCGACGCGGGCTTCCAGTTCATGGCGGACGCCATCCTCCCGCTCCTCACGTCCTAAGAAAGTCTGCCCCTCCGCGTCACATCCTCCCCTCTGCGCCCCATTACCCCCGTGTCAGGACGCAGAGGGGAGAGGGACGCATGAACATCGGCATCATCGGGCGTGCCCGAGTTGGCAAAGACACAGCCGGCAAGTGGCTCGTCGACAACCGTGGGTACCGGCGGGTCGCCTTCGCCGACGCGCTGAAGGAAGCGGCGCTGAAGGTGGACCCGATTGTCAACGCCTACGTGGGGTTCTGCGACGAGTACGACCACGAGGTGACAACGCGGCACCTGTCCACCGTGGTTCGCGACCACGGATGGGAGGGGGCGAAGGAGTTCGGAATCGTCCGCTGCTTCCTCCAGGAACTCGGCGCAGCCGTCCGCGACATCGACGAGGACTTCTGGCTCCGTGCCGCGATGAAGAAGGTCATGGGCGCCAACGACGATGGCGTCCCGTGCGTGATCACCGACGTCAGGTACCCCAACGAGGCGGCCTCCCTGCGACGAGCCGGCTTCCACCTCGTCTACATCGAGCGGCCCGGGGTCCCGCAGATGGACCACGCGTCGGAGAACTCCCTGACGGCCGACGACGCGGACTTCCACATCTGGAACAACGGCGACCTTGGCGACCTCCTTCGGTCCGCTGACGACCTGTGGGAGCACGTCTACGCCGTCGAGTCCGCCCGCTCCGTCCACGTCCACTAACGAAAGGCACTCATGCTCAAGCGTATCTGGTCCCACCTCAACCGCCTGTACCTCCGAGCCCTGGTCTCCCTCCAGATCTTCGCCGCGCAGGAACCGGTCCGTCTCCGTGCGGCCCTGACGTCGCTCGTCCTGGCCCTGGCCGTCGTTTTCCCCGCCATCGACGCCGGCACGGCGGAGACGATCGGCGCCGTGGGCGTCGTCGCCCTGCCCATCCTGGTCGGCGAGAGCGCGCGTCGGAAGGTGACGCCCGTCGAGTAGTACTTGCACCACCTCAGCCCCCGTCTGTCCCACGTCATGGGACGGGCGGGGGCTTTATGCGTTTGTGGCGAAAGACGCTAAGCGAACCCGCGTTCGAATTGCGCACTGCTCTCCACCCGCCCACCATGCGGAACAGGTCAGAACCTTGCACTATGCACGCGTAAAACGACTTACGCTTTGACCGATTCATGGGAGGTGGGGTGGCCGACATACCTCCTATACTCCGCGGCATGCCGACCTCACCCGGCCCTCTACTGTCCGCCCTCGACGCTCTATGGGAGCGCCTGAGGACCCGCATAGAGGAGCTACCACCTATCAATCCAGTCATCTCACCGACCAACCGGCTACTTGATCATGGCCCTACTCGATGGACGCGGGATAAGGACGGGAGAGTCTCCGGTCTCGTCATCACCGTCGATGTCCTCCAGGCGGGCCCTGATGCCGTCCTGGAGACGGTCCTCCACGACGCTGCGCACCTCCTGTGCTGGTGTCGTGGGGTCGACGACACGACCATGCACGGCGTGTACCACAACCAACAGTTCCTAGCCGCAGCGGAGGAGGTGGGCCTGACGTGGCCGGCCGGGGCGAAGCGGCTGCGTGGTAAGGGGTTCCACGCGCCTGTGCTGACCGCCGACACCCGGGCCAGGTACGCCGAGGACCTGCGGGCGCTGAAGGAGGCAATCCCGCTCGTCCTCCCGCACCTGGAGCTACCGCAGACGCCGAATAGGGGTCGCGTCGACCGGCTGACACTGGTCTGCAAGTGCGACCCGCCACGGAAGCTCCGCGTCTCCCGCACCGTCGCAGCTCAGGGCCCCATTACGTGCGGCGTGTGCGGTAACGATTTCACAGAGGGGTGATCATCTAGAGCTACCGTGGGGTAAGGTCTGCCAAAAGTCAGTGCTTCACGGTACTCTGCCTACGGCGGAGGTCTGTCTCTGAGAGAGGTCACAATGAGCCCGAAGGATGATGTCGCCCGGCTGGGACAGCGCACGGTGACACACGTCGACGCTGCGAGCGTCCAGGCTCTCGACCTCGAAGCCATCGAGCACGAGCCGACGACGGCGCTTATCGCTCGTGGAGCTGCCTACGCCCGTGAGTACGCCGCTATCGAGCACAAGCCGGCACTACTGGCGCAGAACATCGCGGTCGTCCTCTTGGCCCTGCGGAAGCAGCATGACGATTGGCTGGGGCGGACCCACGTCTACCGGCAGGACGCGGCGGAGGTGTACCGCGCAGCAAGTATCGACGACAAGGAGCAGTTGACGAGGCTCCAGGCCAACGTTCGATACCACGTCGGCAACATGCTCAGGCGCCACCTGACGCCCCGGGAACTCAGAGCGCTCGAACTGCACGACGCGTCACCGCTGGAGCGTCAGCAGGACCGACGCGCCACTGACACCGCGATCCTTCGCGCGACGAAGGTCTCAGCTGAGGTCACGTCCTCCACCCCGCGGACGTCCCAGGTGACGAAGAAGGGTGCGCAGCCGGAGGCGGTTCCCCGGCAGGGGAGCGTGGCGGGTCTGGCCGTCAAGGCGACGGCCGACCACCTACGTCTAGCGCAGGCGGCGAAGGCTCTGGTCGCTCAGTTCAACGCGGACGTCATCGACGACCACATGACAGACGGCCAGCGTGCCAAGCTCGACGAGGAGCTGGCGGAGATGGAGCGCAAGGTCCGCAGCCTCCGCCGGCACTTGAAGAAGCGCAGGTCGGAGGGCTGATCGCCTCTTCCGTCAGACGGCCGCCTCTTCCTCCGCGCGCCAAACTCCATGCCAAAGTGTCGAACTAACCCCCTACTTTCATTTTTCTCTAACGCGTGTAGAGAGAAATTGAAAATAGGGGTTAGTTCGACACTTTGGCCTTTGGTCTGTCCAGGGGGGAGGAGGCCGAAAGATCTTCGACGGCTCATGTCACATCCGCCGCCTGGCGCCCCATAACCCATGTGTAAGCAGCGGACAGCTACACAGGGAGCCACATGGCCGGAGTGAGCACCATCAAGAGGAGCGGGAACCGCTTCTACATCGACCCCGACGACGGGGACATCAAGGTCCCGGGCGTGACGAGCGTCGTGGGCCAACTGCCCAAAGACTTCCTGACCTTCTGGGCAGCGAAGGAGGCCGCGGAGGCGGCCGTTGAGAACTGGGACATCGTCTCCCAGCTCGTGCAGCGCGACCCGAAGGGTGCCGTCGACTACCTGAAGAACGCACACCGACGCAAGTCGCAGGCAGCGAGCGACCTGGGCAGCACTGCCCACGACTACTTCGAGCGTCTGGCCCGCGGTGAGGTCGTGAACGACAGGCACGTTCACGTCGATGTGAAGCCTCACGTGAGGCACTTCCGCGAGTTCCTCCAGGAGGTTCAGCCGGAGTTCCTCTACCTGGAGGAAACCATCTGGCACGACACGCACCGGGTGGCCGGTTCGTTCGACGCCATCGCGAAGGTGGACGGTGACCTTGTGGTAGTGGACTGGAAGACGAGTAAGGCGGTCTACGACTCCGTAGCCCTCCAGCTCAGCGCGTACCGCTACGCCGACCGGATCATCCTCGCCGAGACGGGGGATTCGGTTCCGATGCCGGAACTTGCTGGTGGAGCCGTGCTCCACGTCAGGCCAGAGGGGTGGTCCTTCGTTCCGGTCAAGTGCGACCGGGAGGTGTTCGAGACCTTCCTGGCTCTGCGGAAGGTCTTCGACTGGGAGACGGCTGGGAAGAAGAAGGTCATCGGCAAGCCCATCGCGAGCGGGGGAGAGCTGGTCACCGGTACGCAGAGGCGGGCAGCGTGAGGGCCTGGCACCGCCTCAGCGGACGTGTGCGGATCGACCTCCCGTCCGACGGATACGAGATGGAGGTTATCCACCCGCGCCCTGGGGCGGGACGGCTTCCGAAGGCTGTCCGGGTGGTCGTCTCAGAGGCGGAGTTCAACGAGCTGCGGGACCAAATACTAGAAGCCGACCCCGTCCGTGCGGAGCTGAGGCGCGACCTCGACGAGGCCCTGCGCCGGATCGAGCAGCTCACCGAAGAGCGCGACCGCATGACCGCTCAGTGCGACGAGGCTGTCAGGCGGGCGGCGGTGGTCGACGGGCTTCGACCTATCCGCATGGAGGTCCCGGCGGAACTGTTCACGAAGCCCGTCGACGACGAGCTGAAGGCCGTCATCGTCAGCCAGGCGCGGGAGATTGCCCGACTGAAGGGGGAGAGTGAGTGAACTACACGACTCGTCGCAAGGCGGAAACCGCAGTGAGCGGAGCCGCCGTAGTCGGCGCCTGTCTCGGCATCCTGGCCGTCATCCCCTTCGAGGCGTGGCTCCTGATGCTCGTCCTGGGCGCCGTTCACAGCGTCTTCCTGGCCGTGCCGGCGATCGGCTACGGGACGGCCGTCCTGTTCGTCATCGGGTGGAACCTGGGCGCCGGCATGGCCCGACGGCTCTTCCGCCGCAAGTAGCGCCAGTCACATACGCGGGGCGTCCACATCGGGCGCCCCGCTTCGCATGCACACAGGAGGAGAGAGATGCACGAGTTCACACCGTGGCCCAAGACTGCCCGCCTCTTCCGGGACATCGTCGTGACGGAGAAGCTGGACGGGACGAACAGCGCCATCCACATCACGAAGGGCGCGGCCGTGCTGTGTCCCAGCAGCGTATTCGAGGCGTACCCCCTGAAGCTGGGGGAGGTTTTCGTCGACGGCTACATCTGGTTCATCACCGCCCAGTCCCGGAAGCGCATCATCACCCCGGGCAAGACAACCGACAACTACGGCTTCGCCGGCTGGGTCCACGACAACGCCGCGGACCTCGTCCGCATCCTGGGGGAGGGCCTGCACTTCGGCGAGTGGTGGGGCCGCGGAATCCAGCGGGGCTACGGCCTGGAGGGTAAGCGGTTCAGCCTCTTCAACACGACGCGTTGGGACGCCGTTGACGAGGACAGCGGGACGTCGATGAAGTCCCGTGCCGAGCAGTCGGACATCATCGACCAGATCGACGTCGTCCCCACGCTGTACGTCGGCCCGTTCAGTGAGTCCGTCGTCTGGCAGATCGTTGACGACCTGCGCACTTACGGTTCCGTGGCGGCGCCTGGCTTCGAGAACGCCGAAGGCGTTTGCATCTTTCACACGGCGTCAGGGCGTGTGTTCAAGGTGACCAGTGACCACCGTGACGGGAACCCGCAACGCCTGGCGTCGGGACCGCTGAACGACGTCCGCCGCGACGCCGGCAAGTGGGAGGCAGCGTGAAACGACTCACGGTCTCCTGTCGACGGTGCGTCGCAGTCGTCCTGGCCCTTGTCGCAGCCCTGATGCTCCTCGCAGCCTGCGACTTCAAGGACTCCACGGCGCAGCCGTCGTGCTACGAGATCGACGTCGACGCCCCGAAGCGTCCGACGGTGAAGAAGCCGACCGGCCCGAAGGTGACGGCGCCGGCACTGCGAACCCCGACGAAGAAGAGGAGATGACATGGAAGCCGGCGGAGGAATCATCCTGATCATCATCATCGCCTTCTTGCTTCTGGGGGCGTCGGGCAAGGATTCGGGAGGCAAGCAGTGACCCCCGAAGAGTACGCCGCAGCGCTGGAGGACGAGCGCCGCGCACGCAACGAGCGAGCACGCTACATCGTCCGGGAGGAGTACGACGCGCACCACCTGATGCGCCGCAACGGCTCCGGCCAGGCGTGGGGCGTGGCTCGCTACACCAACCCCGAGACGGCCGCCCTGGCGGCTGCGTTCCTGAACCGCCTGAAGGAGGACGAGGCGTGACCCTCGAAGAGCACGCACGAGCCATCGAAGCCGCTATCCAGTCGGCTGCGAGGGATGGTTACTACCTGGACGACGGCGAGGGCCTGGCCGTGACGGGCCTTGAGCTGAACGACGTCGACGACGCCGATCGAATCACGTCATGGGAGGAGATACGCCTCCCGGAGTCCCCGCTCATCTAGCGCAAGTCACACACGCACCACACCGCCCCCGGTTGCTTCGGCGCCGGGGGCTGAGTGCGTAGGAGAGGAGAACACATGGACACCCCGGGAATGCGCGAGCTGCGGCACTGGATGGAGAAGACCGCAGACCCCGACAAGGTCGACGGCTACGCAGAAAGGCTTTACGAGTGCATCGGCAACGAAGCCGTCGACGTCGAGCACCTGAAGCAGCGTGCGGAGGCGACGAACGCGGCCCTCGTCGACGAGTACCGCGGAGAGGTCTACGCCTGCCGAGCCATCCTGCGGACGCTTCAGAAGTTCGCCAGCGGTCGCGACGACGACACCGCACGGCGCGTGTACGCCACACTCTCCCGCTTCAACCTGGGCGAGATGTACCGCCCCGGAGGTGGCGGAGCGGACCGCTACCTGATCCCCGTGGAGCTGACGGAAGAGGAGACCGCAGCATGACGACGCCCGTGCAGTTCACCACATTCGACGGCGGAACCATCGACGTCGACTACATCGGCAACTGGGTGGACATCCACCTCCGCGCCCCGAACGGGCGGACCGTCGCCACGGTGGAGATGTCCGTCGACGACGCGAATCACCTGATCCGACAGCTCGAAGGGTGCACGCCGGACGAGGCGGAGGAGCGCTACATCGAGGGCTACAGCGACGGATACGAGGCGGCATGAGCGCCCTCTACACCATCACGGCGTACATCCTGGCGCACTACGCCGACGATGACCCCGCCTACGTGGCACGCATCCGTCCGCAGCTCGAAGCGGAGGCGCAGGAGCTGTACGACGCCGTAGCGCACGAGTTGGCGGCGTGCACCCGGGCGGAGAAGGACTCATGGCCGCAGGCGACTCAGCGTGTGGCCATTGCGTGCGTCGCTAATCGCATCGACCCGGAGGTCCCCTGATGCACATCGGACGATCCTGGGGCGGCGGAGGCCACCTCGAAGCCGCCTGCCCCTGCCCGCTCGAACCCTGCGGCCTCGTCGACCGAGACAAGGTGGTCGACGAGTGCGACCAGCACTCGCCCATGGCGTGCAAGACGATGCGCACGGGGCATCGTCCGGAGGACTGCCCCGGCGTTGGTCGGGACGTCGTGGTGGCCATCGGCAGGACGGAGACCGCGCGGTCGACCGTCATCGACGCCGCCTCGATGGAGGAGGCGGGATACGTGAACTTGTTCCTCCTCGACGCGCTCGACGACTACCGCGCGGCCGTGGAGCACGAGGCGGCGGAGCGGATTCGCATGTTCCCCGAAACCCCAGCAGGACACGCCGCGGACTGGTGGGACGCCGCGACGATTCCCGACGCCATCGTCAACGAGATCGACCCGGAGACAGCCTCATGAGCCGCCACGCCAAGGACCCCCGCACCGACGCCAGCCGTGCCGGCGAGGAGTTCGACGACCTCTTCCGCACGTCGACGCAGCGAGCGGAGGAGAAGCGTGCCGCTGGCCGCTACCCCTACGACCTCCCGGAGGTGGTGCGCTGATGGCGCTCAGCGTGGAGACGGTTCAAGCCCTGGCGGTTGTACAGGAGACGTCGTGCCACATGGCATCCGACCGTAACGGCCACCTCCCCATCCCGCGGGAGTTGGCGGCGCTCCTCGTCGCCCTGACGGAGGAGGTTGCGCGCCTGGACGCGCGAGTCAAGGAACTGGAGGCGAGGCCGTGAAGTACACCGACCACGACGGCGACACATGGGAGGCCGTCAATGAGGGGCGGCACCTTCTGTGCGTCGCGTCGTCAGTGAGCGGCTTCGAAGGGTCGTCGTTCACACGGGAGTTCGTGGAGGAGCACTACGGGCCACTCAATCCGGAGGGTGCTCAAGAGCAGCAGGACGCCCCTGCTCCCGCCCTTCCGACGGTCGAAGGCGTCATGAGCCGCGCAAGCGTCTTCCAGTCTGCTCACGCCCTCGTCACGGGCCTCCCGTGGGGCGACGAGGAGAAGCCGTCCGTGTACGACGTCCTGAGCGTCGCGAAGTGGCTGGAGGGTGACGAATGAGCGCACCCGTTCCCGGCACGGGGCGCCGACGATGGCACACCCGTAAGGACCGGGCTGGGCGGCCGAATGGGCTGCTAGCTGCAAGCCGAATCGTGCCGCACCGGTACGGCGACGAGGGCGACAAAGGTCCGTGGTTCCGACGCATCGTCCGGCGTCGAGAGGCGCGGCTCTGGAGAAGGGAGGCGGGTGCATGATGTACACCCTCGCCGACGCCATCCGCGACGAGTTCCGTCGCACTCACCCTGGCAACCGGGGCGTCCTCAAGTGCACGTCGTGCTACCGGCGCAAGGACCGGGAGGAGTTCCGCGAGACGCCATGGCATGGACGTGCGGCAGCGTGCAAGCGCTGCGAGGGCGTGACGTGGCTCATCCTCCAGTACGAGCAGCAGCGTTGGGCCCTGGCGCAGGAGCGGGAGAAGACGCGCATGCTGCGTCGGCACGTTCAGAGGCTCCGGTTTGCCCACTACCGCCCGCGCTACGTCATGGGCTGGCCCTCGTCGGCCCGCCCGCTTCTGACGGAGCCGATCCCGGGGACCGCACGGCACCGAAAGCGCGCACGACTCACGAAGGAGAACCGATGACCGACACCCTTGCCCGCATGCTCTTCGAGACGTGGGCTGCGCAGTACGACCCGGAGGCGGATGCCGACTTCGTCCGTCAGCAGCACGGCGTGCTGAGCATCATGCGCCCCCACCTCTACCCGCCGCAGGTCCCGGAGACGTTCCGCGGCCCGAAGTGGGGGACTCGATGGAGGTAGAGGAACGGTTCTGGTCGAAGGTCGACTTCGACGCTCACGACGAAGAGCGGTGCTGGTCGTGGACAGCCACCAAGTGCCGTGACGGATACGGGTCGTTCTACCTCTGCGGAAGCATGGTGGGCGCGCACCGCATGGCCTACACGCTCGAAGTCGGGGAAATACCTGCGGGCCTGGAGCTAGACCATACGTGCGGCAACAGAGCGTGCGTCAACCCTGCGCACTTGGATCCGGTAACCCACGCAGAGAACGTTCGGCGTGGGCGGGTCGGTCGGCACAACCGGGCGAAGGCGGCGTGCCCAGAGGGCCATCCCTACGACGCCGTCAGAACGCGAACCGACGGTACTACTTACCGCGCGTGCCGACGCTGCGAAGCGTCGTACACCCGCCGATTTCGTGAGAGAAGGGGGAGGCGAGCATGAGCGTGCCGCAGTGTGGAGACTTCGCTCTGACCCGCATCAAGGGCCTGGCTGGTGCCTTCGTGGCTGCCGGCCAGGCCCTCGTGGGCGACGCGGCACCCGTCCAGCACGCCTTCGTCTACGTCGGCAACGGCTACATAGTGCAAGCCATGCCGGGCGGGGCGGAGAAGATCCGTCTCGACGAGGCGTCGGAGCCGGTCCTCTGGTCGACGGGCGCCTTCGACCTGACGGCCGCGCAGCGCATGCGGATCTGCTACGAGGCGCGGAGCCTTGTCGGGACGCCGTACAGCTTCCTCGACTACGCGTCCATAGCGCTCGCCCACTACCGCATCAGACCCCGGTGGGTGCGGGAGTTTGTGGCGGACACGGGGCACATGATTTGCAGTCAGTTGGTCGACGAGGTGTACCTCCGTGCGGGCGTGCATCTCTTCGACGACGGCCGGCTCGCGGGCGACGTCACGCCGGGGGACCTGTATAAGGCGCTGCGTCCGAAGCGCGTGGCATCAACGGATCGCGATCTGAGGAGGCTGGCTCGTGGGTGAGCAGTACGGAGCACCGGAGGTCTACGACAGCTCTGACGAGTACAGCCGGGACGACCGCATCGAGACGTACTACCAGGGTTGGGGCGCCCGTGAGATGGCGGAGCGCATCGTCGAGCTGGAGGACGAGCTAGGCGCGGACGTCGACGGCATCTGCACCGGCATGCACGCGGACGTGGCGGAGGCGCGGGCGGAGGTGGAGCGGGTGCGTACCCGTCTGGTTCGCACGGAGAACCTTCGTAGGGTCGCGCACTACCGGCGCGACCGCTACCGCCTCGCCTGGCTCTCCGCCCGGCGACGTGCCGCCCACGAGTCCGTCATGGCGACGGAGGCCGTCGAGCATCTCACCGCTGACCGGGACCGGTGGCGGCAGAGGTACGAGCGCCTGGCGGCAGAGCTGGAGGCGTCGCGTAAAACGACTCACGCGCCTCGTCTGGAGTACGCCGGCGAGGACGAGGACGGCCCCGTCTACAAGCTCGCCGAAAGTCCCGTGTCACATCCGGGGGCCAGCGCCCCATAACCCATGTGTAAGGCCGAACGGCCGCACACACCACGCACACCGTCACCGACGAAAGGCACTCACACATGGCGAACAACCTCGCGAACATCTGGGACGCCGACCCCGACGCCGCTCCGAAGGAGGCGCCTTCCTTCTCCGACGACATCGCCGGCCGCTTCCGGTCCGGTCGCCTCGTGAAGACGGGGCGGACGGAGACGCCGGAGTCACTCAACGAGTGGCGGGTCACCACCGGCGACCCGTCCGTCGCGAAGAAGGTCGCGGAGATCCTGGGCGGGGAGCCGGAGTCCTGGGAGACCGACCGTGAGGACAACATCGAGATCCTCACCGACGCCAAGACGGTTCAGATCGTCATCGAGCCGGACGGCGTCGACGCCTCCTTCAAGCAGTTCGTTCCGGGCGCCGGCATGACGCACCACTGCGACGGCTTCAACTACCTCTCCCCGGACGAGGACAAGGGCCAGTCCTGCGGCTGCCCGTCGCTGATCGCGGAGCGGAAGCTGAAGGCGCAGCAGATGCGCGGCCCGAAGCCGTCCGTCGACATCACCTTCCGCATGGCGGACGCTCCGGACCTGGGCAAGTTCCGCTTCAACTCCGGCTCGTGGAAGCTCGTGGAGGCCCTCGGTCCGCTGTTCGCCGACCTCGACAAGCACGGCAACGCGGGCGACGAGGAGAGCGGCGTCGACGGCGTGCCCGTGCGGGCGTCGCTGACCATCGAGAACGTGTCCTACGTCCCGAAGAAGGGCCCGCGCGCCGGCCAGACCGTCTCGTACAACAAGCCCGTCATCAAGGTCTTCGGTGCCGCTGAGTCGGCGGGTGACGAGGGCCTGGCGAAGGCAGCGTAAGCGGCTCATGTAGCACGCACAACGCAAGGCGCCGCTCCCAATGATTCCGGCACTGGGAGCGGCGCCTCTCACGATTCTACGCACAGAAGGAGGGCGAGTGGGTGGCGTCAGCTTTGCGCCGGCACCTGGGTACCCGAACTACATCGTAGGCAGTAACGGCAAGGTCTACGGACCGCGCGGTGAGTTGAATCCAAAGATTGGGTCTTCTGGGTACGCCACTGTGTCCCTGGGGAGCCGGGCGCATGGCACCGGCCGCCAGGTATCGCTTCACCGACTCGTCCTCTGGGCGTTCGAAGGCCCGCCTCCCGGTCCTGGGTACGACTGCGATCACGTCGACGAGGACGCCACGAACAACGACGTGTCCAACCTCCGATGGCTGGGGGCCAGGGAGAACCGATCGAGGGCCGGGGAGTCCAACGCGGCAGCCAAGCTCACCGCCGCGCAAGTCCTGGAGATCCGCGCGGCCCTCGGCGCAGGGGAGACCGGCAAGTCGCTAGCTGAGCGGTACGGGGTGACCCCGACGACCATCAGCTACATCCGGCAACGCAAATCATGGGCACACATCTGAGGAGAGAGAGCATGGGCAAGGTTGAGTTGACGGACTTCACGGGGGCCGTCATCGCCCCGGGCAAGCTGGTGGCCTACCCAACCCGCCGCGGGAACCGAGTCCGCAACACGGAGGCCGTGGTCGTCGAGACGATGAGCGACAAGTCCTCCGGGCGAGTCGTCCCCAAGCTGAAGGTCGCCCCCACGGGCCGGGAGTCGGGGGTGTCGGCACGAAAGACGCTGACCACACAGACCATCGGTGCGGAACACGTTGTCGTCATCGGTGACACGAAGGGGGAGGGCAAGTGAGCGACGTCTTCGAGGTGGGGCAGAAGGTACGCGTCAACGGCGCGGTGGACGGTGAGATCACGTACGGGCCGTTCCCGAGTACCTTCGGCACCTACACCGGCTACGTGGTCCGCATCGGTGAGAAGGAGCGGCTTCAGAGGGAGCGCGACCTCTCCGCCATCCCCACGCCGCCCGCCTTCGCCGTGGGCGACGTGGTCACCTACGACTACGGCGAGGGCGGCAAGCTCGTCGCCGGCCCGTTCAAGTCGGAGCACCACGATGACCCCGTCTGGGTCGTGGAGAAGCCGAACGGCACGCACATGACGCCGACGCAGAACAGCCTAACGAAGGTGGAGGCGCCGGCCGTCAAGGTTGGTGACCGGGTGCGGGTGGTGAAGGACGATGAATCGTTCGACCCGGGCAAGTTCGTCGGGCTCGTGGGGACTCTGGTCGGGTACGGCACCGCTGGTGGCCCCACGCCCTACAAGGTGTCCTTCGGCGCGGACGGTGGTCGCCACGGCGACCCGGTTAACGGCTACTGGTTCTGCGCCGAAGTCGAGCCCGTCACTGGCGAAGACACCTACGAGCACGACGGCGTGGTCTACGACCTGACGGCGAAGTACCGAGACCGGGAGGGTGACTCCCTCCGCATCAAGCTCGTGAACGACGTCCCGCGCGTGGCCTGGTTCGGCAATACCCCCGGCGAGTACGACGACACCCTGATGAAGGCCCTGGCACAGTACGGCCCCTTCACCCGCGTCACGGACTGACCAACCCACACCCCACGGCCCCCGGACACCGACGATCCGGAGGCCTTCGCAAGACACTCACGGAGGAGAGACCATGGCGTTCAAGGTTGGCGACAAGGTGGAGCACCGGACTTTCGGCAAGGGTGAGATCGTCTTCGGCCCGTTCGAGCACAGCGCGGGTCCGGATCATTACCTGATGAAGCAGGACTACAACGGCGCGCCCTTCACCTTGGCCGTCGGTGAAGCCATGACGCCGGCCGCGAAGTTCACGGTCGGTGACAAGGTGAAGGGCGCGTTCTCCGGCACCGTCTTCACCATCGCAGGCGGCCCCTTCCGCAATGGCGGGAATGAGTGGTACGCCACCCGGACGGCGAGTGGGGACGTCACCTCCAACGGTGCGGGCGTGCTTGTGGCCGTGGACCCGGAGCCGGCGCAGGACAAGGACGTCAAGGTCGGCGACGTCGTCCGCATCCTGGAGGATGAGGCATTCAACGCCGACGTCAAGGCGGGTGACCTCTTCGTCGTGAAGGCGCTCACCACCGACTTCTACGGGACTGAGATCCGTGTCAAGGTCGACGCCGAAGCCGGCGCCCGCATGACTCAGTGGGCCTTCCGCCCGCAGGACTTCGAGAAGGTGGCGGCCGACAAGGTCGCCGTCGTCGACGGCAAGGTGTACGACCTGTCGGCCAGGTACCGCGACCAGGACGGCGACTACTGGACCTTCAAGGACGTCGCCGGCATTGTCCGCGGGCACTGTGCGGGTAGCAACCGCGACACATCTGCGTACATCGGCGCCTACAGCGACACCCTGTCGGACGCCATCGCGTCCTACGGCCCCCTCGTCCGCGTCTGACCCTCAGCCCCCGGTGACTTCGGTCCCGGGGGCTTTCGGCGTAGGAAGATCCGACGGAGGGGGTAGCGATGTTCTTCGAGTTCAATCAGAACAACAGCGGGGGCGGCTTCGACTTCGACGCAGAGCGCGGCATCACGCACCACGTCATCGTGGAGGCCGACGACGCCGCGCACGCGAACTACCGCGCGGAGCGGATCGGCCTCTACTTCGACGGTGACGGCGACTGCGCGTGCTGCGGCTACCGGTGGTCCGAACAGTGGGCCGCCGACAAGGGCGACGAGGTCCCAAGCATCTACGGCGAGGCCGTTCAGGACTACGACTTCCGGTACCGGTGGATGGGCGCGGACAGACCGGAGGCTTACGTCCACTTCGCCGACGGTCGCGTCCAGGGCTACGGCTTCGGCCCGAAGGTTCTGAAGTGACCGGCGCCTTCCACACCATCGACGCCGCGATGTCCCCCGCACTCGGCGACGTCCGCAGCGCCGGCCCGGGTGACCTGGTCTACATCCTCCCCGACGCGACGACGAGGAAGGACTTCCCGAAGTACTGGGAGGCGGCGGGCGTTGCGTTGAGTCGGGGTGCGCAAGTGGTTGTTGTACGACGAGGGGAGACCGGATGACCGAGCGTGAGAAGTTCGAAGCCAACGTCGAGGCAGAGGTGATCACCTGCGTGGAGACGGAGGACGTGGAGGACTTCATGCTGTCCTTCCGCTGCATGCTGACCACCTTCCTGACCACGACGGAGGAGAACTGATGGACATCAAGCCGGGGCACTTCTACAGGGACCGCGACGGTGACGTCTGGCAGGCCGTATCCCCGAACGCGCTGATGTTCGCGGCGAACAGGGACCGTGGTCCGGACGTCATCCCGTTCGACATCCTCCCGGCGGAGACCGTCGAGCGTCAGGACGGCCCGCTTACGGAGGTCCGGCCGATGGGTTGGGAGGAGGTCTGATGGCACGCCGCCTCGTCAGCGACGACCAGCAGGTGTTCCGCGTCCTCGTCGTCCGACGGCAGCGCAGGGACAACCCCGACTGGGAGCGGGGCAACATCGACTCCCCGCGGTTCTTCTGGGACGGCCCGGAGTACACCACGGCCTACGGTCCGTACAACGCCGTAGGCACCGCCCGCGGGCAGCTCACGTTCCACACGGTAGACGCCTACGGCGAGCCGATGAAGGACGTGGTGAGCGGCTGTATCCAGCGGGCTCACACGACGTGGGAGGACGTCCAGTGAGCCGGTCTATCGGCATCGAAGACAACGAGGTGTTCCGTGTCGTCGAGCGCTGGACACGGTCTGACGGTTCAACGGGCGTGATCGTCTACGGCCCGTACACCGCGCTTTCGGCGGCCCGTGGGACGCGCAGCCGTGAACGACGGTCGCCGATGGCCGACAGTTCGGTGTTCACCATCGACCGTGCTCCGGCTGTGTGGGAGGAAGTCGAGTGAACGTCCGTGAGCCCAACATGCGCATCGTCCACGCCCTCCCCGACATGGAGCCCGTCGAGTTCGACAAGCCGCGAAGCGTGTACGCCTCGTGGATCACGGAGGAACTGATGAGGGAGACGGAGGAAGGGTGAGGATCATGGACGCCGACAACTCCATGGAGGCGCAGTGCGCGCCGTACCGGAGTCGGCTGCGGGCTGAGCCGTTCGCGTCGATCGTCCCGGATCGACGTCCGGAGGTGAAATACCACGCGGGTCTAGGACTGGCGAAGCTCGCGGTTGGCTACCTGGGCTGGGGTCGGACGGTTCGAGGCGGGGAGATCTATGAGCGCACGGCCGACGGGTGGTCGCTCCTGTTCCGCGTCGAGTCCGGCACCCCCGCCGACGAACTTCCCTGGAGGCTGAATGACCAACCCCAGTAAGGCCAAGGGAACCGCCTGGGAGTCGGCGTTCGTCGCATACCTTCGCGAGCACCACAACCCCGACGCACGTCGCAATGTGCAGATGGGCGCGAAGGACATCGGTGACGTGGATGGGTACTTCCTCCACGCGGCAGAGCTGAAGGCAGAGAAGTCCATCACCCTCGCCGACTACATCGCGCAGGCCAACCGCGAAGCCATCCACGCCGGCCAGCCCTTCGGGTGCGCGGTGGTGAAGCGGCGCATGAAGGGGACGGCCGACGGCTACGTCGTGAGGGACGTGCGGACGGACGTCAGGCTCGTGACTCGGCTGAAGATCATGGAGGAGGCGCTCCAGGATGCCGACTACGACCGCTGGTGCGACATAGACGAGGAGCTAAGGGAGGCAGCGTGAAGCGCACCGTCACCTTCACGGGAATTCTGGAGTACGACCCTGCGGACTACAGCACGGACCCGGAGGAGCGTGTCGACTTCGCGCTGACGCACGGCGACAAGCACGCCGACTACTTCCTCTTTCACACGGGAGAGGTGCGGGTCGTCGACGACCACAACAGTAACCCGGGCGAGTAGCCGCGTAAAACGACTCACGCGGCAGCGCCGCCAAGCACTGACACAGGGGCGCCCTCCGGGGCGCCCCTTTGGTATGCACGAGAGGGGAGAGACCTTGCGACTGTCCGACATCCTGGGGCGGCTGGAGGGGGTCGAAGAAGATCACGACGGCCACCTTGCGCTGTGCCCCCAGCACAACGACCGTGCGCATCCGTCACTGAAGCTCACGCTCAAGACTGACGGCATGCTCCTCATGGTCTGCCGGACCGGGTGCCCGAAGCCGAAGATCCTGGAGAAGATGCGGCTGCGGGAGTCCGACCTCTACGACGTCGTGAACGACCTGGGCGCGAGCACCATTTCCGCACGGGCGCCGGAGAGCATCGGCCCCGGGGAGATAGCCGGCCTGCGGACCCTCGTCGACGACTGCACGCACGCGCTCCAGGACACGTCTCCGCATCCGTGGGCGGAGGACACGCGAGGCTACGCGGCCCGACGCTTCGGTCTGAGCGTCGAACAGTGCGCAGACCTCGACGTCGGCTTCTACGACCCTGCGTACTCGCGGCCGTTCCCCTGGCTCTCCCGTGGCTTCACGCGGTACCCGCGGCTGACGGTCCCTCTGACCGGCTTCGACGGCGTGATCCGTGGCCTTCAGGGGCGCGACCTGTCGACGAAGTGCCCCGCCCGCTGGGTCTCCCTGACGAACGTCGACGGCAAGCAGTGGGCGAAGTACGGCGTGTTCCGCTCCGGCGCCGGGTACGACACGGTCCTCATCTGCGAGGGGCCGGGCGACGCTCTGACGGCCGTCGGCGCGGGCTACGACTCCGTAGCCATCCGCGGCGCTGGGCTCGCTCGTAACGCGGCTCTCGTCGCCGAACTGGCCGACGGCCTGCGGGACCTGGACGTCGTCATTGCCGGCGACCGGGACCGGGCAGGAGCGGGGTTCACCGACTCACTGGCCGTCGCCCTCGTCCGCGCGGGCGTCATGGTGCGTCGTCTGGAGATCCCGCACGACGGCGATGACCTCACCGACTGGCGCGAGCGCGACACCGAAGCCTTCCCCGGGCAGCTCCACGCAGCCGTGCGAGCGGCGTCGGTCGTCGAATTGGAGGCACCGAAACCGGAGCCGGTGACGGCGAAGGACGAGGACGACGTCAACGCCACTGACGCCGCCCTTCAGACCATGTCGCAGTCGGCCCGGGAAGCCTTCGACCTCACCGACGTTGGCGTTGCCGTCCGCCTCCGCGACTACATGGCTCGCTCCGGTGGGGGGGTGCGCTACGCATCTGGACTCGGCTTCCTCGTCTGGGACGGGAAGGTGTGGGCGCCGGGGAACGACGAGGTTAGGACGGCGCTGCTTCAGATGGGTGCGGAGCTGATCGCGTCGGGCGACGACGGGGCGCGAAAGATTGCGCTGCGGGCGCTGACCAACCGGGCCATCGAAGACATCATCAAGGTTCTGCCGTCGGTGCCCGGCGTCCCAGCGTCGGCGGGCGACTTCGACGCGGACCCGGAACTCCTGTCCGTCGCGAACGGGACCGTCAACCTCCGTACGAAGGAGCTGCGCCCGCACGATCCCTCAGACATGATCACCCGTCGCCTCGACGTCGCGTACCGTCCGGGTGCGAAGGCGGAGAGGTGGGAGACCTTCCTGACGGAGATCTTCCCCGCGCATCCGGAGCTTCCCGCCTTCATGCGACGGCTCGTCGGGTACGGGGTCACAGGCAGCACCGCAGAGCAGTGCTTCGTGTTCATGCACGGTCAGGGGGCGAACGGGAAGTCAGCCTTCCTTGACGCCCTGATCTACGTCTTCCGCGGTGTCGTGAAGTCGACGGAGTTCAGCACCTTCGAGCAACGCACGGCCGTGGGCCAGGCGTCGCCAGAATTGGCCGCTCTCCGCGGGGCGCGGCTCGTGACGGCGAGCGAAACGGAGAAGTACTCCCGTCTTGCGGAGGCCCTCGTGAAGCAGTTGACGGGTGGCGACCCGGTGACGTGCCGTGCGCTGTACGGCAACCCGTTCACCTACGTGCCCAGCTTCCTCCTCATGGTCGCTGGCAACTACAAGCCGGCCATCCTGTCACAGGACTTGGGTGTGTGGAGGCGCGTCAAGTTGGTCCCATTCGAAGCCACGTTCCGCGGCTCGAAGGCGGACACGTCCCTTCCCGCGACCCTGCGGGGAGAGGCGGAGGGCATCCTCGCCTGGGCCGTTGGCGGCGCCGCGGAGTGGTACGCCCACGGCCTCCAGGAGCCCGACTCCATCGCCACAGCCACGCAGGACTATCGGGAGAGCGAAGACCGCCTTGCGGAGTTCCTCGCGGCCCGGTGCGTCGAAGAGGCGGACGCCCGTGTTGCCCCCATGGCCATCCGCCGTGCCTACGCGGAGTGGGCAGAGGACGCCGGCCTGAGCCGGAAGGAAGTGCTCTCCGGCTGGGCGCTGGGCGTGGAACTGGAGTCCCGCAACTTCGCGAAGGTCAAGCGGGGCGGGCGCTGGGGCTTCGAAGGGCTGCGGCTGAAGACGGATACGGAACTCCAGATGGATTCCGCCACGGGGGCGGACGACGACACGACCACTGACACGGACATCTTCGGGCAACAGAAGGAGGCAGCGTGAGCGAGGAACTAGCCGCCTACGTCGTGACGACAGGCGAGTACAGCGACTACAGGATCAGGGGCGTCTTCTTCGACGAGGCTTCCGCGCGTCGCTACGCCGACGGTCTCAGCGACAGCGATGTGGAGGTGGAGGAGTACCCGGCTCGCGGCCCGGAGTTTGTGGCTGGACGCGACATCTTCATCTGGACACGGGTCGACGCGAGGACCGGGGACGTCATGCGTGAGTGGTCGTCGGTCTCTGTCCGCGATGCGGGGGACCACGATGGGCAGTGCTCGACACGCGTCTACTCGTCGAGCATGACCATAGGTCAGGTACTGGAGTACACCGTCAGCACCATCGCCGACGTGACGCAGGAGGAGCGAGCCCGCAAGTCCCACGCGGAGCACGTCGCGAAGAAGCGCGCGGAGGTGATGGGGCTTTGAAGTACTTCCCCTACACCATCGCGGGCGAAGAGACGACGACCCGCGTCCCGGAGACGGCCGCGGACCTCGATGAGTTCCGGCGGTGGACGGAGCGCAAGGCGTCGGCCGGCGAGATGATCGGGGCGGACACGGAGACGACGGGGCTCGACACGTTCTCCCCGACGTACCGCCTCCGAACCGCCCAGTTCGGAGACGCCCGAGACGCATGGGTCCTCCAGACCGAAGTCAGTGACCGCACGGCGGAGGCGGCTCGCTGGGCGTTCGACGTCCTGCCCCGCCTCGTCTTCCACAACGCCACCTTCGACATGCTCGTCCTTGACCGGCACCTGGGCGTCCCCCTGGCGTCGATGGCACCGAAGGTGACCGACTCGAAGATCATCGCCCACCTCTTCGACTCGCGGCCCCGGCACGAGGGCGGATACGGTCTGAAGCTGAAGGAACTGTGCGCGCGGGACGTCGACCCGAACGCCCCCGATACGCAGGAAGACCTCACCGCCGTCTTCCGCAGCATCGGGGAGACGAAGGCGACGGGGTGGCGGAAGATCGACATCAACCACCCGACTTACCTTCAGTACGCCGGTTTGGACGCCATCCTCGTTTCCCGATGGCTCCCTGTCGGCGTCGAGCGGCTTCGAAAGGTCGGAGTCCGTCAGGCACTCGTGGACTTCGAGCACCGTGTCATGGTCGTGTGCGCGGAGATGGAGCGCCGCGGGATGCTCGTCGACCAGGACTACGTGCGCAACCTCGTCGACCGCCTGGAGGAGGAGGCGGCACTCCACGCCGGCAAGGCGTCGAAGTACGGCGTCACGTCGGTCAACGCCCCGAAGCAGGTTGCCACGGCGCTCGTCGGCATGGGGGAGACGCTCACGGAGCGGACGGACTCCGGCAATCTGAAGGTGGATAAGGAGATCCTCCAGTCGCTTGCCGACGTCGACCGCAACTGGGAGCGCATCGGGGCTCGCACGCCCAACCCCCTGGCGGACGCTGTTCTCCGCAGCAAGCGTGCGGGGAAGTGGGCGAAGAGCTACGGCGTCGCCATGCGTGACGGCCTCGACGGCGCCGGGCGACTGCATCCGAAGATCTCCAGCCTTGCCGCACGGACGGCCCGCATGTCGATCTCGTCGCCCCCGCTCCAGCAACTCCCGTCGGGTGACTGGACGATCCGTCGCGCGCTCCTGGCCGACGAGGGGCACCGCATCATCAGCGTGGACTACTCCGCCGTGGAGATGCGCGTCCTGGCGGCCCTGGCGGACGAGAAGACGATGAAGAGCGCCATCGCGGAGGGGCGCGACCTCCACGACTTCACCGCCGAACTCATCTGGGGCCCCAGCTTCACGACGGCGCACCGAAAGATCGGTAAGGGGGTCGGCTTCGGCAAGGTCTACGGAGGCGGCGCGACCACCCTGTCCCGGCAGACAGGCGCCCCGCTCGACGAGGTGAAGGCGGCCGTCGCCGCGTATGACCGGGTCTATCCCGGCATCAAGCGGTACAGCCGCACGGTCCAGCGTCAGGCACGCGCCAACGGCTACGTCGTCGTCACGCCCACGGGTCGGCGGGTGCCGCTGGACCGGGACCGGGTTTACGCCGCGACGAACTACGCCGTGCAGAGCACCGCTCGTGACGTCCTGTGCCAAGCGCTCCTGAACATGCATGACAGGGGGCTGACGGACTTCCTCTATCTCCCTATCCATGACGAGTGCCTCGGATCGGCGCCGGCTGACATCGCGGAGGACGTGGCGAAGGAGATCGGCGACGCCATGGCGATGGACTTCTTCGGAGTCCCGCTCGACACGGACCCGGAGGTCGGTGGCCGGAGCTGGGGGAGCCTCTACATGAAGTTGCCGAACGGCAAGTACGACGAGGCCCTCCGCGCCCGGGAAGACGAGTGGTACGCGCGTATGGGGCTCGCAGCGTGACCCCCGCCCGCCTCGCACCCCCGACCACGGGGCGCGTAACCGCAGTTGACCGCATGGTGGCGGGATCTCGTCCCTCTGCTGTGCGGTCCGTGCCGCGCCCCATGCGCATCACGCCCCTTCTTCGGCCGCCTGAGCCTCCGTCCGGCCCCTCCCGCCGTGACACTCTGCGACGGTGGGAGGAGTCGGATGAGTGGTCCTGTGCCTACTGTGACGCCGCATTTACACAAATGGTTGTAGCAGAGGTGGACCATGTTCGTCCGCTTGCGAAGGGCGGGGTTCACCATCCGTTCAACTTGGCCCCATCGTGCGGTCCCTGCAACCGCGCGAAAGGCGACACGGATGTCATGTCTTGGCTGGCACAAAAGCACAGGTGAGAGCCTGACGGCCCACGATCGGGCGGTCACGCAAGGCGACCTACCGAGACTCACGGGTCGGCGTGGCGAAGTTGTGAAGATAACGACTTGATCACGCTAAGAAGTTGAACAGTGAGACATCTCGGCCGACATATGCCCAGGTGAGATTGGTCGGCCGACATACGACGTCCGTTCGGCCGGTTTGACCTAATCGGACTATCCATCACAAAGCGGCCCTACAGGTGGAGTTGATCCGGCCGCTTGTTCGTTGCTTGTGGAGGTTGTGTGACCTACAGTCCAAGTCACGTCACAGACGGACAGCGAATGACCGATCTGCTAGACGCGCTGATTCAGGCAGCGCTAGAAGTGCGGCAGTTCGTAAACGTCTATGACGACGCAGCTACCATGCCGGGCCGACGGCCTGACGTGGATGCGGACGGAACGGGGCGTACGGCGACGCGCGACCCGGGCCGACCGACGGAGGCAACGGCGCTGGACGGGCGACGGCTTGCGCTCCAGGCAGAACTTCACAGTGGCGCCGACTGGCTCGCCTACGCAGTGGCAGCCACTCGCGGCGTCTCCGCATCCATGGATCGTGCCCTTACCCGGTGGGAGGGGGAGGACACGGCCCTCCAGCTCCCAGGGGGAACGACAGTTGATCATCATCACGGGGCCGCAGGACACTGACGAAGCCGTCGGACTCCTGGCGGAGATGGCGGGGCTACTCGACGCTGTCCCCGCGTACAGCGCAGCACTTCAGTGGGCCACGGCGACGGCTCTTTACTGCATGGCCGGCTGGGAGCACTGCTCCCTCGCCGTCGCTGACGTGACGATCGCGGAGGCGTGCGGCCTCATAGTGCATCGACTCACCGTCTGAGGTCCGCAAAACGACTCGCGGAGCCCCCGTTCCGACGTGGGACGGGGGCTTTCGCTTACCCAAAGCGCTGTGTGACTCAGGTCACAGCACACCACTGTCACATCTTCGCTCTCGCGCCCCATTACCTCACTACGCAAGACACACACACACGCACGGAGGAGCACACCATGTCGCGAGTCACGGTCACCGACGAGCAGATTCAGGCGGCACAGGCGGGGGACGAGGCCGCCATGTGGGAGATCGTCCAGGCATTCGACTCCATGTTCTCCGGCATGATCCGTTCCGTCGGAGCCTCGGGGGCCTCGCACGAGGAGGATCTCCTCCAGGAGGCGCGCGTCGTGCTCATCCAGCACGTGCGCTCCTACGAGACGGGCGCCGACGCGGCCAAGCTGACGAGCTACGTCTTCCAGGCGGCACGGCGGCGCATCGCGGAAGAGAACGTCGTCCACACGACCGAACTGACCACCGACCCCACGGCCGTTCTCCGCGTCCGTCGTGCGCTCTGGCACGCGGACGGCAACGTGGATGAGGCGTGGAGGACGCTCTCGGCGTGCTCCAACACGAAGAATCGGATGGAGCGCGAGCGCTTCATGTCCGTCGTGGAGGCGCTGGCCGGTACGGAGCGGCTGGACGCCCCCGTCGGCGACGACTCCGGCGGTGACGCCCTCACCCTCGCCGATGTCATCCCCGACCCCACCGCACAGTCCGTCGACTCCTTCGAGCGAATCGACCTGGCCCGCTGGCTCATGACCCAGATCCCGCAGCGTCAGGCATTTGCGCTCCGTGCGTTCTACGGCGTCGGCATGACGAAGCAGGAGGAGCCGGAGACGTGCGCCGACCTGACCGTCAAGCCGGCCACCTTGCGTCAGCTCCGCTCCCGCGGACTGGCCAACGCGAACTCCGTCGCCATCGCGCACGGGTTCGCTGCGTAAGCGATTCGCCCACCACCGACCACCGACAGGACAACCCACCATGAACCGCCTTCCCTCCCTCGACGACTACGACCTCTCCGGCGTCCGCCCCGACGAAGCCGTCCTCTGGGGCGACGACGTGATGTACGCCGTGGAGGCCCGCAGCGACGGAGAGTCCTTCGACGGCTTCACCGTCGACACGCTCTAGTACGCACCGCTCCGTAAAACGACTCACGCGACTCGACGTTACGACTGAGGAGAGAACATGACCGAGTACACCGCCACGTGCAACAGCCGCCCGTCCGACTCCGTAACGGCGCGGGCGGATGGCCGTTCCGTGGAGCTGGAGATGCGGGTATCCGGCGACTACAGGGGAGAGGCGTACCTGACGCCGGACAAGGCCCGCACCTTCGCCCGCGGCATCCTCGCCCTGGCCGACGAGATCGACGGGGGAGAGACGGAGGTGCCGATCCTCACGTTGCCCGCCATCGGTACCCGCTTCCAGGTCACGGAAGACGGACTCAACAGCGCCGACGTGAAGCGCGGCGCCGTCGTGACGGTGTCCGGCCATCACAATGACTACTTCGGCACCACGGCGGAGAACGGGGTCCGCTGGTACTTCAGCCCGAAGCACATCGGAGACGGCCTGGAGCCCGTCTCCGACGAACCGTCTGACCTCCTCGACGAAACGGGGCTCGCTGGCTGGGAGCGCGACCTCATCGGGGGCGCGAAGACCTCCGCCCCCACCAAGGTCGGCGACCGCGTGGAGATCGTGCGTGCGGAGTGGTGCGACCGGGACACGGAAGGCCGCACGGGCGTGGTCGACGAGGTGGACGCGGACGACGAGCACCTCTCCTTCCGCATCGTCGACGAGGCGGGCGACTTCATCGCGTGGGCCGCAGAGGTCCGGAAGGTCGACGCGCCGGCCGACGGAGTGGTGAAGGTCGGGGACTACGTGGAGATCACCCGATACCGCAGCTACAGCATTGAGTTCGAGGGCCTGCACGGGTACGTGACGCAGGTCGACGACGACAGCATGCCGTACCTCGTCGCCACCACCGACGAAGGGGAGGTGTGGGCGGAGGGCGTCCGCAGGATCGGCGCCTCGGCCCCCGACTCCACCCGCTCCGACCTCGTCAAGCGCGCCCAGACCGCTCTCGCCGGTACTAACCCCACGGCCGCGGACATCATCCGCCTGGCGGAGTTCCTCGCCGGATAGTCGCGTAAGTCGTTTCACGCAGCTCCTCGCAGGGGTTGTGTGGCCGACATACGTCATGTCATAGTGGTCACACCGCAAGGCACTAGCGAAGGAGTGGTCGTGGACATCAAGCGAGCCGGCAAGTTCGTCTGCATCGTCCACGGCCCCTCCTGCGACCACGACGCCAAGCGTCGGCACATCTTCCGTTGGGTCGCCGCGAAGTAACTGGATCGGGCGCTCCACACCGGGGCGCCCCAAGGGAGGGGACGAGATGCAGCCCAAACACCGCACCTTGCGCCGCGACAGGTGGACCAACGGCTACGTCACGAGTGACGGACGCTACGAGGTCAGCCCCGTGTTCGGGTCCAGCATCCGAGGCGGAGACGTCACCCGCCCCACCGGATGGTGTCTCAAGGACCGGCAGGGTGAGCCCTGCTACCGTCCGCGCCTTTCCGACATCCGCGACACCCTCGCGGAGCGCCCCACAGGAGTGGGCGGCACGGTTGCCGAACTCACCCCGACGATGCGCCGGGTGTACGACAGGGTTCAGGCCGGCTGGTCGGTTCGCCAGGGTGACGGCACGCAGTACCGCACCGTCAAGGCGCTCGCCGACCGTGGGCTGGTCAAGCTGGAGACCGAGTACCCGTACTGGGGTCAGGACAAGTGCCGCCACCTGTGGTCGTTCCGTCGCTGGCACGTCTCCAAGATCGAAGACTGACCCACCCGCCCCGCATAGGCAAGCCCGAACACCCGGCACCCCCAGTGCCGGCGGGCGCGCGGTTCGAATCCGCGGCGGGGCCCTTGCCCAACCAGTAGGAGTCTGAGATGCCAGTGTTCTACAAGCACTTCGGCGACGCTGCACACGACGCCCTGACGTCAAACGCGGACCGCGCTGCGCGTCACGCGGAGGAACGGGATGCGGCCACGCGAGCAGCCTTCGACCGCTTCCACGCCACGGCCAGGACGGACCGCAAGGCGGCCGTCGCCCAGCTCCACACCGACATGAAGCGCGCCGGGGGACCGGTGCCGCAGGACGAGGAGAAGTGACCATGAAGGAAGTCTTCGAGGAGCACCACTCGGGTGAGCGATACGGATACGTGACGGAGGTGGAGACCGACTCGGCGTACAAGCAGGTGCTTTTGAGTGCTGGGGCATTGGACGGTTCCCCGATCGACACCGCGTGGGTGTCGCCCATGCAAGCTCGTGCCATCGCCGAAGCCCTGATCCGCGCGGCTGACGAGGTGGAAACCCTCGCCCACACCGGCCGGCCCTCCCGTGCCCCGATGCGCATCGCCTCCGCTGCCGCGTTCGTCACCACCCTGGCCGCGCTCGGCTTCGTCGTCGCCCCCGACGCGCAGGCCCCGGAGTACCCGCTTCTGAAGGACGTCGTCTCTGCCCCCGTCATGACGCCCTCCCCGAACTCCCCGTCGCCGTACAAGCCGGAGCCCCAGCCGGCCACGCACACGGACCGGGACGAGGAGCGCAAGACACTGACGCCGTCGCCCTCCCCGACGATCGCCAAGCCGTCGTCGACCCCCGCCACGAAGCGGCCCGGGAAGACTCCCGCGGACATCCGCATCAGCTTCTACCGCGACTGCACGGGCGACCCCCAACCGTGCATCGACGCGGGGTCGCTGACGATGTACGCCGGGCACATCCTGGCCGGCCACAACTATGACGGGTACGCCTGGCTCTCCCGCGTCCCCGTCGGCCGCACGGTCCGCGTCATCTCTGGTCCGCTCGCCGGAACGTACCGGGTCTACGGGCACCAGTACATCGACCGCCAGGGCGGCGCCATCCCCACGTTCTCCGGCGGCCCGGACCTCGTCCTCCAGACGTGCGAGGGGGACGGCACGGGGTTCTCGTTGCTGCGCCGAGTCTGACCTAGAGCCCCTGTCAATTCCGGTGACAGGGGCTCTTCCTGTACCGCAAACCGCTCACAGGAGGAGCTATGTCCGTACTGACCATCCCCGCCCGCGACGTCCGCAGGGGTGACCGCTTCAGCCTCCACGGGCACCGACGCGCCGCCTCCGACGGAGCCTGGCCGTGGGGAGAGGGGAGCGTCACCCTGCACTTCGAGGGCGGCGGCTACGCCATCGTGCCGGCGGGTACGGAGGTCGTGGTGAACCGCGGGGAGGCGGCGTGACGTTCCGCCTGACGTTCGAGGACGGCCCCACCGTACTCGTCGACGAGGACGCGCGGCTCCTCTTCCTCCGCCTGGCGAAGCAACGTGGGGACGAGGTGACCCGCGTCCGCGGGGGCCACGTCATCACGCTCGCCGGCCGACGGGTGCGACGGGTGGCACTGATCGCGGAAGTCGCGTGAGTCGTTTTACGCGACGCGGTTGTGTGGTCGACATAACTTGTGTCATAGTCGTCACACCGCAAGGCACTCGCAGAGGGTCGGGCGGCACAACTCCACAGAGAGCAGACCTCCTGCACGTGCTGGCTGTGCAGGCGTAACCATGGGCCTGACGACGCCGAAGAGGACGCGGAGAGCACCCGCGAGACGGATCGGACCTCCTCCAGGATCACGTAGCCCCCGCCATGGCAGTACTGCTCTCTGTGGGCCCCAGCCCGACCGACACAGAGGAGCAGCAATGGACCGACACGACCCGCACAGCACCCGACTTGACGCCTCGAACGTGGTCATCACGGCCCGCCAGGCGGTACCGGGGACCGTAGTTCTTGTCGAGGGCTGGGCCAGCTTCGCCACGGTCACTGTCGCCCGGTGGGAGCCGGCGGGCGACGGTTACGCCACGCTCTACGGTGCTGACGGAATCGCCCGCGGCAAGTTCCTTCCCGATGAGTTCCTGGAGGCCGACCCGAAGTCGATCGGCTGAGCGACCCGGAGCCCCACGCGAGCCCCTGTCGATTCCGGCGACAGGGGCTCCGGTTCACACTCACAACTTACGCACACAGAACGAGGAGCCATGAGAGCACTCCGCCGGCTGGACCCCCTCCTGATTCAAGCCGTCATCGCAGCCGCACTCTCCTTCGCCCACATCCACGACATCGCGGAGGCCGCGGGGCAGGGCGGGTGGAAGGCGTGGGCCTACCCCGTGTCCGTCGACGTCCTCCTTGTCATGGCCTGGAAGCGTGTCCGGGAGGCGGAGGAGGGGGAGTCGGTTAAGGCCGCACGCCTGTGGTTCTGGCTCTCCCTGGCGGCGTCCATGAGCGCGAACGTCGCCACGGCCGGCGTCGTCGACCTGGAGCACCCGCCGACGATGCTCCGTGTCCTCGTCGCCGCCTGGCCGGTGCTCGCGTTCTTCGGGGGTTCGCTGCTCGTCCACTCGCGCAAGGCACCCACGGGCACCAACGAGGGGCCGCAGAAGGCCGCTGAAGAGCCTGTGGGGGAGTCGGTGGAGGAAGTGGTCCCGGAGTCCGTGGAAGAGCCGCAGAAGCCCGTCCTGGTCACGTACAAGGAAGCCGCCGACATGGCCGGCGTGGCGACGGAGACGATCCGCGGAGCAGCTAACAGCTCCCGGCTCGTCAAGCACCAGACCATCGAGGGGCCACGCGTCAGCCTCGACGAGGTACGTAAGGTCTACAACAAGCGCCCCGTGGGCGCGTGAAGAAAGGGAGAGCATGAACACGGTTCAGGACTCGTACGGGAACGCGATCACGACCCGCGTGAACAAGGATGAAGTCCAGGTCGTCGCGGACGGCGAGACGCGGGCCGACTACACCCCAGCACAAGCACGCGAACTGGCCGCCGCTCTCCTCCGCGCGGCGGACGAGGCGGAGGGGGTATGAGCGACTTCGCCGCCTGCTTTATCGCCCGTCAGGTCGCGAGCGATGAGGAGATCTTCGCCCGCGATGCCCGTTACGCTGCTGACCTGCTCAACTCCATCGCTTCCAACCCCGTGGTAGACGGGGTGACCGCTGGCGACCTCGCCCGTCTCTCCGCGCGCGTGACGGAGCTGATCCGCCTAAGCGCGAAGATCGGCGCCATGCGTGAGACGGCGCTGACGTTGACCGCAGAGGGGGCGCGATGAAGCTCGACGACGACGTGTTGATTACCCTGGAGCGACTGGAACACGTCGACGACGCACCGCTTGTAGCGACGTACCAGCGGTCCTTGCCGGCTCTGGTGTACCTCGTGGCTGCGCGTTACGTTGAGGACGCCGGGCCAGGTCGCATGCGGATCACCGACGCTGGACGACAGGCGCTCGCCGACCACCGCGCACACTGAGCACCGCCACGAAGGCCCCCGCCATCAGGCAGGGGCCTTCTTTGCGTTGCGGGCCAGATCAGACGTCGCCGCGCTTCACAGCGTCGACGAAGCCCCACCACGTGTCGTCGGAGAAGACGACCGCCGGGCCGGCGGGAACCTTGCTGTCGCGCACAGGGAGTGCCGCAGGGACGGCGCCGTGGGCGACCTCGATGCAGTCGCCCTGATTGCCGCTGTAGGTGGACTTGGTCCAGGCGAAGCCTGCGGCGGAGGAGTCGGGGATGATCATTGGATGGAGTCCTTCAGTCGTTCAATGAGGTCGGCTGAGTCGTCGAACGGGAGGGCAGCCGCGCGCAGACGCTCGAAGGCCGACCCGTACCGACTCACTTCCGTATGATCCTCGACGTACAGCGCGTTCGTCAGGTTCTCCAGGTAGACGACGTCAAGATCGGCCGTCTCAGGGAACCCGAACAACACGAAGCTCCCGATCAGCCCCACGTGCGGTGGGGCGTCGAGCGGAAGAACTTGTATCGAGACATTCGGAAGCTCTTGTCTGTCGAGCAGCGATTGAAGCTGCTCTTTCATGATCTTCGGCTGGCTCTTCACTCGCGGGTGCAGCGCAGCCTCATGGATGACGGCCCACAGCTCCAGGGGCTCCGGACGCGTGAGAACGGACTGCCGCGCCATCCGTACTTCGGCCAAGCGGTTGACCTCGTCGGCCGTCGACGTCATGCCTGTGGCGCCCAGCGTGGCGCGGGCGTAGGCGACAGTCTGTAGGAGCCCTGGAATCAGTGTGGACTGGTACGAGCGCATGGACTGGGCGTCAGCCTCCAGGCTGATCAGGTCCGCGTAGGCTGGAGAGATCAAGTCTTTGTAGGTCTGCCACCACCCGCGCCGGCTTCCGTGCCGGGCGATGGCCCGGAGGACTGTGCGGAGGGACTCGTCCTTGGCGTCGTAAAGGTCGAGCAGCTCGTCAAGGTCGTCGGGCTTGATGCCGAGGCGCCCCAGCTCGACGCGGCCGACCTTCGATTCGGCCATGGACGTGCGAGCGGCGACGTCTTCGAGTTTCAGCCCCTTCGCCTGCCGCAACTGACGGAGCTTCGCCCCAAGCTGCCGCTTGCGCACTGTCGGCTCTCCCACTGCGCCCAACTCGTCCCCGATCCCCTCGTCTCTGTGCCATCTTCGCGCCGCTGGAGCGACGCGGCTACACAGCCTCCCACAGATGTGATGCACACGAGAGATCTGACTGCGTTTTTGCAGTCTTAGTCTGTCGGGTTGCATTCTGTGCCTTCATGGCGACACACTAGACGTGCCATTCCGCACACGGCGAGTCACCGAATATACGGGGCTTCGTTGTGACGTGTGCCTGATTCCGGGAGGTGGGGGAATGGCGGCTTTACGGAGACGGGGTCCAGTGACGTTGACTGACCCGTTTGTGCGAGGGCCGGAGCCGACGCCGGGATGCGACGTTTGCGGGGCGCTAGTCCGGCAGCGTCGGGAGGCGTTGAATCCGAAGAGTCCGTCGTACGACCTGTCGAAGGCATCGGATCTCCTCGTCGAGATCGGCCGGCACCCCCATGGGAGGCCGCAATGAGCCGTGACCCGTTCCCCGAAATCTCGTCGGACGAGGAACTCGACGACGTCTGGGCCGGCTACTACGTCGAGTGCGTGGGGTGCGTTGACATGATCCCCGCTAAGGACGTGGCGGACGCGCACGACAAGGACGTAAGCCCCGTTGAGTGGGCGCGACGCCACACGGCAGAGAAGCCGTGGCACACGCGCTTCCGGACGACTCGAATCGTGAACTTCAGCGTGTCGGCCGACGTGCCGTCGGGGTATCCGCTGGAGCCGCTCCCGTCGGCCCCCTAGACCCGCGGACCGGGCGCCCGTGCGCCTGGCTCGCGGTGGGCGCGACGGGGAGTGTGGCGCCCCCGTTGAGGTCGGCAGGCGCCAACCTCGCACTCCCCGTCCGCGTCCAATCCCTCGTCCTGTGGCCGCTCCTCGTGGCGGGACAAGGGCCCCCGCCCGACGCCGACACCCCTAGTCAGTCAGGGGGTTCGGGCGGACGAAGTCCCGCTCACTCGTTATGAGGTGAGCGGGGCTTCTTCGTTTCCGCAGGTCAGAGGGGGTGGTAAGCTAAGGTAGCAAAGAGACCGGATCTTCCGCAGCGACCACTACCTCGCCATGGGTTCCGTGGACGGCCTTCCCGGCCCCACGGACGCCTGGATCACCCTCGCCGGCCTCGCCCGCGAGACCCGGCGCATCCGGCTCGGCACGCTCATGACGGCCGGCACCTTCCGGCTGCCCGGCGTGCTCGCCATCCAGGTCGCCCAGGTCGACCAGATGTCCGGCGGCCGCGTCGAGCTGGGCCTCGGCGCCGGCTGGTTCGAGCAGGAGCACAAGGCGTACGGCATCCCCTTCCCGAAGGAGAAGTTCGCGCGCCTGGAGGAGCAGCTGGCGATCGTCACCGGTCTGTGGGCCACGGAGACCGGCAAGACCTTCGACTTCCACGGGAAGTTCTACGACCTCACCGAGTCGCCCGCGCTGCCCAAGCCCGCCCAGGCGAAGGTCCCCGTGCTCATCGGCGGCCACGGCGCCACCCGCACCCCGCGTCTCGCCGCGCGGTACGCCGACGAGTTCAACATCCCGTTCGCCTCGATCGAGGACACCGAGCGCCAGTTCGGCCGGGTGCGGGCCGCCGCCGAGGAGGCCGGCCGCGGCGCCGACGCGCTGACCTACTCCAACGCCCTGGTCGTGTGCGTCGGCAAGGACGACGCCGAGGTCGCCCGCCGGGCCGCCGTGATCGGCCGCGAGGTCGACGAGCTGAAGGCCAACGGGCTGGCGGGCTCCCCGGCCGAGGTCGTCGACAAGATCGGCCGCTACGCCGCCGTCGGCGCCCAGCGGATCTACCTCCAGATCCTCGACCTCGACGACCTGGACCACCTGGAGCTGATCTCCGCCCAGGTGCAGGCGCAGCTGGCCTGAGGACGCCTCTCGAATAACCGAAGGCGCCGGTCACCCGCCCCGTGCGATGGTGTGACGGTCGTCCTGCCGGAGCCCCCGGGGAACACCCTGGGGGCTCTCGCGCGCACGGCGCCCACGCAGTCGTCCGCACCGACCCCGACCCGGCCGGAGAGGCCCATGTTCCTGACCGTCACCACCACCGGCACCCCCGAGCGCCCCGCGACCGACCTCGGTTTCCTGCTGCACAAGCATCCCGACAAGGCGCAGACGTTCTCCACCTCCTTCGGCACGGCCCACGTGCTCTACCCCGAGGCGGATGAGCAGCGCTGCACGGCGGCGCTGCTGCTGGAGGTCGACGCGGTGGCGCTGGTCAGGCGCGGCAAGGGCAAGGGCCGGGGCGGCGCCCCCGACGCGGCTCTCGCGCAGTACGTCAACGACCGCCCCTACGCGGCCTCTTCGCTCCTCGCCGTCGCGCTGAGCAACGTCTTCTCCAGCGCCATGCGCGGCGTGTGCAAGGCCCGCCCCGAGCGTGCCGCCGAGCCGCTGCCGCTGCGCGTCGAGGTGCCCGCGCTGCCCGCCCGCGGCGGCCCCGGCCTCGTACGCCGCCTGTTCGAGCCGCTCGGCTGGGCGGTCACCGTCGAAACGGTCCAGCTGGACACCGAGTTCCCCGAGTGGGGCGACTCGCGCTACGTCCGCCTGGTCCTGGAGTCCGACTCCCTCACCCTCTCCCACGCCCTGCGCCACCTCTACGTGCTCCTGCCGGTGCTCGACGACGCCAAGCACTACTGGGTCTCGCCGGACGAGGTCGACAAGCTGATGCGGGCGGGCGGCGCCTGGCTGTACTTCCACCCCGAGATGAAGCTGATCACCAGCCGCTTCCTGTCCCGCCGCTGGTCCCTGACCCGGGACGCGATGGAACGCCTGGAGCTGATCCGGCTGGCCGAGACCGACGACAGCGAGGTCGAGGAGATCGACAACGCCGTCGAGGAGGAGACCGAGCAGGAGGAGAAGCCCACCCCGCTCGCCGTGCGGCGCCGCGAGGCGATCCTCACCGCCCTGCGGGACCACTCCGCCGCCCGCGTCCTCGACCTCGGCTGCGGCGAGGGCCACCTCGTGCGGGAACTCCTCAAGGACCCGCGGTTCACCGAGATCGTCGGCACCGACGTGTCCGTGCGCGCCCTCACCATCGCCGCCCGGCGGCTCAAGCTGGACCGCATGGGCGAGCGGCAGGCCGCGCGCGTCAGCCTCTTCCAGGGCTCCCTCGCCTACACCGACAAGCGCCTCAAGGGCTACGACGCCGCCGTGCTCAGCGAGGTGATCGAGCACCTGGACCTGCCGAGGCTGCCCGCCCTGGAGTACGCCGTGTTCGGCGCGGCCCGCCCCCGCACGGTCGTCGTCACCACGCCGAACGTCGAGTACAACGTGCGCTGGGAGTCCCTGCCCGCCGGACACGTCCGCCACCGCGACCACCGCTTCGAGTGGACCCGCGAGGAGTTCCGCACCTGGGCACGGGCGGTTGCCGAACGGCACGGCTACGACGTGGAGTTCCGCCCCGTCGGACCCGACGACCCCGAGGTGGGCCCGCCCACGCAGCTGGCCGTGTTCACCACAGAGACCGTGACCGAGAAGGAGGCGAAGGCCGCATGAGCACCACCGGCACCACCCCCGCGCGCTCCCGCGCCCTGCCCGTCACCGACCTCTCCCTCGTCGTGCTGATCGGCGCCTCCGGCTCCGGCAAGTCCACCTTCGCGCGGCGCCACTTCACGCCGACCGAGGTCATCTCCTCCGACTTCTGCCGGGGTCTGGTCGCCGACGACGAGAACGACCAGAGCGCCAGCCGGGACGCCTTCGACGTCCTGCACTACATCGCCGGCAAGCGGCTCGCCGCCGGCCGCCGCACCGTCGTGGACGCCACCAACGTGCAGCAGGACGCCCGCCGTCAGCTGATCGAGCTGGCCAGGAAGCACGACGTGCTGCCCATCGCCGTCGTCCTCGACGTGCCCGAGCAGGTCTGCGCCGAGCGCAACGCCGGCCGCACCGACCGCGCCGACATGCCCCGCCGGGTCGTCCAGCGCCACACCCGCGAACTCCGCCGCTCCCTGCGGCACCTGGAGCGCGAGGGCTTCCGCAAGGTGCACGTCCTGCGCGGCGTCGAGGAGGTCGAGCACGCCACCGTCGTCACCGAGAAGCGGTTCAACGACCTGACCCACCTCACCGGACCGTTCGACATCGTCGGCGACATCCACGGCTGCGCCGCCGAGCTGGACGCCCTGCTCGGCAAGCTCGGCTACGCCGACGGCGTCCACCCCGAGGGCCGCACCGCCGTCTTCGTCGGCGACCTGGTCGACCGCGGCCCGGACAGCCCCGGCGTGCTGCGCCGCGTGATGTCCATGGTGAAGTCGGGCAACGCGCTGTGCGTGCCCGGCAACCACGAGAACAAGTACGGCCGGCACCTCAAGGGCCGCAAGGTCCAGCACACTCACGGACTCGCCGAGACCATCGAGCAGATGGACGGCGAGAGCGAGGAGTTCGTCGCCGAGGTACGGGAGTTCATCGACGGCCTCGTCAGCCACTACGTCCTTGACGGCGGCCGGCTCGTGGTCTGCCACGCCGGGCTGCCGGAGAAGTACCACGGCCGCACCTCCGGCCGGGTCCGCAGCCACGCCCTGTACGGCGACACGACCGGCGAGACCGACGAGTTCGGGCTGCCCGTGCGCTACCCGTGGGCCGAGGACTACCGGGGCCGCGCCGCCGTCGTCTACGGCCACACCCCGGTCCCCGAGGCGACCTGGCTCAACAACACCATCTGCCTGGACACCGGCGCCGTCTTCGGCGGCAAGCTCACCGCGCTGCGCTGGCCGGAGCGCGAGCTGGTCGACGTACCGGCCGAGCGGGTCTGGTACGAGCCGGCCAGGCCGCTGCGGACCGAGGCGCCCGGCGGACACGACGGCCGTCCGCTGGACCTGGCGGACGTCCAGGGCCGCCGGGTGGTGGAGACCCGGCACGCCGGGCGGATCACCGTGCGCGAGGAGAACGGCGCGGCCGCCCTGGAGGTCATGAGCCGCTTCGCGACCGACCCCCGGCTGCTGCCGTACCTCCCGCCGACCATGGCGCCGACCGCCACCTCGGGAGTGGACGGCTACCTGGAGCACCCGAAGGAGGCGTTCGCGCAGTACGCGGCCGACGGGGTGGAGCGCGTGGTGTGCGAGGAGAAGCACATGGGCTCGCGGGCGGTGGTCCTGGTCTGCCGCGACGCGGAGGCGGCGCGCGCCCGCTTCGGCGTGGACGGCCCGACGGGGTCGCTCTACACCCGCACCGGCCGCCCGTTCCTGGACGACGCGTCCCTCACCGAGGCGATCCTCGACCGGCTGCGCACCGCGATCGGCGAGGCCGGCCTGTGGGACGAGCTGTCCACGGACTGGCTGCTGCTCGACGCCGAGCTGATGCCGTGGTCCCTGAAGGCCGCCGGGCTGCTCCGCTCCCAGTACGCCGCGGTGGGCGCCGCCGCCGGCGCGGTGTTCCCGGGCGTGCTGTCCGCCCTGGAGGGTGCGGCCGCCCGGGGCGTCGAGGTCACGGAGCTGTTGGCCCGGCAGCGGGAGCGGTCGGCCGACGCCGGCGCGTTCACCGACGCGTACCGTCGCTACTGCTGGCCCACCGACGGCCTGGACGGCGTCCGCCTGGCCCCGTTCCAGGTCCTCGCCGCCCAGGGCCGCAGCCTGGCCGACCTGCCGCACGACGAGCAGCTCGCGCTCATCGACCGGCTCGTCGAGCACGACGCGAGCGGCCTGCTGCACACCACCCGGCGGCTGTACGTCGACACCGGCGACCCCGAGTCGGTGGCGGCGGGCACCGACTGGTGGCTGGAGATGACCGGCCGGGGCGGCGAGGGCATGGTCGTCAAGCCGGTCGCCGCGCTGGTCAGGGACGACAAGGGCCGCCTGGTGCAGCCCGGCATCAAGTGCCGGGGCCGCGAGTACCTGCGGATCATCTACGGCCCCGAGTACACGCGCCCCGACAACCTGGCCCGGCTGCGGCAGCGCTTCCTCAACCACAAGCGGTCGCTCGCGATCCGCGAGTACGCCCTCGGCCTGGAGGCCCTGGACCGGCTCTCGGACGGCGAACCGCTGTGGCGCGTGCACGAGGCGGTCTTCGGCGTCCTCGCCCTGGAGTCCGAACCGGTGGACCCGCGGCTGTGAACCCGAGGCTGTGAACCCGGGTCCCGGCCGGCCCCGCATCCGGGCCGGCCGGGACGGACGCGTACGGGTCCGGGCAAGCGGGGGGTGAAGGACGGTCCGAGTGGTCAGGATGGAGGCATGGGATTCCATGTCGACTCCGAGGCCGGGCGGCTCAGCCGCGTCATCCTGCACCGGCCGGATCTCGAGCTCAAAAGGCTCACCCCCAGCAACAAGGACGCCCTTCTCTTCGACGACGTGCTCTGGGTGCGCCGGGCGCGTGCCGAGCACGACGGGTTCGCCGACGTGCTCCGCGACCGCGGGGTCGAGGTGCACCTCTTCGGCGACCTGCTCGCCGAGACCCTGGAGGTCCCGGCGGCCCGGCGGCTCGTCCTGGACCGGGTCTTCGACGAGAAGGAGTACGGCGTGCTGGCCACGGACCACCTCCGCGCCGCCTTCGAGACCCTGCCCGCCCGCGAGCTCGCCGAGGCCCTGGTCGGCGGCATGACCAAGCGCGAGTTCCTGGACGCCCACACGGAACCGACCTCCGTGCGCTTCCACGTCATGGAGCTGGACGACTTCCTGCTCGGCCCGCTGCCCAACCACCTCTTCACCCGCGACACCTCCGCCTGGATCTACGACGGCGTCTCCATCAACGCCATGCGCTGGCCCGCCCGGCAGCGCGAGACGGTCCACTTCGAGGCGATCTACCGGCACCATCCCCTCTTCCGCGACGAGACCTTCCCCCTCTGGTCCGAGGGCCAGGCCGACTACCCGTCCACCATCGAGGGCGGGGACGTGCTGGTCATCGGCAACGGCGCCGTGCTCATCGGCATGAGCGAGCGGACCACCCCGCAGGCCGTCGAGATGCTCGCCCACAAGCTGTTCGCGGCCGGCTCCGCCTCCACGATCGTGGCCCTCGACATGCCCAAGCGGCGGGCCGTCATGCACCTCGACACCGTGATGACCATGGTCGACGGCGACACCTTCACCCAGTACGCCGGACTCGGCGTGCTCCGCTCCTACACCATCGAACCGGGCGTGGGCGAGAAGGAGCTGAAGGTCACCGACCATCCGCCCGAGCACATGCACCGCGCGATCGCCGCCGCCCTCGGCCTCGGCGAGATCCGCGTCCTGACCGCCACGCAGGACGTCCACGCGGCCGAGCGCGAGCAGTGGGACGACGGCTGCAACGTCCTGGCCGTCGAGCCGGGCGTCGTCGTCGCCTACGAACGCAACGCCACCACCAACACCCACCTGCGCAAACAGGGCATCGAAGTGATCGAGATCCCGGGCAGCGAACTGGGCCGGGGCCGGGGCGGGCCGCGCTGCATGAGCTGCCCGGTGGAACGCGCGGCGGTGTAGGAGACCGCACAACGAAGCCGTATATAAATTCAGAACTTCGTATATAGTTTCAGGAGTCCCTGTCCCTGTACCTCTGGAGCGCCCCCCATGGCGACAGTCCCGACCGCCCTCGCCGGCCGCCACTTCCTCAAGGAGACCGACCTCACCGCGGACGAGTTCCGCGGCCTGGTCGAGCTGGCCGCGGAGCTGAAGGCCGCCAAGAAGGCCGGGAGCGAGACACCGTACCTGCGGGGCAGGAACATCGCGCTGATCTTCGAGAAGACCTCCACGCGCACCCGCTGCGCCTTCGAGGTCGCCGCCGCCGACCAGGGTGCCTCGACCACGTACCTCGACCCGTCGGGCTCGCAGATCGGCCACAAGGAGTCGGTGAAGGACACCGCCCGTGTCCTCGGGCGGATGTTCGACGGCATCGAGTACCGCGGCGACAGCCAGCAGAAGGTCGAGGAGCTGGCCGCCCACGCCGGCGTGCCCGTCTACAACGGCCTCACCGACGACTGGCACCCCACCCAGATGCTCGCCGACGTACTCACCATGAGCGAGCACAGTGCGGGACCCCTGACGGAGATCTCCTTCGCCTATCTCGGCGACGCCCGCTTCAACATGGGCAACTCCTACCTGGTCACCGGCGCCCTGCTCGGCATGGACGTGCGCATCGTCGCCCCGAAGGCCTACTGGCCCGCCCAGGACGTCGTCGACACCGCCCGCAAGCTCGCCGAGGAGAGCGGGGCACGCGTCACGCTCACCGAGGCCGTGGACGAGGGCGTCCGCGGCGCCGACTTCGTCGTCACGGACGTCTGGGTCTCCATGGGCGAGCCCAAGGACGTCTGGGCGGAGCGGATCGCCGCGCTGTCCCCGTACGCGGTGACCATGGACGTCCTGCGCGCCACCGGCAACCCGGACGTGAAGTTCCTGCACTGCCTGCCGGCCTTCCACGACCTGGGCACCAAGGTCGGCCAGGAGATCTTCGAGGCCCACGGTCTCGACTCCCTGGAGGTCACCGACGAGGTCTTCGAGTCCGCGCACTCGGTCGTCTTCGACGAGGCGGAGAACCGCCTGCACACCATCAAGGCCGTCCTGGTCGCCACCCTCGCCTGAGCCGCACCGTTAAGCTGTCCGGCGGCCCGGAGCCACCCCTTCCGCGCCGCCGACCGCGACCACCGTCGCGCCGCACCACCAGAAACGAGCACCACCCGCCATGCCCGCTTCCCGCGTCAAGTCCCCCCACGTCCTCGTCGCCGAATCCGGCGCCGACCGCGAAGGCCACGGCCTGAAGCGCACCATGGGGCTGTTCCAGCTCGTCTGCTTCGGCGTCGGCGCCATCGTCGGCACCGGCATCTTCGTCGGCCTGTCCGACTCGGTCGCCGAGGCCGGCCCGGCCGTCGTCGTCTCCTTCGTGCTCGCCGCGATCACCTGCGTGTTCACCGCGTTCGCGTTCGCCGAGCTGGGCGGCGCGATTCCCGTCTCCGGCTCCTCGTACTCCTTCGCCTACGCCGGACTCGGCGAGCGCACCGCGTTCCTGGTCGGCTGGTGCCTCCTGCTGGAGTACGGCGTGTCGGTGTCCGCGGTCGCGGTCGGCTGGAGCCAGTACGTCAACGAGCTGCTGGACAGCGTCCTCGGCGTCCAGCTGCCGCACGCGCTCTCCGCGGGCCCCGGCGACGGCGGCCTGGTCAACCTGCCCGCGGTGATCGTCATCGCCCTGGCCTGCGTGCTGCTGGTGCGCGGCGTGCGCGAGAGCGCCCGGGCCACCGCGGCGATGGCCGTCCTCAAGCTGGCCGTCCTCGTCGCGTTCTGCGCCATCGGCTTCGCCGCCTTCAAGGACGGCAACCTCACCCCGTTCTCACCGGCGGGCCTCGGCGGCATCGGCGCCGGCACCACGGCCGCCTTCTTCTCGTACATCGGCTTCGACGCCATCACCACCGCCGGCGAGGAGGCCAAGAACCCGCGCCGCGACATCCCGATCGCGATCCTCGTCTGCATCGGCCTGGTCACCCTGCTGTACTGCGCGGTCGCCGTCGCCGCGATCGGCGCCGTCGGCGGCGGCACGGTCGGTGACCGGCCCGCCGCGCTGTCCTACGTCGTCAACGAGGTCACCGGCTCCACGATCGGCGGCGGCGTCGTCGCTTTCGGCGCGGTCGTCGCCATCGCCTCGGTCGTGCTCGCCGTGATGTACGGCCAGACCCGCATCCTGCTGTCCATGTCCCGCGACGGACTCGTCCCGCCCGTCTTCGAGAAGGTCTCCCCGCGCACGGCCACGCCGGTCGCCGGCACCCTGATCGTCGGCGTCGTCTTCGCGCTCCCGGCCGCCTTCGCCCCGCTGGACGCGGTGGTCAACCTCTGCACCATCGGCACCCTGGCCACCATGGCCGCCGTCAACATCGCGGTGATCGCCCTGCGCCGCCGCGAGCCGGGCCTCGCCCGCACCTTCCGCGTCCCGCTCTACCCGGTGACCCCGCTGCTCGGCGTCGGCTTCTGCCTCTACCTGATCTACGAGACGGGCCTGACGACCTGGATCCAATTCGCCGTGTTCCTGGCGGTGGGCCTGCTGGTCTACTCGGCCTACGGGCGCCGGCACTCCCGGCTCGCCCGCGAGGAGGTCAGCGCGGAGGACGCCGCTGCGCGGGTACCCCAGGGAGTCTGAACCAGACCGCCTTGCCGGAGTCGGTGGGGCGGTGACCGCAGGACGAGCTCAGGGCGCGGATCAGCAGCAGACCGCGCCCGTGTTCCTGCCAGGGGTCGGGCGGCTCCGTGTCCGGCCGCGTGAGGTCGCCCGGCGGCCGCGGGTCGGGGTCGTGCACCTCGACCTGGCAGCCGGTCGGCAGCAGCTCCACCACCAGCTCGATCGGGGAGCCGCCGGAGGTGTGCTCGACGGCGTTGGCGACCAGCTCGGCCGTCAGCAGCTCCGCCGTGTCGCAGTCGGCCGTGTGCTCCAGCTCGGCCAGCGCCGAACGCACCAGGGCACGCGCCACCGGCACGGCCGCGGTGCTGTGCGGCAGCGCGATGCGCCAGAGGGCGGGGGCAGAGGGGCGATCGTGCACGGCTAGTCCGTTCTGGAGCAGGCGGTCCTGTCCTGCTTGCAACCTTATGAATGGTACGGCGCCGACCGGCAGAGCCCTTCGACGGGCACCACGCGGGACCTTCGACCCCGGTACCGGGCGGCCTACCCAGGTGAACGTTCCGCCTCGCCCCGGTGCTCCCACTGTTACCGCGTTATCGACGTCCGGTGACGGCTGTGACGGAAGCCGATCGTCCACAACCCGGCCCCCGCACGGCCTATCGCGCACTCGTGACGACAGTCACAGAAGGGTGATAGCGTCGAGGGGCAGCGCTCAGTGATGCCGTGCCCGCCCCAGGAGGCCGCCCGTCATGAGTCCCTTCACCGGCTCCGCCGCCCGCACCTCCGACTGGCGGCATCTGCGCGTCGATCTCACCGACGGTGTCGCCACCGTCACCCTCGCCCGCCCCGAGAAGCTGAACGCGCTGACCTTCGAGGCCTACGCCGACCTGCGCGACCTGCTCGCCGAGCTGTCCCGGGAGCGGGCCGTGCGGGCGCTGGTGCTGGCCGGCGAGGGGCGCGGCTTCTGCTCCGGCGGCGACGTCGACGAGATCATCGGCGCAACCCTGTCCATGGACACCGCCCGGCTCCTGGACTTCAACCGGATGACCGGCCAGGTGGTGCGGGCCGTCCGCGAGGCGCCGTTCCCGGTGGTCGCCGCGCTGCACGGCGTCGCGGCGGGCGCGGGCGCCGTCCTCGCCCTGGCGGCCGACTTCCGCGTCGCCGACCCCAGCACCCGCTTCGCCTTCCTCTTCACCCGCGTCGGCCTGTCCGGCGGCGACATGGGCGCCGCCTATCTGCTGCCCCGGGTCGTCGGCCTCGGCCACGCCACCCGCCTGCTGATGCTCGGCGAGGCGGTCCGGGCCCCCGAGGCCGAGCGGATCGGCCTGATCAGCGAACTCACCGACGAGGGCCACGCCGACGAGGCCGCCCGGACCCTCGCCCGCCGCCTGGCCGACGGCCCGGCCCTGGCCCACGCCCAGACGAAGGCCCTGCTGACGGCCGAGCTGGACATGCCACTGGCGGCAGCGGTGGAACTGGACGCCTCCACCCAGGCCCTCCTGATGACAGGCGAGGACTACGCGGAATTCCACGCGGCTTTCACAGAGAAACGCCCCCCGAAGTGGCGAGGGAGGTAGAGGTCATGCTCTCAACGCAGGGCACGGCAACGCCCTCAGGGGCGCGGGGAACTGCGCGACCAGCCACAACGAACCCGCACCCGCCCACGAACACAAGCCGCCCCCTACACGCGGCGATCATCGGCGGAGGCCCCGGCGGCCTCTACACCGCCGCCCTCCTCAAACGCCTCGCCCCCGACCGCGAGGTCACCCTCTGGGAACGCAACACCCCCGACGACACCTTCGGCTTCGGCGTAGTCCTCTCCGACGAAACCCTCGGCGGCATCGAACACGCCGACCCCCAGGTCTACGAGGCCCTGAAACAGGACTTCATCCGCTGGGACGACATCGACATCGTCCACCGAACCACCCGCCAGACCTCCGGAGGACACCGCTTCGCCGCCCTGGGCCGCCGCCGCCTCCTGGAGATCCTGCACGCCCGCTGCCGCGACCTCGGCGTGGACCTCCGCTTCCGTACCGAGGCCCCGCACCCGGACCTCCTCGCCCGGACCCACGACCTCGTCGTCGCCGCCGACGGAGTCCACAGCACCACCCGGGACACCTACGCCGAGGTGTTCCGCCCGCACCTCACCGCCCACCGCTGCCGCTACATCTGGCTGGCCGCGGACTTCGCCTTCGACGCGTTCCGCTTCGAGATCGCCGAGACCGAGCACGGCGTGATGCAGCTGCACGGCTACCCGTACGCGGCCGACGCCTCCACCGTCATCGTCGAGATGCGCGAGGAGGTCTGGCGCGCGGCCGGCTTCGACACCCTGGACGAGGCGGGGTCCACCGCCCGCTGCGCCAAGATCTTCGCCGACGCCCTCGGCGGCCGGCCGCTCCGGTCCAACAAGTCCGCGTGGACCACCTTCCGCACGGTCGTCAACGAACGCTGGTCGCACGGCAACGTCGTCCTCCTCGGCGACGCCGCCCACACCGCCCACTTCTCCATCGGGTCCGGCACCAAGCTGGCCGTCGAGGACGCCCTCGCGCTCGCCGCCTGCCTCGACGAGCAGCCCTCGCTGAAGGAGGCCCTGGCCGCCTACGAGGAGGAACGGCGGCCCGTCGTCGCCTCCACCCAGCGGGCGGCCCGCGCCAGCCTGGAGTGGTTCGAGGACCTCGCCCGGTACGTGGACGAGCCGCCCCGCCGGTTCGCCTTCAGCCTGCTCACCCGCAGCCGCCGCGTCACCCACGACAACCTGCGGCTGCGCGACCCCGGCTTCACCGAGTCCGTCGAGCGCGAGTTCGGCTGCCCGCCCGGCACACCCCCGATGTTCACCCCGTTCCGGCTGCGCGGCCTGACCCTGCGCAACCGCGTCGTCGTCTCCCCGATGGACATGTACTCCGCCACCGACGGCGTCCCCGGCGACTTCCACCTGGTCCACCTGGGTGCCAGGGCGCTGGGCGGCGCCGGACTCGTGATGACCGAGATGGTGTGCGTCAGCCCGGAGGGCCGCATCACCCCGGGCTGCGCCGGCCTGTACACCGGACGGCAGGCCGAGGCGTGGCGGCGGATCACCGACTTCGTCCACGCCCAGGCGCCGGGCACCGCGATCGGCGTGCAGCTCGGGCACAGCGGACGCAAGGGCTCGACCCGGCTGATGTGGGAGGGCATGGACGAGCCGCTGCCGGAGGGCAACTGGCCGCTGGTGGCTGCCTCCCCGCTGCCGTACCGGCCGGACGGCCAGGTCCCGCGCGAGCTGTCCCGGGCGCAACTGACGGACATACGCGAGCAGTTCACGTCCGCCGCCGCACGGGCCGCGCGCGCCGGGTTCGACCTGCTCGAACTGCACTGCGCCCACGGCTATCTGCTCTCCGGTTTCCTCTCCCCGCTCACCAACCGGCGCACCGACGCCTACGGCGGCACCCTGGAGAAACGGCTCCGCTTCCCGCTGGAGGTCTTCGACGCCGTACGCGGGGTGTGGCCGGGGGAGCGGCCCATGACGGTGCGGATCTCCGCGACCGACTGGGCCGAGGGCGGCACGAGCGCCGAGGAGGCCGTGGAGATCGCCCGTGCCTTCGCCGCGCACGGTGCCGACGCCGTCGACGTGTCCACGGGGCAGGTCGTGGCCGGTGAACGCCCGGAGTTCGGGCGGTCGTACCAGACGCCCTTCGCGGACCGCATCCGGCACGAGGCGGGCGTGCCGGTGATCGCCGTCGGCGCGATCTCCTCCTGGGACGACGTCAACTCGCTGATCCTGGCCGGGCGCACCGACCTGTGTGCCCTCGCCCGCCCTCATCTGTACGACCCGCACTGGACGCTGCACGCGGCGGCCGAGCAGGGCTACACGGGTCCGGGCGCGGTCTGGCCGGCGCCGTACCGGGCGGGCAGCCGGCGTCCGCAGACCGGGCGCACCGACGCCCCGAAGCCCCGGCTGGCGCTGCGCGACTGATCCGGTCCAGGGCGTGGTTCAGGACGTGTAGTCCCAGGCCGCGCACATCGCGCGCAGCGGTGCGGGGATGCGGTCCGTCTCGGGCAGCGGGCGGCCGGGCTGGACCGTGCCGGTGCGGATGTTGTCGCGCCAGTCGCCGAGGCCCCTGACCAGTTCGGCGTCGCTCTTCTCGCCGTAGTGCAGCATGGCCGGGTCGTAGTCGAGGCCGAGGAACGCGCACAGGCGGCGCATCTCCCGTTCGGGGGCCGTGGTGATGTCCTCGTAGCGCACGGTGAAGGCGTCGGCGTCGGCCGTGCGGGCCTCCTCGACGGCCGTGAGGTAGGGCAGCACGTCTTTGACGGCCTTGTCGTACGGCCGCTTGACGGGGTCGCTCTCGTGCCAGGAGCGGGCGATCGACTCGGGGTGGCGCAGCAGGAACACGAACCGGGCGTCGGGCCAGCAGTCCTTGAGGCGCCGGTGCATGTAGACGTTGGCGGGGGTCTTCTCGACGACGAAGTCCTTGCCCGCTCTGGCCAGTTCGCGGTGCAGGACGCGGTCCCACAGCAGGTGTTCCAGGTCGCCGCGCTCCAGGCCGAGGGCGCCCATCGCGCGCTGGGAGAACCAGTTGGTGCAGGTGACCTCCATCCGGCCGAGGTGCAGTTCGTGGGGGGCGTGCAGGCGGGGATGCGCGCCCAGCATCATGCGCAGCAGGGTCGAGCCGGAGCGGATGGACGAGATGATGAAGACCGGCCGCCGCAGCAGCCGTTCGGTCGTCAGCTCCTCGCCCGACGGACATCGGTACGGTGCCGCCGCCGGGCGCCGCGCGGGCGAGGGAGCGGGCTTCGAGGCCGTGGGCCGGGGCGCCCTCCGCACCTGGAGGCCGGTGGTGGCGGTCAGGGCCCGGTTCAAGCTACGCGTGAGACTCATGCGTCAGGACGCTAGGTGCCGAACCTGAGAAGAGGTTCGGAGCGGGCTGAGGGTTCCCTTATGGCCGGCACATGTGACGCGCGGCTCAGCTCGGCTCCAGGGCCGCGAAGTCCGCTCCGGCGTCGCGGAGCCGCTCGTGCAGCGCCCGGAACACGGCAGCCGAGCGGGTGCCGGGCCAGTCGGCGGGCAGCAGCCGGGCCGGCAGGCCCGGATCGGCGTAGGGGAGGTGGCGCCAGGAGTCCAGGGCCAGCAGATAGTCCCGGTACGCCTCCTCGGGCGGGGTGTCCGGGCGGCGCTCCCAGTCGTGCAGCACGCGCGCGTGGCGGTCGAGGAACGCCTCGTGCGCCTTCGCGACCGCGGCCAGGTCCCACCAGCGCGCCACCGCCTCGGCGGTCGGGGAGAAGCCCAGGTGCTCGCCGCGGAAGAAGTCCACGTAGGTGTCCAGGCCCAGGCGGCCCAGCGTGTGCCGGGACTCCTCGTACAGCCGGGCCGGGGCGATCCACACGCCCGGGGCGGCGGTGCCGAAGCCCAGCGCGGCCAGGCGGGAGCGCAGCACGTGCCGCTTCTGCCGTTCCGACTCGGGCACCGAGAACACGGCGAGCACCCAGCCCTCGTCGGCGTAGGGCGCGGCGGCGTAGATGCGCCGGTCGCCGTCCTCCAGCAACTGGCGCGCGTCCTCGGAGAGTTCGTAGCCGGCCGCTCCTCGCGAGGTCCGGGCGGGCAGCAGCAGTCCGCGCCGCTTCAGCCGCGACACCGACGAGCGGACGGAGGGTGCGTCCACCCCCACCGCGGCCAGCAGCCGGATCAGTTCGGCCACGGGCACCGGACCCGGCGCGAAACGGCCGTACGCCCCGTAGAGCGTGACGATCAGGGACCTCGGGGTGGGCTGCGGGTGCTGGTCGGACACGTTGATCATCTTAGGTCGTCGGCATCAGCCCCGGCCGCCCCGGGCGTCGGGGGAGGTCAGGAGCCGGTAGCGCTGGAGCTTGCCGGTCGCCGTGCGCGGCAGCGCGTCCCGGAAGTGGATCTCACGCGGGCACTTGTACGGCGCCAGCTCGGACTTGAGATACGCGCGCAGGGCCTCCGCGTCCCGTTCGGCGCCGTCCCTCAGCACCGCGTGGGCCACCACGACCTGTCCGCGCGCCGCGTCCGGCCGGCCCACCACGGCCGCCTCCACCACGTCCGGGTGCCGCAGCAGCGCGTCCTCCACCTCGGGCCCGGCGATGTTGTACCCGGCGGAGATGATCATGTCGTCGGCGCGTGCCACATAGCGGAAGTACCCGTCGGCATCGCGGACATAGGTGTCCCCGGTGATGTTCCAGCCGTCGCGCACGTACTCCCGCTGCCGCGGGTCGGCGAGGTACCGGCAGCCGACCGGGCCGCGCACCGCCAGCAGCCCGGGCTCCCCGTCCGGCACGGGCACGCCGTTCACGTCCTGCACGCGCGCGTCCCACCCCGGCACCGGGACGCCCGTGGTGCCGGGCCGGGCGGCGTCGTCGGCCGCCGAGACGAAGATGTGCAGCAGTTCGGTGGCGCCGATGCCGTTGATGACGCGCAGGCCGGTGCGTTCGTGCCAGGCGTGCCAGGTGGCCGCCGGCAGGTTCTCGCCCGCCGACACGCAGCGCCGCAGACACGTCACGTCGTAGGCGTCCAGGTCGTCCAGCATCGCCCGGTAGGCCGTCGGCGCGGTGAACAGCACCGACACCCGGTGCTCGGCGATCGCGGGCAACAGCTGCTTCGGGCCCGCCTGTTCGAGCAGCAGCGCGCTCGCGCCCGCCCGCATCGGGAAGATCACCAGCCCGCCGAGCCCGAAGGTGAAACCGAGCGGCGGACTGCCGGCGAACAGGTCGTCCGCGCGCGGCCGCAGGACGTGCCGGGAGAAGGTGTCGGCGATCGCGAGCACGTCCCGGTGGAAGTGCGTGCAACCCTTGGGGCGTCCGGTGGTGCCCGAGGTGAACGCGATCAGTGCCACGTCGTCGGCGGCGGTCGCCACCGCCGGGAACGGGGCGCCCGGCACGGTGCCGGTCTCCGTGCGGGCCAGCAGGTCGTCGGGCGCGTCCCCGCCGTACGCCGTGATCCGCAGCCCCGGGATCTCCGCCTTCGCGAGGTCGTCGACGGCGCGGACGTCGCACAGGGCGTGCCGCACCCGGGCGATCTCGCAGATCGCGCGCAGCTCGTGCGGGCGCTGCTGCGCCAGCACGGTGACCGCCACCGCGCCCGCCTTCAGCACCGCCAGCCAGCAGGCGGCCAGCCACGGGGTGGTGGGGCCGCGCAGCAGCACCCGGTTGCCGGGCACGACGCCCAGCTCGCCGGTGAGCAGGTGCGCGAGCCGGTCCACGCGGGCCCGCAGCTGCCCGTACGTCCAGCGGTCCCCGGACGCGGTGCGGAACACCGGGCGGTCGTCGGACGGGCCGGTGAGCAGCTCGGCGGCGCAGTTCAGGCGGGCCGGATAGTGCAGCTCCGGCAGATCGAAGCGCAGCTCGGGCCACTGGTCGGGGGGCGGCAGATGGTCACGCGCGAAGGTGTCGACGTGAGCCGAGCGGTGCGGCTCCGCGGCGTGCGGATCTGCGGCGTGCGGATCTGCCATGGCGGTTCGCCCCCTTTGTCGTGGTGGGCTCGCGCATCGAGCGTATCGTGTTGGTGACGGCAGTCAACGGTGCGCGATAACCTCGGGTGTGGCACGGCGGGAGCAGGCCAGCAGGGGAAGGGACCGGCGATGACCGCATTCTCGCTCGAACCGGAACAACTCGCCTGGTGCGAGCGGCTGCGCACGCTGGCCGCGCAGCGGCTGCGCCCCCTGGCCGACCAGGGCGACCCGGGCCACGTCAACCGCCCCCTCGTCGCCGAGCTCGGCGCCGCCGGGCTGCTGGCCCGTCTGTTCACGTCCGGTGCGCTCGACCTGTGCCTGATGCGCGAGTCCCTGGCCTACGCCTGCACGGAGGCCGAGACCGCGCTCGCCCTCCAGGGCCTCGGCGCCCACCCGGTGCACGCCCACGGCACCGAGGCCCAGCGCGCCCGCTGGCTTCCCCGGGTGAGCGACGGCACCGCCGTGGCCGCCTTCGCGCTCAGCGAGCCCGCGGCGGGCTCGGACGCGGCGGCCCTGTCACTGGGCGCGGAGCCCGACGGCCGCTCCGGATGGCGGCTCACCGGGGACAAGTGCTGGATCTCCAACGCCCCCGAGGCCGACCTCTACACCGTCTTCGCCCGCACCACCCCCGGCGCCGGTGCCCGCGGCGTCACCGCCTTCCTCGTGCCGGCCGACCGTCCCGGCCTCACCGGCACGCCCCTCGACATGCTCTCGCCGCACCCCATCGGCGCCCTCGCCTTCGACGCCGTGCCCGTCACGGCGGACGACGTGCTCGGCGAACCCGACCGCGGCTTCCGCGTCGCCATGGGCACCCTCAATCTGTTCCGCCCCAGCGTCGGCGCCTTCGCCGTCGGCATGGCCCGCGCGGCCCTGGACGCCACGCTCGCCCACACCCGCGCCCGCGAGGCCTTCGGCGGCACACTCCGCGACCTCCAGACCGTCTCCCACCAGGTCGCCGAGATGGCCCTGCGCACCGAGGCGGCCCGCCTCATGGTGTACGCGGCGGCGACGGCGTACGACGAGAACGCGCAGGACGTGCCCGGGCGTGCCGCGATGGCCAAGCTGCTCGCCACCGAGACCGCCCAGTACGTCGTCGACCGGGCCGTCCAGCTGCACGGCGCCCGCGCCCTGCAACGCGGCCACCTGCTCGAACACCTCTACCGCGAGGTCCGCGCCCCCCGTATCTACGAGGGCGCCAGCGAGGTGCAGCGCGACATCATCGCCAAGGAGCTGTACCGCACGACGGACACGACCGGAGAGGCCCGCGCATGACCGCCGAACGTGTGAACCCGCCCGAGCTCTCCCCGCCCACCGGCTTCTCCCACGCCGTCGTCGCCACCGGCACCCGCGTCGTCTTCCTGGCCGGCCAGACCGCGCTGGACACCGACGGGAAGATCACCGGCGACACCCTTCCCGAACAGTTCGAGACGGCCCTCACCAACCTCCTCACCGCCCTGCGCGCCGCCGGCGGCACCCCCGCCGACCTCGCCCGCGTCACCGTCTACGCCACCGACGTCGCCGACTACCGCCGCCACGCCGCCCACCTCGGCCGCACCTGGCGCCGCCTGGCCGGCCGCGACTACCCGGCGATGGCGGTCGTGGGGGCCGTACGCCTGTGGGACGAGCGGGCGCTGGTGGAGCTGGACGGATTCGCCGTACTGCCGTAAGTCCCATGCCAGGCCATAGAGTTCGGGTATGCCGGACATCGAACTGAGCGCGGGAACCCTCGAGTACGAGGACACGGGCGGCGAGGGGCCGGTCGTCGTCCTTCTGCACGGCCTCGTCCATGACGCGTCCGTCTGGCGCGAGGTCGTCGCCGGCCTGCGCGCCGACCACCGGGTCATCGCCCCGACCCTGCCCTACGGCTCCCACCGCCGCGCCATGACCCGGCCGCCCACCCCGGACCTCGTCAACGAGCTGATCGCCGAGTTCCTCGACCGCCTCGACCTGACCGGCGTCACCCTCGTCGAGAGCGACTGCGGCCGGGCCCAGACGGTGGCGGCCCGGCACCCCGAGCGCCTCGCCCGGCTGGTGCTGATCTCGTGCGAGGCCTTCGACAACTATCCGCCGGGACTGCCCGGCAAGCTGATCGGTCTCGCCTGCCGCGTGCCCGGCGGCGTGCCGCTCCTCGTCCGCACGCTGGGTCTGAAGGTCCTGCGCCGCCTGCCCGTCGGGATCGGGGCGCTCACCAAGCGCCCCGTGCCGGACGCGGTCGTCGACCGCTGGCTGCGCCCCCTGCGCACCGACCCGGCGGTCCGCCGCGACTTCCGGCACTACAACACCCACGTCCGGCGCGGCGAACTGCTCGAAGCCGCCCAGGGGTTGCGGAACTTCGACAAGCCGGCGCTCGTCGTCTGGGCGCTGGAGGACCTGATGATGCCCCGCGACCACGGCCGCCGCCTCGCCGAACTCCTGCCGCAGGGACGGCTGGTGGAGGTCGAGGACACGCGCACCCTCGTCGCCGAGGACCAGCCGGAACTTCTCACCTCGCTGCTGCGGGAGTTCGTCGCCGGGAAGCCCTGAGGGCGGCGCCCGGGACGGTCAGGCGGCCGTCGTCAGACCCTCCGCGGACACCCGGTGCGGGGCGACGGCACGGCCGTCGGGCAGCAGCTCGCCGGTGTCGTCGAAGACGATGCCGCCGTCGCACAGCAGGTTCCACCCCTGCTCGGGGTGGGCGGCGACGACGTGCGCGGCGGGAGAGTCGGCTGCGGGGCAGGAAGGCCGGTGGGAACACATGGCGTACCTCCACGTCCTGAGGGCCGTCCCGTCGGTGGGACCGCCCGTACGACCGACAGTGCGCCCCGCCGGCGGCCGGTGCCAGGGGCTGCGGCCAAGCGTGACAACACCCGGACAACGCGGCGACGGTTCCACGACGGCCGATGCGGACGGCGGACGCGGACTCGCCACCGAAGGGGTGAGGGTCACTCCCTTCGGGCCGCCCGCCCGGTACGAGTGGAACCTCTCATTCCGCCCCCGACCGGGAGGTTCCCCATGTCCCTACGCCCCGCCGCCCTCGCCGTGGCCGCCGGCGCCGCCCTGCTGCTGGCCGCCCCCACCGCGACCGCGTCCGCCGCCCCCACCGAGACGGTGACCGTCGACTCCACCGGCCGCGTCGCCACGGACGGCACCGTCACCCTGTCCGGCACCTACCGCTGCACGCCCGGCACCGGCCCGGTGTACGTCAGCTCCTCCATCAGCCAGGGCGACGACTCCACCGAGCACGGCGTCGGAGGCACCCGCGCGGTGTGCGACGGCCTCCTGCACCGCTGGACCAACACCGGCACGCCCTCCCGCGTCCTGGAGCCCGGCCCGGCCCACGTCGACGCCACCCTGCTGGAACTGCGCCCGATCGGCATCATCCCGCTGCCGAGCTTCCACGCCCTGAAGGCGCAGGACGTCACGCTGGTCCGGGGCTGAGCCCGCGGCCGCGCCGGGGAGAGCCGCCGCCCGTCCCGGCCGCCC
>NZ_WWHX01000040.1 GCF_009862125.1 Streptomyces sp. SID5910
CCGCCGCCCCGCCCCGGGACTTCCCCGTTCCACGCGGCTGCCCCTTCGCCGCGCCCGCCGAGTACGCCGCACTGCGCACCCACGACCCCGTAGCCCGCGTCACACTGCCGACCAAGCGGGAGGCATGGGTGGTCACCCGCTACGACGACGTACGCGAACTGCTCTCCGACCCGCGGGTCAGCGCCGACATCCGCCGCCCCAACTTCCCCGCCCTCGGCGAGGGCGAGCAGGAGGCCGGGGCCAGGTTCCGCCCCTTCATCCGCACCGACGCCCCCGAGCACACCAAGTACCGGCGGATGCTCCTGCCGGTGTTCACGGTGCGCCGGGTCCGGGCGATGCGGCCCGTGGTGCAGGCCCGCGTGGACGAGATCCTGGACGGCATGCTCGCGGCCGGCGGCCCGGTCGACTTCGTCTCCGCGTACGCCAACGCCGTGTCCACCTCGGTGATCTGCGAACTGCTCGGCATCCCCCGCGAGAACCTGGAGTTCTTCCGGGACGTCACCCGGATCTCCGGCTCCCGCCGCAGCACCGCCGAGCAGGTGTCCGAAGCCCTCGGCGGCCTGTTCGGGCTGCTCGCCGAGCTGATCGCCCGACGCCGGGAGGAGCCGGGGGACGACCTGATCTCCAAGCTGGTCACCGACCACCTCGTCACCGGCGACGTGACGACGGAGCAACTGCTCTCCACCCTCGGCATCACCGTCAACGCCGGCCGCGAGACCACCACCAGCATGATCGCCCTGAGCACCCTGCTCCTGCTGGACCGGCCCGAGCTGATGGCCCAACTGCGCGACGACACCTCGCTGATGCCCGCCGCCGTCGACGAACTCCTGCGCGTCCTGTCCGTCGCCGACTCCATTCCGCTGCGCGTCGCGGCCGAGGACATCGAGCTGTCCGGCCGGACGATCCCCGCCGACGACGGCGTGATCGCCCTCCTCGCCGGCGCCAACCACGACCCCGAGCAGTTCGACGACCCCGAGCGGGTCGACTTCCACCGCACCGCCAACCACCACGTCGCCTTCGGCCACGGTGTCCACCAGTGCGTCGGACAGCACCTGGCCAGGCTGGAACTGGAGGTCGCCCTGGGCACACTCGTCCGCCGCGTCCCCACCCTCCGCCTCGCGGGGGGCCGGGACGACGTCGTCGTCAACCACGACTCGGCCACCTTCGGCCTCGAAGAGCTCAGGGTGACCTGGTGACCGCGTCCCGGCCCTCGGCGCGCGACGCCCGCGTCGCCGGCCCCTGGATCCGGCGGTGGAGCGCCGGGGCCGCACCCCGGTTCACGCTGATCTGCCTGCCGCACGCAGGCGGCAGCGCGGGCTTCTAC
>NZ_WWHX01000399.1 GCF_009862125.1 Streptomyces sp. SID5910
TGTACGTCTGGAAGGACGCCGACAGGGTGAAGATCGGCTTGCCGTGCTGGACGGCGACGACGCGGCGGGTGGTGAAGGAGCGGCCGTCGCGCAGCCGGTCGACGTTGTAGACGATGGGCGCGCCGGGGTCGCCGGTGCGCAGGAAGTACGCGTGCAGGGAGTGCGCGAACCGGTCGGCGGGGACCGTGCGCCCGGCTGCCACCAGGGCCTGGGCGGCCACCTGCCCGCCGAAGACCCGGGGGACGACGGCGGAGCGGGAGTGGCCGCGGTAGATGTCCTCCTCGATCCGCTCCGGGTCGAGCAGATCGAGGAGGGACTGGAGTGCGTCGCTCATGTCCTGTGACCCTTCGGTCTACAGGCCCATGTTCTTCGCGATGATCGACTTCATGATCTCGCTGGTGCCGCCGTAGATGCGGTTGACGCGGTTGTCCGCGTACAGGCGGGCGATCGGGTACTCGTTCATGTACCCGTAGCCGCCGTGCAGCTGGAGGCAGCGGTCGATGACGCGGTGGGCGACCTCGGTGCAGAACAGCTTGGCGCTGGCGGCCTCGGCGGGGGTGAGCTCGCCGGCGTCCAGGGCCTCGGTCGCGCGGTCGGCGACGGCCTCGGCGGCGTCCACCTCGGCCTGGCAGGCGGCGAGCTCGAACTTGGTGTTCTGGAAGTGGGCGACCGGCTTGCCGAAGACGGTGCGGTCCTGCACGTACTGCTTGGCGAAGCGGACCGCGGCCTTGGCCTGGGCGTAGGCGCCGAAGGCGATGCCCCAGCGCTCCGAGGCAAGGTTGTGGCCGAGGTAGGAGAAGCCCTTGTTCTCCTCGCCGAGCAGGTCCTCGACGGGGACCTTGACGTCGACGAAGGCCAGCTCGGCGGTGTCGGAGGTGCGCAGGCCCAGCTTGTCGAGCTTGCGGCCGACCGAGTAGCCCTCGGACTTGGTGTCCACGGCGAACAGGGAGATGCCGTGGCGGCGGTCCTCGGCCGTGGGGGCGGCGGTGCGGGCGCAGACGATCACCTTGTCGGCGTGCACGCCGCCGGTGATGAAGGTCTTGGCGCCGTTGAGGACGTAGTGGGTGCCGTCCTCGGAGAGCTTGGCGGTGGACTTCATGCCGGCGAGGTCGGAACCGGTGCCCGGCTCCGTCATCGCGATGGCCCACATCTCCTCGCCGGTGACGAACTTCGGCAGGAAGCGCTTCTTCTGCTCGTCCGTGGCCAGCATCTTGATGTAGGGCAGCGCGAGCAGCACGTGCACGCCGGAGCCGCCGAACTGGACGCCCGCGCGGGCGGTCTCCTCGTAGAGGACGGCCTCGAACTTGTGGCTGTCCATGCCGGCGCCGCCGAACTCCTCGGGCACGTTGATGCCGAAGATGCCGAGCTCGCCGAGCTTGTAGTAGAACTCGCGCGGCGCCTGGCCCGCGGCGAACCACTCGTCGTAGACGGGGACGACCTCGGCCTCGATGAAGGCGCGGAGGGTCTCCCGGAACGCCTCGTGGTCCTCGTTGAACACCGTACGGCGCACGGCGCCACCTCCAGGGTACGAATATCTAAGCGCTTGCTCAGATGCCACCGTACCGGCGGGTAGTCAGAGGCGTCCAGAGCAGGGCGTGGGTAACCCTCGTCACTCCAGGCATCGCCCTATGCCCACCCACCACCCGACTCGGTCGGCCGAGAGGCGAGGAAGCGCGGAGCCTCACTCCTCCCCCACCGCCGCGAACGCCCCCCGGGCCATCCGGTGCAGCAGGGACGCCGTCACCGTGCGGCCCGGGAGGGAGCCGGGGCGGCCCAGGTGCGGGGTGGAGTTCAGGAGGCCGAAGACCGAGTGGACCGCCGAGCGCGCGCTCGGTTCCGCCACCGCCGGGTACACCTCGCGCACCACCCCGACCCACAGCTCCACGTACTGCCGCTGAAGCTGCCGCACCATCTTGCGGTCGGCGTCCCGGAGGCGGTCCAGCTCGCGGTCGTGCAGGGTGATGAGCGGGCGGTCGTCGAGCGCGAAGTCGATGTGCCCCTCGATCAGCGAGTCGAGGACCGCCTCGGAACCGGCCGACCCGTCCGCCTCCGCCAGCCGCCGCTTCGCCCCGGTCAGCAGCTGTTCGCTGATCCCGACCAGCAGCTCGGCGAGCATCGCGTCCTTGCCGGGGAAGTGCCGGTAGAGGCCGGGGCCGCTGATCCCGACCGCGGCGCCTATCTCGTCCACGCCGACGCCGTGGAAGCCGCGCTCGGCGAACAGGCGGGCGGCCTCCTTGAGGATCTGCTCGCGGCGGGTGGGGGCGTCGGTTCTGATGGCCATGGGATCGATTCTAGACAGGGAGGTTAGCGGTCGTTAACCTGAAGGAAATGCGTTAACGCTCATTAACTGGTCGACCACTGGGTGAGGGGACCGCAGGATGCACGAGGCACCGGAGCTGACGAGCGCGGCAGATCCCGCGTCGGAGGCCTTTCGGGCCAACGAGGAGGCGCACCGCGTCCTCGTGGAGGAGCTGCGCGCCAAGCTGGCCGCGGCCCGGCTCGGCGGCGGGGAGCGGGCGAGGGCCCGGCACACCGCGCGCGGCAAGCTGCTGCCGCGCGACCGGGTGGACACGCTGCTGGATCCGGGCTCGCCGTTCCTGGAGCTGGCGCCGCTCGCGGCCGACGGGCTGTACGACGGAGCGGCCCCGGCGGCCGGCGTCATCGCCGGGATCGGCCGGGTCGGCGGCCGGGAGTGCGTGATCGTCGCCAACGACGCCACGGTCAAGGGCGGCACGTACTACCCGATGACCGTGAAGAAGCACCTGCGGGCGCAGGAGGTGGCGCTGGAGAACCGGCTGCCGTGCCTGTACCTGGTGGACTCGGGCGGCGCGTTCCTGCCGATGCAGGACGAGGTCTTCCCGGACCGCGAGCACTTCGGGCGGATCTTCTACAACCAGGCCCGGATGTCGGGCGCCGGCATCCCGCAGATCGCGGCCGTCCTCGGCTCCTGCACGGCGGGCGGGGCGTACGTCCCGGCGATGAGCGACGAGGCGGTGATCGTCCGCGAGCAGGGGACGATCTTCCTGGGCGGCCCGCCCCTGGTGAAGGCGGCCACCGGTGAGGTGGTGACCGCGGAGGAGCTGGGCGGCGGCGAGGTCCACTCCCGGATCTCGGGCGTCACCGACCATCTCGCCGAGGACGACGCGCACGCCCTGCGGATCGTGCGGCAGATCGTCTCCACCCTGCCCGCGCGCGGCACGCTGCCCTGGAGCGTCGAGCCCGCCGTCGAGCCCAAGGTCGACCCGCAGGGCATCACCGGCGCGGTCCCCGTCGACTCCCGCACGCCCTACGACGTCCGCGAGGTCATCGCGCGCGTGGTGGACGGCTCCCGTTTCGCCGAGTTCAAGTCGGAGTACGGGCAGACCCTGGTCACCGGCTTCGCCCGCATCCACGGCCACCCGGTGGGGATCGTCGCCAACAACGGCATCCTGTTCTCCGAGTCCGCCCAGAAGGGCGCCCACTTCATCGAGCTGTGCGACCAGCGCGGCATCCCGCTGGTCTTCCTCCAGAACATCTCCGGCTTCATGGTCGGCCGGGACTACGAGGCGGGCGGCATCGCCAAGCACGGCGCCAAGATGGTGACGGCGGTGGCGTGCACGCGCGTGCCGAAGCTGACGGTCGTGGTCGGCGGGTCGTACGGCGCGGGGAACTACTCGATGTGCGGCCGGGCGTACTCGCCGCGCTTCCTGTGGATGTGGCCCAACGCCAAGATCTCCGTGATGGGCGGTGAGCAGGCCGCGTCCGTGCTGGCCACGGTCAAGCGGGACCAGCTGGAGGGCCGCGGGGAGGACTGGCCCGCCGAGGACGAGGAGGCGTTCAAGGCGCCGATCCGCGCACAGTACGAGCATCAGGGGAACGCTTACTACGCGACCGCCCGCCTGTGGGACGACGGGGTCATCGAGCCCGCCGACACCCGGCAGGTGCTGGGGCTGGCCCTGACCGCGTGCGCCAACGCGCCACTGGGCGACCCCCAGTTCGGCGTCTTCCGGATGTGAGGAGGGGACCCATGGGAAACACACACGAGGCTTCACGCATGTTCGACACCGTGCTCGTCGCCAACCGGGGTGAGATCGCCGTCCGTGTCATCCGGACGCTGCGCTCGCTGGGCGTGCGCTCGGTGGCGGTCTTCTCCGACGCCGACGCGGACGCCCGGCACGTCCGGGAGGCCGACACGGCGGTACGGATCGGTCCGGCGCCGGCGGCGGAGAGCTATCTGTCCGTCGAGCGGCTCCTTGAGGCCGCCGCCCGCACCGGCGCGCAGGCCGTGCACCCCGGGTACGGGTTCCTCGCCGAGAACGCCGGCTTCGCGCGGGCCTGCGAGGAGGCGGGGCTGGTCTTCATCGGGCCGTCCGCCGACGCCATCGCCCTGATGGGCGACAAGATCCGCGCCAAGGAGACGGTGAAGGCGGCCGGGGTGCCGGTGGTGCCCGGCTCCAGCGGCAGCGGTCTGACGGACGGGCAGCTCGCCGACGCGGCCCGCGAGATCGGCATGCCGGTGCTGCTGAAGCCGTCGGCCGGCGGGGGCGGCAAGGGCATGCGGCTGGTCCGGGACGCGGCCGTGCTGGCCGACGAGATCGCCGCCGCCCGCCGCGAGGCCCGCGCCTCCTTCGGCGACGACACCCTGCTGGTGGAGCGGTGGATCGACCGGCCCCGGCACATCGAGATCCAGGTCCTGGCCGACGGCCACGGGAACGTGGTGCACCTGGGCGAGCGCGAGTGCTCGCTCCAGCGCCGGCACCAGAAGATCATCGAGGAGGCGCCGAGCGTCCTCCTCGACGAGGCCACGCGGGCCGCGATGGGCGAGGCGGCCGTGCAGGCGGCGCGCTCCTGCGGCTACCGGGGCGCGGGCACGGTGGAGTTCATCGTCCCGGGCAACGACCCGTCCTCGTACTACTTCATGGAGATGAACACCCGCCTCCAGGTGGAGCACCCGGTGACCGAGCTGGTCACGGGACTCGACCTGGTGGAGTGGCAGTTGCGGGTGGCGGCCGGTGAGCGGCTCGGGTTCACGCAGGAGGACGTGCGGCTGACCGGGCACGCGATCGAGGCCCGCCTGTGCGCGGAGGACCCTTCGCGGGGCTTCCTCCCGTCCGGCGGCACGGTGCTGCGGCTGCACGAGCCGCAGGGCGACGGTGTCCGCACGGACTCCGGGCTCAGCGAGGGCACCGAGGTCGGCAGCCTCTACGACCCGATGCTGTCCAAGGTGATCGCGTACGGCCCCGACCGCGCCACCGCGCTGCGCAGGCTGCGGGCGGCCCTCGCGGACACGGTGACCCTGGGCGTGCAGACCAACGCCGGTTTCCTGCGCCGCCTCCTCGCCCACCCGGCGGTGGTGGCGGGCGAGCTGGACACGGGGCTGGTGGAGCGGGACGTGGACACCCTCGTCCCGGACGAGGTGCCGGCGGAGGTCTACGCGGCGGCGGCGCTGCTGCGCCGGGCGGCGCGGACACCGGCCGCGCGCACCACCGGCTGGACGGACCCGTTCGACGCCGGGGACGGCTGGCGGCTCGGCGGACAGCGGGCCTGGACCGCGCACCACCTGCGGGTGCCGGGCCGCGACCCGGTCACCGTGCGGGTGCGCAGCACCCCGGACGGCGGGACCGAGCTGCTGCCGGAGGGCGCGGCGGAGCCCCTGCCCGCGTCCGCGGTCACCCGATCGGATGACGGGCACCGGTACACGTTCCGGCTGGACGGCGTCGCCCACACCTTCGCCGCGCTGCCGGACGGCACCTGGCTGGGCCGCGACGGTGACGTCTGGCAGGTGCGCGACCACGACCCCGTCGCCGCCTCGCTGAGCCGGGCCGCCCACGCGGGCGCCGACTCGCTCACCGCGCCCATGCCGGGCACCGTGACGGTGGTGAAGGTCGCCGTCGGCGACGAGGTCGCGGCCGGACAGAGTCTGCTGGTGGTGGAGGCGATGAAGATGGAGCACGTCGTCTCCGCCCCGCACGCCGGCACCGTCACCGAGCTGGACGTGTCCCCCGGCACGACGGTCGCCATGGACCAGGTGCTGGCGGTCATCGCACCGACCGACGAGGGCGAGGAGGAGACGGCGTGAACGCTGCCGCACCGGGCCTGCCCATGGCCGTACCGGCCGAGGGCCTGCCCGCCCGCGTCCGCATCCACGAGGTGGGCGCGCGCGACGGTCTCCAGAACGAGAAGGCGATCGTGCCGGTGGCGGTGAAGGCGGAGTTCGTGCGCCGCCTGGCCGGCACGGGCCTGACCACCATCGAGGCGACGAGCTTCGTGCACCCCACGTGGGTGCCCCAGCTGGCGGACGCCGAGGAGCTGTTCCCGGCGGTCGCGGACCTGCCCGTGGAGCTGCCGGTGCTGGTGCCGAACGAACGCGGCCTCGACCGGGCCCTCGCGCTCGGCGCGCGCCGCGTCGCGGTCTTCGCCAGCGCCACGGAGTCCTTCGCCAAGGCCAACCTCAACCGCTCGGTGGACGAGGCGCTGGCCCTGTACGAGCCGGTCGTGGCGCGGGCGAAGGACGCCGGCGTCCATGTCCGGGGCTACCTCTCGATGTGCTTCGGCGACCCGTGGGAGGGCGCGGTCCCGGTCCCGCAGGTGGTGCGGGTGTGCCGGGCCCTGCTGGACATGGGCTGCGACGAGCTGAGCCTCGGCGACACGATCGGCGTGGCGACCCCGGGCCACGTCGGGGCCCTGCTCACCGCGCTCACCGGCGCCGGCGTCCCCGTGGGCACGCTCGGCGTCCACTTCCACGACACCTACGGCCAGGCCCTGGCCAACACCTTCGCGGCCCTCCAGCACGGCGTGACCACCGTCGACGCCTCCGCCGGCGGGCTGGGCGGCTGCCCGTACGCGAAGTCCGCCACCGGAAATCTCGCCACCGAAGACCTCGTGTGGATGCTGCGCGGCCTCGGCATCGACACCGGGGTCGACCTCGGCTCTCTCGTCGCCACCAGCGTCTGGATGGCCGCCCACCTGGGCCGACCCAGCCCGTCCCGCACCGTACGAGCCCTCTCCCACCAGGAGTCGTGAAGACGATGGACCACAAGCTCTCCCCCGAACTGGAAGAACTCCGCCGTACGGTCGAGGAGTTCGCGCACGACGTCGTCGCGCCGAAGATCGGCGACTTCTACGAGCGGCACGAGTTCCCGTACGAGATCGTCCGGGAGATGGGCCGCATGGGCCTGTTCGGCCTGCCGTTCCCCGAGGAGTACGGCGGCATGGGCGGTGACTACCTGGCGCTGGGCATCGCCCTGGAGGAGCTGGCCCGGGTCGACTCGTCGGTGGCGATCACGCTGGAGGCGGGTGTCTCGCTGGGCGCGATGCCGGTCCACCTGTTCGGCACCGAGGAGCAGAAGCGTCAGTGGCTGCCGCGGCTGTGCGCCGGCGAGATCCTGGGCGCCTTCGGCCTGACCGAGCCGGACGGCGGCTCGGACGCGGGCGCGACGCGCACGACGGCCCGTTTGGACGCCGAGACGGACGAGTGGGTGATCAACGGCACCAAGTGCTTCATCACCAACTCGGGCACGGACATCACGGGCCTGGTCACCGTCACGGCGGTCACGGGACGCAAGCCGGACGGCCGCCCGCTCATCTCGGCGATCATCGTCCCGTCCGGCACCCCGGGCTTCACGGTGGCCGCCCCGTACTCGAAGGTCGGCTGGAACGCCTCGGACACCCGTGAGCTGTCCTTCCAGGACGTCCGGGTGCCCGCGGCGAACCTGCTGGGCGAACAGGGGCGCGGCTACGCCCAGTTCCTGCGCATCCTGGACGAGGGCCGCATCGCCATCGCCGCGCTGGGCACGGGTCTCGCGCAGGGCTGCGTGGACGAGTCCGTCGCCTACGCGAAGGAGCGGCACGCCTTCGGCAAGCCGATCGGGGCGAACCAGGCGATCCAGTTCAAGATCGCCGACATGGAGATGAAGGCCCACACCTCCCGGCTCGCCTGGCGTGACGCGGCCTCCCGGCTGGTGACGGGCGAGCCGTTCAAGAAGGAGGCGGCGCTGGCGAAGCTGTACTCGTCGACGGTCGCGGTGGACAACGCGCGGGACGCCACGCAGATCCACGGCGGCTACGGCTTCATGAACGAGTACCCGGTGGCCCGGATGTGGCGGGACGCCAAGATCCTGGAGATCGGCGAGGGCACGAGCGAGGTCCAGCGGATGCTGATCGCGCGGGAGCTGGGCCTCGTGAGCTGAGCCGACGGGCCGCTCGGACGGGGCCGGACGCCCCTGGACGTCCGCCGGGACGCCCCCGGCCACTGGACAAGATCTGAGGTTAGGCTAACCTATCCCGGAATTGTCCCGCGGATGTCCCGCCCCGTTCGAAAGCGGCCCACACCATGTCCAACGCCAGAGCTGCCCACCTGACCCGCCGCGGAATCCTCGCCGCCGGCGGCGCCCTCGGCCTCGGTGCCGTGCTCGCGGCCTGCGGGGACGACGACGGCAAGAGCGGCGGCTCGGACGGGCAGACGGGTGCCGCCAAGTCCGGCCCCTGGTCGTTCAAGGACGACCGCGGCACCACCGTGAAGCTGGACAAGGTCCCGGTGAACGTCGTCGCCTTCACCGGCGTCGCCGCCGCGCTGTGGGACTACGGCGTCCAGGTCAAGGGCGTCTTCGGCCCCACCACGACCAAGGACGGCAAGCCCGACGTCCAGGCCGGCGACATGGACGTCAGCAAGGTCACCGTCATCGGCAACGAGTGGGGCAAGTTCGACGTCGAGAAGTACGTGGGCCTCCAGCCCGAGCTGCTCGCCTCCACGACGTTCGACACCGCGGGCACCCTCTGGTCGGTCCCCGAGGAGTCCAAGGACAAGATCGCCAAGCTGGCGCCCAGCGTGGCCATCTCGGTCTTCGACCGCCAGCTCACCCAGCCGCTCCAGCGCATGTGGGAGCTGGCCGAGTCGCTGGGCGCGGACATGAAGGCCAAGAAGGTCACCGACGCCAAGGCGGCCTTCGACAAGGCGGCGGCCCGGCTGCGCGCCGCGGCCAAGGCCAAGCCCGAGATCAAGGTGCTGGCCGGCTCGGCGAGCCCGGAGCTGTTCTACGTCTCCGGCACCAACCTCTCCGTCGACCTGGAGTACTTCAAGTCCCTCGGCGTCAACTTCGTCGAGCCCTCCGAGGAGGCCAAGAAGGCCACCGGCGGCTGGTTCGAGAGCCTGAGCTGGGAGAACGTCGACAAGTACCCGGCCGACGTCATCATCATGGACGACCGTTCCTCGACCATCCAGCCCGCCGACATCACCGAGGGCACCTGGAAGCAGCTGCCGGCGGTCAAGGCCGGCCAGGTCATCGCCCGTTCCCCCGAGCCGATCCTGTCCTACGACAAGTGCGCCCCGCTGCTCGACAGCCTCGCCGAGGCCATCGAGAAGGCGAAGAAGGTCAGCTGACCCCGTCCGCCCCGACTCGCAGGAGCCATCCGTGACGACTGCCGTAGCCGCCCCGTTCCGTTTCTTTGCCCTCCAGGTCGTACGGACGAGGCGGCTCGGTCCGTCTCTGACCCGGGTCACCTTCGCCGGGCCCGACCTCGCCGGCTTCCACTCCGACGGACGCGACCAGTCCCTGTCGCTGTTCCTGCCGCACCCCGGCCAGAGCGAGCCCGCGGTACCCGTCGAGCTGGGCGACGGCTGGTGGCAGGGGTGGCGTGAACTCCCGGACGACGTGCGGGCGGTGATGCGCTCGTACACGCTGCGGGACCTGCGCCGGGACGCCCTCGGCAGCACCGTCGAGATCGACATCGACTTCGTCCTGCACGGACTCGGACCCGGGGCCGCCTGCGAGGCGGGCCCCGCCTCCCGCTGGGCCTCCCGCGCCGCGGCCGGCGACCGGGTCCTGCTGCTGGGCCCGGCGATCGCCGACAACCGGGCGATCCGCTTCCGCCCGCCCGAGGACACCGACCTCGTGGTGATCTGGGGCGACGAGACCGCCCTCCCCGCCGCCTCGGCCGCCCTCGAGTCCCTGCCGGCCGGCACCCGCGCCCGGGTGTGGCTCCAGGTCCCGCACGCCGAGGACGTGCAGGAACTGACGACGGCGGCGGACGCCGAGATCACCTGGCTGGTCGGGGCCGGGACCGAGGGCCCCGTGCCCACCCTGCGCGCCGCCCGACTCCCGCCCTCCGCGCACCCGTACGTCTGGATCGCCGGCGAGTCCGGCCGCGTCAAGGAGCTGCGCCGTCACTTCGTGCGCGAGCGCGGCGTCGACCGGCGCCGGGTCACCTTCGTCGGCTACTGGCGACAGGGACTGACGGAGGAACAGCTCCGCGAACAGGGCTGACGGCCGGCACCCGCACCCGCCTCAACTCACCCTCCGTAAAGGGCAGTTGAGGCTAGAGTGACGGCCGTCACGCGCACGCACGCGTTTGGTCAGCGCCAATTAGGTTAGGCTAACCTAAGTCGAAGCCCGGGCTCCGCCCTTTTCCCGCCCCTCTCGGACCGTCCCCACCGGAGGACCCCCACATGCGCTCGCACCTGCTCAACGACACCACCGCGGAGCAGTACCGCCACTCCGTGACCCAAGGAGTCGAGCGGGTGGCCGCCAAACTCGCCGCCACCGACCGGCCGTTCACCGGCATCACGGTCGACGCCCTCGCTCCCCGCATCGACGGGATCGACCTCGACCGGCCGCTGCACGACACGGCCGCGGTCCTCGACGAGCTGGAGGACGTCTACCTCCGCGACGCCGTCTACTTCCACCACCCCCGCTACCTCGCCCACCTCAACTGCCCGGTCGTCATACCCGCCGTGCTCGCCGAGGCGGTGCTGACCGCCGTCAACTCCTCCCTCGACACCTGGGACCAGTCGGCGGGCGGCACGCTCATCGAGCGGAAACTGATCGACTGGACGACCGCCCGCATCGGCCTCGGCCCCGCCGCCGACGGCGTGTTCACCTCCGGCGGCACCCAGTCCAACCTCCAGGCGCTGCTGCTGGCCCGCGAGGAGGCCAAGACCGACGACCTGGCGAAACTGCGGGTCTTCGCCTCCGAGGTCAGCCACTTCAGCGTGCAGAAGTCGGCGAAACTGCTCGGCCTCGGCCCCGACGCCGTCGTGTCGGTCCCCGTCGACCACGACAAGCGCCTCCAGACCGTCGCCCTCGCCCGCGAGCTGGAGCGCTGCGCCGCGGACGGCCTCGTCCCCATGGCCGTCGTCGCCACCGCCGGCACCACCGACTTCGGCTCCATCGACCCGCTGCCCGAGGTCGCCGCGCTCTGCGCCCAGTACGGGGTGTGGATGCACGTGGACGCCGCCTACGGCTGCGGGCTGCTGGCCTCCCTGAAGTACCGGGACCGGCTGACCGGCATCGAGCGGGCCGACTCGGTCACCGTCGACTACCACAAGTCCTTCTTCCAGCCGGTGAGTTCGTCCGCCCTGCTGGTCCGGGACGGGGCCACCCTGCGCCACGCCACCTACCACGCGGAGTACCTCAACCCGCGGCGCATGGTGCGCGAGCGCATCCCCAACCAGGTCGACAAGTCCCTCCAGACCACCCGCCGCTTCGACGCCCTCAAGCTGTGGATGACGCTGCGCGTGATGGGCGCCGACGGCATCGGCGAGCTCTTCGACGAGGTGTGCGACCTCGCCGCCGAGGGCTGGCAGCTGCTCGCCGCCGACCCGCGCTTCGACGTGGTCGTCGAGCCGAGCCTGTCCACGCTGGTCTTCCGCTACGTCCCGGCGTCCGTCACCGAGCCCGCCGAGATCGACCGCGCCAACCTGTACGCCCGCAAGGCCCTGTTCGCCTCCGGCGACGCCGTGGTCGCGGGCACCAAGGTGGCCGGCCGCCACTACCTGAAGTTCACCCTGCTGAACCCCGAGACGACCACGGCGGACATCACCGCCGTCCTCGATCTGATCGCCGGCCACGCCGAGCAGTACCTGGGAGAGTCCCTTGACCGCGCTTCCTGAAGCCAGTGCCCCGTACGACTTCGTGGGGATCGGCCTCGGCCCCTTCAACCTCGGCCTGGCCTGCCTCACCGAGCCCATCGCCGAACTGAACGGCGTCTTCCTGGAGTCCAAGCCCGGCTTCGAGTGGCACGCCGGCATGTTCCTGGACGGCGCCCACCTCCAGACCCCGTTCATGTCGGACCTGGTCACCCTCGCCGACCCGACGTCCCCCTACTCCTTCCTCAACTACCTGAAGGAGAAGGGCCGGCTGTACTCGTTCTACATCCGCGAGAACTTCTACCCGCTGCGCGTCGAGTACGACGACTACTGCCGCTGGGCCGCGGACAAGCTGACCAGCGTCCGCTTCTCCACGACGGTCACCGAGGTCACGTACGACGGGACCGACGAGCTGTACGTCGTCGCCACCACGTCCGGCGACACCTACCGCGCCCGCCGCCTCGTCCTCGGCACCGGCACCCCGCCGCACATCCCGGACGCCTGCCGCGGCCTGGCCGGCGACTTCCTGCACAACTCGCGCTACGTCCAGCACAAGGCGGAGCTCCAGCGCAAGAAGTCGATCACGCTGGTCGGCAGCGGCCAGTCCGCCGCCGAGATCTATCAGGACCTGCTGAGCGAGATCGACGTCCACGGCTACCAGCTGAACTGGGTGACGCGCTCCCCGCGCTTCTTCCCGCTGGAGTACACCAAGCTCACGCTGGAGATGACCTCCCCGGAGTACGTGGACTACTACCACGCGCTGCCCGAGACGACCCGCTACCGGCTCACGGCCGAACAGAAGGGCCTGTTCAAGGGCATCGACGGCGACCTGATCAACGACATCTTCGACCTGCTGTACCAGAAGAGACTCGGCGGTCCCGTCCCCACCCGGCTGCTCACCAACTCGGCGCTGCACAGCGCCCGGTACGCCGACGGCACGTACACGCTCGGCTTCCGCCAGGAGGAGCAGGGCAGGGACTTCGAGATCGAGACCGAGGGCCTGGTCCTGGCCACCGGCTACAGGTACGCCGAGCCGGAGTTCCTCAAGCCCGTCCGCGACCGGCTGCGCCACGACTCCCAGGGCAACTTCGACGTCGCCCGCAACTACGCCGTCGACGTCACGGGGCAGGGCGTGTTCCTCCAGAACGCGGGTGTCCACACCCACAGCATCACCAGCCCCGATCTGGGCATGGGTGCCTATCGCAACAGCTACATCATCCGAGAGCTGCTCGGTGGCACCGAGTACTACCCGGTCGAGAAGACCATCGCGTTCCAGGAGTTCGCCGTATGAGCACCCCCACCGCCGCCGAGATCGGCGACCTCACCCTGCGTCCCCTCGACCCGCTGAAGGACGCCGTCCTGCTGCACAGCTGGGTCACCCACCCGAAGTCGGCGTTCTGGATGATGCAGGACGACACGCTGGTCGACGTCGAGCGCGCCTACATGGAGATAGCCGCCGACGAGCACCACCACGCCTACCTCGGCCTGCACGACGGCGTCCCCGCCTTCCTGATGGAGAAGTACGACCCGGCCCACCGCGAGCTGACCGGCCTGTACGAGCCGGAGCCGGGTGACGTCGGCATGCACTTCCTGGTCGCCCCCACCGACCGGCCCGTGCACGGCTTCACCCGCGCGGTGATCACCGCCGTGATGACCGAGCTGTTCGCCGACCCGGCGACCGCCCGCGTCGTCGTCGAGCCGGACGTCGGCAACAAGGCCGTCCACGCCCTGAACGCCGTCGTCGGCTTCGTGCCCGAGCGCGAGATCCAGAAGCCGGAGAAGAAGGCCCTGCTGAGCTTCTGCACCCGCGAGCAGTTCGAGAAGGCGGTGTCCGCATGAGCCTCGCCGACGCCGTGACCCACCTCTCCCCCGAACGCTGGGAGCAGGCCAACCGCCTCCTGGTCCGCAAGGCGCTGGCCGAGTTCACCCACGAGCGGCTGCTCACGCCCGAGCGGGACGGCGAGGAGTACGTCGTCCGCAGCGACGACGGCACGACCGCGTACCGCTTCACCGCCACCGTCCGCGCCCTGGACCACTGGCAGGTGGACGCCGGCTCGATCACCCGTCACCGTGACGGGACGGAACTCCCGCTCGCCGCGCTGGACTTCCTCATCGAGCTGAAGGACTCCCTGGGGCTGAGCGACGACATCCTGCCGGTCTACCTGGAGGAGATCTCCTCCACCCTCTCCGGCACCTGCTACAAGCTCACCAAGCCGCAGCTCACCTCCGCCGAGCTGGCCCGGAGCGACTTCCAGGCCGTCGAGACCGGCATGACCGAGGGCCACCCCTGCTTCGTCGCCAACAACGGGCGGCTCGGCTTCGGCATCCACGACTACCTGTCGTACGCGCCGGAGACCGCGAGCCCGGTCCGGCTGGTGTGGCTGGCCGCGCACCGCTCGCGGGCGGCGTTCACGGCGGGCGTGGGCATCGAGTACGAGTCCTTCGTGCGGGAGGAGCTGGGCGAGGAGACCGTCGAGCGCTTCCACGGCGTGCTGCGCGAACAGGGCCTGGACCCGGCGGACTACCTGTTCATCCCGGTCCACCCCTGGCAGTGGTGGAACAAGCTCACCGTCACCTTCGCCGCCGAGGTCGCCCGGCAGCACCTGGTGTGCCTGGGCGAGGGCGACGACGAGTACCTGGCCCAGCAGTCCATCCGCACCTTCTTCAACACCTCGCACCCCGAGAAGCACTACGTGAAGACGGCCCTGTCCGTCCTCAACATGGGCTTCATGCGCGGCCTGTCGGCGGCGTACATGGAGGCCACGCCGGCCATCAACGACTGGCTGGCGCAGCTCATCGAGGGCGACCCGGTGCTGAAGTCGACGGGGCTGAGCATCATCCGCGAGCGGGCGGCCGTCGGCTACCGGCACCTGGAGTACGAGAAGGCCACCGACCGCTACTCGCCGTACCGCAAGATGCTGGCGGCGCTGTGGCGGGAGAGCCCGGTGCCGTCGCTCCAGGAGGGCGAGACGCTCGCCACCATGGCCTCCCTCGTCCACGTCGACCACGAGGGCGCCTCCTTCGCGGGCGCGCTGATCGAGCGGTCGGGCCTCGCGCCCACCGAGTGGCTGCGGCACTACCTGCGGGCCTACTTCGTCCCGCTGCTGCACAGCTTCTACGCCTACGACCTGGTCTACATGCCGCACGGCGAGAACGTGATCCTCGTGCTGAGGGACGGGGTCGTGCAGCGGGCGGTCTACAAGGACATCGCCGAGGAGATCGCGGTGATGGACCCGGACGCGGTCCTTCCGCCGGACGTCTCGCGCATCGCGGTGGAGGTCCCCGAGGACAAGAAGCTCCTGTCGATCTTCACGGACGTCTTCGACTGCTTCTTCCGCTTCCTCGCGGCCGATCTCGCCGAGGAGGGCATCGTCGAGGAGGACGCCTTCTGGCGGACGGTCGCGGAGGTCACCCGCGCCTACCAGGAGTCGGTGCCGGAGCTGGCCGACAAGTTCGCCCAGTACGACATGTTCGCGCCCGAGTTCGCGCTGTCCTGCCTCAACCGGCTCCAGCTGCGCGACAACCGGCAGATGGTGGACCTCACGGACCCGTCCGGCGCGCTCCAGCTGGTCGGCACCCTGAAGAACCCCCTCGCGGGCCGCTGACGGCCCCCCACGGGCGGACGGGCACCCCGGAGACGGTCCTCCGGGGTGCCCGTTCAGGTGTTCCGACTCAGTTCGTGCGGGTCAGTTCGTCCAGGGCACCTGGGGCGAGCGGTAGTAGTCGATGCCCAGCGCCTCCCAGCGCGGCGCCTGCCCGGCCAGCCGCACCTTGTACGTGTCCCAGTCGTGCGTGGCCGCCGGGGACCAGCCCAGCTCGGCGACGCCCGGCAGCCGCGGGAAGGCCATGTACTCCAGCTGGTCCGGCTCGGACAGGGTCTCCGCCCACAGCGGCGCCTCGACCCCGCGCACCGCGGAGGCCGGCACGCCCGGCAGATAGGCGCCCGGGTCCCAGTCGTAGGACCGCTGCACCTCGACGTAGCCCGCCCAGGACAGGCCCAGCTCGGTGTCCTTGGTGTACTTCATGTCGAGGTAGGTCCGGTCGGCCGGCGAGATGATCAGTCCGGTGCCGTTCTGCGCGGCCTGGGCGACCTGGGCCTTCTCGGCGGCGCTGGTGCCGTCCAGGCCCCAGTACTGGGCGAGCGCCCCCTTGGCCGGGACGGCGCCGGTGAGCTGGTGCCAGCCGACCACCGTCTTGCCGTACTTCGCGACGATCGGCTGCACCCGGTCCATGAACTTCACGTAGTCCTCGTGCGGCGTGGAGTGCGCCTCGTCGCCGCCGATGTGGAGGTAGCGGCCGGGGGTGAGCGCGGCCAGTTCACGCACGACGTCGTCGACGAAGTCGTACGTGAGGTCCTTGTCGACGCACAGCGAGCTGAAGCCGACGCTGGTGCCGGTGTACAGCGGGGGTGCCACGCCGTCGCAGTTCAGCTCGGCGTAGGAGGCGAGGGCCGCGTTGGTGTGTCCCGGCATGTCGATCTCGGGGACGACCTCCAGGTGCCGGGAGGCCGCGTACCGCACGATCTCCTGGTAGTCGGCCTTCGTGTAGTACCCGCCGGGGCCGCCGCCGACCTCGGTGGAGCCGCCGTAGGTGGCCAGGCGCGGCCAGGAGTCGATGGCGATGCGCCAGCCCTGGTCGTCGCTGAGGTGCAGGTGGAGCTTGTTGAGCTTGTAGAGGGCGAGCCGGTCGATGTAGCCCTTGACCTCGTCGACGGTGAAGAAGTGCCGGGAGACGTCCAGCATGGCGCCGCGCCAGCCGTAGCGCGGGGTGTCCTTGACCGTGCCGCCCGCGACCAGCCAGGGGCCGGGCTGCGCGGTCTTCTTCTCGACGGCGGCGGGGAGCAGTTGGCGCAGGGTCTGGACGCCGTGGAAGAGGCCGGCGGGCTTCGCGGCGGTGATGGTGACGCCGGACCGGCCGCTGTCGAGGCGGTAGCCCTCGTCGCCGTAGGGGCCCTTCGCCAGGCGCAGCCGGATGCCGCCGTCGCCGTGGGAGGTGACGGGCAGGCGGTAGCCGGTGGAGGGCCGCAGTACGCCCGCGAGGTAGTCGCCGACGCCGCGGGCCTCGCGGGAGCCGTCGACGCGGATCCGGGTGCCGGGGGTGATGCGGTACGGGGAGCCGCCGGGGTCGACCGAGGACGGGGCGGGGATCACCCGGTCCAGGGGGACCGGTTCCGCCTTCTGGGCGGGGGCCGCCCCGACGGTGAAGGCTCCGGCCGCCGCCACGAGCAGCAGCGACCCGAGCAGCCGGGTCATGCGGGGAGTCGTTCCGCGGTGCCGATGGTGCCGTCTCACGTGCTCTCCCTTCACGATGGGTATAGACCACTCTCCCGCACAACGGCCGCGCACAGAAGCGATGGAACAATCTCGGCATGGCGGAAATCATCCAGAAGGACGGAACGTGGGTCTTCGACGGCGACACCCTGCGGCTGACACCCGGACGCGACAAGAACGTCGGTCTGCTCCGCCGGGAACTGGGTGAACTGGTCGTCCCGCTGCGGGCGTTGGCGGGCATATCGTTCGAGCAGGGCAAGAAGTCCGGGCGGCTCAGGCTGCGGCTGCGGGACGGCGCCGACCCGCTGCTGCACGCGACCGGCGGCCGGCTGGCCGAGCCGCACGACCCGTACCAGCTGATCGTGGACGCCGACCGGTACGGCGTCGCCGAGTACCTGGTCGACGAGGTGCGCAACGCCCTGCTGCTCGAACAGGTCCCGTCCGACCCGGTGGACGCCTATCTGCTGGCGGGGCCCTCCGTCCCGCTGTCGGTGACCGCCGGGGACGGCACGGCGAGCTTCGACGGCGAGCGGGTGCGGCTGGAGTGGAAGTGGCAGGCGGAGGACTCCAAGTCCGCCGGCGGCCCGCGCACCCTGCCGCTCGCGGACATCACCGCCGTGGAGTGGCAGCCGTCGGCGGGCCTGGAGAACGGCCACCTCCGCTTCACCGTGCGGGCCGCGCCGACCAAGGTGCCGCCCAAGTACGACCCCAACGCGGTCGAGTTGTGGGGGTTCAAGAAGGACCCCCTGATGGCCCTGGTGGCCGCCGCCGTCCAGGCCCGCCTCCCCCACCCGGCGGGAGCGCCCGCCCTGGAGCCCGCGGGTCCGGCCGAGCCCGCCGCGACTCCTGCCCCCGCGCCCGCGCCCGCGGCCGCACCCAAGGACGACCACGACGCGCTGCTGCGGCGGCTGCGGGAGCTGGGCGAGCTGCACCGCTCCGGGGTGCTGACGGACGAGGAGTTCACGCTCGCCAAGCAGGCGATTCTCCGGCGAATGTAAGGCGCCTGCCCGAAATCGGGCAAGATTCTTGCGAAAGCGTCGGCCGTACCCCAGGATCTACCGGGTGCACGACGAACTCGTTGATCACCTGACGCGGTCCACCCCCCTCAACCGGGGCGAGGCGCTGCGCGTGGTCCAGGACGTGCTCGCCTACTTCGACGAGACGACCGAGGAGTACGTCCGTCGCCGCCACCGCGAGCTCCAGGCCCAGGGCCTGGTGAACGCGACGATCTTCGAACGGATCGCGGCGGAACTGAAGTACCGCGCGGTCGCGCCGCCGGAGCTGACGCTCCGCCAGCTGCGCCGCATCGTCTACGGCTGACAAGCCGTGGGACACGAGACCTGCGAGGAATACGGTATATGTGCGGAATCGTCGGATACATCGGCAAGCGTGACGTCGCGCCCCTCCTCCTTGAGGGCCTCCAGCGCCTGGAGTACCGCGGCTACGACTCGGCGGGCATCGTCGTCACGTCCCCGAAGACGGCCGGCCTGAAGATGGTCAAGGCCAAGGGCCGGGTCCGCGACCTGGAGGCCAAGGTCCCGGCGCGCTTCAAGGGCACCACCGGCATCGCCCACACCCGCTGGGCCACCCACGGCGCCCCCTCCGACGTGAACGCCCACCCGCACATGTCGGCCGACCACAAGGTCGCCGTCGTACACAACGGCATCATCGACAACGCCGCCGACCTGCGCCGCAAGCTGGAGGCGGACGGCGTCGAGTTCCTCTCCGAGACCGACACCGAGGTCCTCGTCCACCTCATCGCCCGTTCCGAGGCGGAGAAGCTGGAGGACAAGGTCCGCGAGACCCTCCGCGTCATCGAGGGCACCTACGGCATCGCCGTGATGCACGCCGACTTCCCCGAGCGCATCGTCGTCGCCCGCAACGGCTCGCCGGTCGTCCTCGGCATCGGCGAGAAGGAGATGTTCGTCGCCTCGGACATCGCCGCGCTGGTCGCCCACACCCGCCAGATAGTCACCCTCGACGACGGCGAGATGGCCACCCTCAAGGCCGACGACTTCCGCACCTACACCACCGAGGGCACCCGGACCACGTCCGAGCCCACCACCGTGGAGTGGGAGGCCGCCTCCTACGACATGGGCGGCCACGACACCTACATGCACAAGGAGATCCACGAGCAGGCCGAGGCGGTCGACCGCGTCCTGCGCGGCCGGATCGACGACCGCTTCTCCACCGTGCACCTCGGCGGCCTCAACCTGGACGCCCGCGACGCGCGTGCCGTGCGCCGCGTGAAGATCCTCGGCTGCGGCACCTCGTACCACGCGGGCCAGATCGGCGCCCAGATGATCGAGGAGCTGGCCCGCATCCCCGCCGACGCCGAGCCCGCCTCCGAGTTCCGCTACCGCAACGCGGTCGTCGACCCCGACACCCTCTACATCGCCGTCTCCCAGTCCGGTGAGACGTACGACGTGCTCGCGGCCGTGCAGGAGCTGAAGCGCAAGGGCGCCCGGGTCCTCGGCATCGTCAACGTCGTCGGCTCGGCGATCGCCCGCGAGGCCGACGGCGGCATGTACGTGCACGCCGGCCCCGAGGTCTGCGTCGTCTCCACCAAGTGCTTCACCAACACCTGCGTCGCCTTCGCGCTGCTCGCCCTGCACCTGGGCCGCACCCGCGACCTCTCGGTGCGCGACGGCAAGCGGATCATCGAGGGCCTGCGCAAGCTGCCCGCGCAGATCTCCGAGATGCTGGAGCAGGAGGAGGAGATCAAGAAGCTGGCCGCGCAGTACGCCGACGCCCGCTCGATGCTCTTCATCGGCCGCGTCCGGGGCTACCCGGTCGCCCGCGAGGCCTCCCTGAAGCTCAAGGAGGTCTCCTACATCCACGCCGAGGCCTACCCGGCCTCCGAGCTGAAGCACGGCCCGCTCGCCCTGATCGAGCCCGCCCTGCCGACGGTCGCGATCGTGCCGGACGACGACCTGCTGGAGAAGAACCGCGCGGCGATGGAGGAGATCAAGGCCCGCAGCGGCCAGATCCTCGCGGTCGCCCACCGGGAGCAGGAGAAGGCCGACCACACCATCGTGGTGCCGAAGAACGAGGACGAGCTCGACCCGATCCTCATGGGCATCCCGCTCCAGCTCCTCGCCTACCACACGGCGCTGGCGCTCGGCCGGGACATCGACAAGCCGCGCAACCTCGCCAAGTCGGTCACGGTGGAGTAGTCACCCGCAGAACCGCCGAACGGCCCCGCACGTCTCGCGTGCGGGGCCGTTCGCGCAGGCATCGGGTCGCCCGGACCGTCAGGGAATGACCACCACGGGCCGCTGCGCCCGCTTGGCGAGGCGTCCGGCGACGGAGCCGAAGAGCCGGCCCACGAGTCCGTGGCTGGAGCCGACGACGATGGCGTCCGCCTCGTACTCCCGGCCCACTTCCTCCAGTTCGTGGCAGATGTCGCCGCCGCGCTCGACCAGGATCCAGGGCACCTCGGTGAGATAGTCCGCGCACGCCAGCTCCAGGCCCAGCACCTCGGTGCGGTGGTCCGGCACGTCCACGAAGACGGGCGGCTCGCAGCCCGCCCACACCGTGGTCGGCAGCCGGTTGGCGACGTGCACGATGACCAGGCCCGAGCCGAGCCGGCGGGCCATGCCGATGGCGTACGCGAGAGCGCGCTCGCTGGAGGTGGAGCCGTCGAAGCCGACGACGACGCCGTGCTTGAAGGCTGGGTCGCACGACTGGCGTGGCTCTTCCGCCGCCAGGGGCTCGGCCGCCGTAGGTTCGGCGACGGGCCGCTTGCGGTCCGCGGGTTCGAAGAATTCGTGACCGGCCATGACTGTCTCGGCGTTTATATCCTCTATGGGGGGCAACAGTGTGCGGCGGAGCTGTGTCCGGGAATGGTCTTCCCAACCCCATACCCCCAAGGGTACGGCGGCACGCCTCCTTCGCCCAGATCCCGCGAAGGGTCCGCCGCGGTTCCCCGGAGCATGCCCGAGGGGACGCCCGTAACGCAATGGTTGCTGCGCTGTACAGGCGGTTTGCACGGGATTCAACTGTCCGCACGCCCGGCCGGGGCCCGACGTGACCGACGGACCTCACGGACGTTGATCACCACGAGCCAGCCCCAGGGAGCACGCATGCCGTCCGGACCGCACCAGCCCGCCGAGCCGCCGCCCGGCACCCCCGGGCCGGCGGCGCCGCCGCGGGACGGTGTCACCGATCTGGTCCGCTGGGCCGTGTTCAGCTGCGCCCTCGTCCCGGTCGTGCTCCTCTGGTACGGCACCTCCCTCGCCGGCGCGGCCGGCACCGCCGTGGGACTGGCCGCCCTCACCGGCGCCTGCCGCCTGCTGCTGCGCCGGTCGGAGCGCGGCGCGGCCCCGCAGCACGAGGGAGCCGGGGTCCACCGCCGGTCCGGGCGGGGCGGGCACAGGGGCGCTCACCGCACCGGGGAGAACACACCGGTCGGTTGACCGGTTTCCGCGCACGCGCCCGCTTCTTTTCAGCCAACTTCCAGGGGGGTCCCTCCCCCTGTCCGAACCACCCCCCAACCCCCGTTCCACCTGCACGGACAGGGTCGCGGAGGCCCCGCGCACCCTATGTGGATTGGCCACCGCGACAAGGCGCACTTCCCTGTGGCGCCCCGGAGTGCGACGCTTCGTGATCGACTGCTTCACGCCAAGTTGCCATGTCGACAATGTCCCAAGTGCCGAACCGGCCACCTCGGTACGACAGGACGCAGTAGATTCGATCTTGACTTTCTACGGCGGGGGACTCGTGCAGGACCGAGGGGAAACGTGTTGGAGCGACAGACCCGAAAGGTTGAGGGCGCCGCGACCACCGAGGGGGGCTTAGCCGGATGAGCCACGACTCCACCGCCGCGCCGGAAGCCGCGGCCCGGAAGCTGTCCGGGCGCCGCCGCAAGGAGATCGTCGCGGTACTGCTGTTCAGCGGCGGTCCCATCTTCGAGAGTTCCATACCGCTGTCGGTCTTCGGGATCGACCGCCAGGACGCCGGCGTGCCGCGCTACCGGCTGCTGGTGTGCGCCGGCGAGGACGGGCCGCTGCGCACCACGGGCGGCCTCGAACTCACCGCGCCACAGGGCCTGGAGGCGATCTCCCGCGCCGGCACGGTCGTCGTGCCCGCCTGGCGGTCGATCACCTCGCCGCCGCCCGAGGAGGCGCTCGACGCGCTGCGCCGGGCGCACGAGGAGGGTGCCCGCATCGTCGGACTGTGCACCGGTGCCTTCGTGCTGGCGGCGGCCGGCCTGCTGGACGGCCGGCCCGCCACCACCCACTGGATGTACGCGCCGACGCTGGCCAAGCGCTATCCGTCGGTGCACGTCGACCCGCGCGAGCTGTTCGTGGACGACGGCGACGTGCTGACGTCGGCGGGCACCGCGGCCGGGATCGACCTGTGCCTGCACATCGTGCGCACGGACCACGGCAACGAGGCGGCCGGCGCGCTGGCCCGGCGCCTGGTGGTCCCGCCGCGCCGCAGCGGCGGCCAGGAGCGCTACCTCGACAGGTCTTTACCCGAGGAGATCGGCGCCGACCCGCTCGCCGAGGTCGTCGCCTGGGCGCTGGAGCACCTCCACGAGCAGTTCGACGTGGAGACGCTCGCCGCGCGCGCCTACATGAGCCGCCGCACCTTCGACCGCCGGTTCCGCTCGCTGACGGGCAGCGCCCCGCTCCAGTGGCTGATCACCCAGCGGGTGCTCCAGGCGCAGCGACTCCTCGAGACGTCGGACTACTCGGTGGACGAGGTCGCGGGCCGCTGCGGCTTCCGTTCACCGGTGGCGCTGCGCGGCCACTTCCGCCGGCAGCTGGGTTCGTCCCCGGCCGCCTACCGGGCCGCCTACCGGGCCCGCCGCCCCCAGGGCGACCGGCCGGTGGACGCGGAGGGCGGCACACCGCGGTCGCCCGTCCCGCACGAGGCCGGCCAGCCGTCCGTCGTTCCGCCGGACAACCAGGTCCCGTTCCAGACCCGCCGCACCCCGGTCCCGGCCGCAGCGGCCAGCCTCCCGGGCCAGCGCAGCGCACCGTGAGGTGACGGAAGCCGAGAACGCCGGACGGGCAGTCCCACCCAGCCCGTCCGGCGCTTCCGTCGTCGTGCTCCGTCTCACGCCGGGCGCGCAGCCCCACCCAGCCCGTCCGGCGTTTGAGGACGAGGCCGTTCAGGCCGAAGCGGGGGTCCGGGGGCGGCAGCCCCCGGCGGGGCCCGCACGGACGCCGGGGGTCCAGGCGACGCACGTCAGCCGTACAGTGGCCGCATGAACGATCGCATGGTGTGGATCGACTGCGAGATGACCGGCCTCTCGCTGTCCGACGACGCGCTCATCGAGGTGGCCGCCCTCGTCACCGACTCCGAGCTGAACATCCTCGGCGAGGGCGTCGACATCGTCGTCCGTCCGCCGGAGCGGGCCCTGGAGACGATGCCGGAGGTGGTGCGTCAGATGCACACCGCGTCCGGCCTGCTCGCCGAGCTCGACGGCGGCACGACGCTCGCGGACGCCGAGGCCCAGGTCCTGGCGTACGTACGGGAGCACGTGAAGGAACCCGGCAAGGCCCCCCTGTGCGGCAACTCGGTCGGCACCGACCGGGGCTTCCTGCTGCGGGACATGCCGACGCTGGAGGACTACCTCCACTACCGGATCGTGGACGTCTCCTCGATCAAGGAGCTGGCCCGGCGCTGGTACCCGCGGGCGTACTTCAACAGCCCCGAGAAGAACGGCAACCACCGCGCCCTCGCCGACATCCGCGAGTCCATCGCCGAGCTGCGCTACTACCGCGAGGCCGTCTTCGTCCCGCAGCCCGGCCCCGACTCCGACACCGCCAAGGCGATCGCCGCGAAGCACGTCGTCACCGCCCGGTAGGGGCCCCGCGAAAGGCGGGCGCGAGCACCCCTTCGGACCCTGTACACTTTTTCTCAGCCGGTCGGGGAGCCCCGCAAGAGGTTCCGACTACCGGCCATGGTGGGTGTAGCTCAGCTGGTAGAGCACCTGGTTGTGGTCCAGGATGCCGCGGGTTCAAGTCCCGTCACTCACCCTGACACGTCAGCCGGTGGCCTTCACGAAGGCCACCGGCTGACGGCGTTCCGGGCCGCCCACCGCCGGCGGTTCAGAAGCCGCGCCGGCTCTCCCTCACCAGCAGCACCAGCAGATACGCGCCGCCGGCGCACACGGTGACCGCGCCCGTCGGCAGCAGCACGCCGGGGACCGCGTGCTGCGCCGCGATGTCCGCGCCGAGCAGCAGGACCGCCCCGACGAGCGCCGAGCCGGCCAGGTCGACGGAGGTCCCGTGCCCGGTGAGGCGGCGGGCGATCTGCGGCGCCGCCAGCGCGACGAACGCGATGGGGCCGGCCGCCGCCGTCACCACGGCCGTCGCGGTCACCCCGAGAAGCACCAGCAGCAGCTTCGTACGCTCGACCGGCACGCCGAGCATCGCCGCCGTGTCGTCACCGAGCTCCAGCCGCCGCATCCTGCGCTGCGCCACCGGAGCCGCCAGGGCGACCAGCGCCAGCACGACGGCGGCCATGCCGATGGCGGTCCAGTCGACGGTCGCCAGCGAACCGGCGTTCCACACCGCGGCCCGCAGCGCGGTGTCGACGTCGGCCTTCACCGAGAACCAGGTGTTGACGGAGGAGAGCAGCGCGCCGACCGCGATGCCCACGATGATGAGCCGGAAGCCCTGCACCCCCCGCCGGAACGCCAGCAGGTACACGGCGAGGGCGGTGAGCAGCCCCCCGGCGAGCGCGCCCGCCGCGAGCGCCGAGTAGCTGGTCGCCCCGGCCAGCAGGGCGAGGACGACACCGGTGTAGGAGCCGGTGGTGAAGCCGATGACGTCGGGGCTGCCGAGCGGGTTGCGGGTCAGGGACTGGAAGACCGCGCCGCCCAGGGCGAGGGCCGCGCCGAAGAGCACGGCGGCGACGATGCGCGGCGCCCGCCACTCCAGGACGATCTTGCGGACGCCGCTCCCGGCGGAGCCCGTGACGACGTCGGCCAGGTCCCCGAGGGTCAGGGGATAGCTGCCCAGCGTGAAGGCCCACAGGGCCAGCGCGACCAGCACGGCCCACAGCAGCCCGCACACCAGGAGCGCCCTGCGCGTCACCCTCAGGCTCAGAGGCCCCGCCCTGAGGACGAGCACCCCGCTCACAGCGCCCTCACCCGGCTGCCGCGCACCAGCACGATCAGTACGGGCACGCCGATGAGCGGCATCACCACGCCGACCGGCAGCTCGGAGGGGAGCACGATCAGCCGGCCCAGGACGTCGGCGACCAGCACGATCACCGGCGCGAGGACGGCGGAGTAGACGAGGATCCAGCGCCAGTCGGGCCCGGTGACCCAGCGCACGGCGTGCGGGACCATCAGGCCGACGAAGACCAGCGGGCCCGCCGCGGCCGTCGCCGCTCCGCACAGCAGTGTCACCGCGATCACCACGCCGGTGCGGGTCGCCCCGACCCGGAGTCCGACGGCCCGCGCGGCGTCGTCGCCGAGGGCGATGGCGTTGAGCGGCCGGGCGCAGCAGGCGGCGGCCACCAGGCCGGCCAGGACGAACGGCGCGACCGCCGCGGCGGTGCCGCCCGGGCGGTCGGTGACCGTGCCCGCTCCCCAGAACCTCATGCGGTCGAAGGTCTCCGTGTCGATCAGTGCGAGGGTCTGGGAGATGCCGGACAGCACCGCCGTGAAGGCGATCCCGACGAGGGTGAGCCGCAGGGGCGTGGGCCCGCCCCGGCCGCCGCTCGCGGCGAGGTAGACCACCGCCGAACCGGCGATCGCCCCGGCGAACGCGAAGGGCAGGTACTGCTCGATGCGCGTGACGCCGAAGACGGCCACGCCCAGGGTGACGGCGAAGCCCGCGCCGGCGTTGACCCCGAGGATCCCCGGATCGGCCAGCGGGTTGCGGGTGAGGGCCTGGATGAGCGCGCCCGCGACGCCGAGGGACACGCCGACGAGGACGCCGAGCAGGGTGCGGTCGACGCGGGCGCCGCTGACGGTGGCGTGGGACGCGGAGCCGTCGGGTGCGGTGAGGGCCTGCCACACGACGTCCAGGGGGAGCATCGCCGAGCCCACCGCGACGCTGAGCACCACCGCGGCGAGGAGCACCCCGACGGCGACGCCGAGGCCGAGCAGCCGGCGCGTCGTCCGGGGGTGCGACGGCCGGGCCGGCGGTGGCGCGGCCGTCCTCGCGAGCGCCTGTGCCATGCGTCCTCCCTGAGCGGCCCGCCGCGCGGCGGGCCGGTCACCGGCCGTGCGCACGGTGACCGCCGTACTGTCGTCCTGTCCGAATCTGTCCACGGGGCCGGTTCCGTGACCGGCCGGCGTCCCGGGGCGTCCCTCAGCGGCCGCCGAGTGCCCCCACCGGGTCCGTCGTGAGCGCGCTCACCGGGATGCCGGATTCGCGGCTGAGCGCGCGCAGCAGTCCGGCCCGGGTCGCGTAACCGGCCGCCCTGGCCGCCGCCGTCAGCTCACCCCCGCCGAGGAGGTGTTCGACGGCGGCGTTCATCCTGGCCCGGTTCCGCCACCGTGTGAAGGGCAGTCCGGTCTCGTCGAGGAAGACACGCTGCACCTGACGGGAGCTCATCCGGTGCCGTTCGGCCAGTTGCTCCAGCGTCGCGGCGGGGGCGCGCAGCGCCTCGCGGGCGAGTGCGCGCACCGCGGGACGGGTGGGCAGGACGACCGGGAAGTACTGCCGGGAGATGCCCCGCAGCACGCTGCCGAGGGCCCGGCGGAACGGCCGGACCTCCTCCGAGGTGCCCGGGGCCGCGCCCAGCGCGGTGGTCATCACCTCGGTGATCGCGGGCACCACCCCGAGCGGCTGGACACGGCGTCGGGGCAGGTCATCGGGGGTGAGGGTGGGTCCGAGCGCCATGCCGCCGGGGTCGATCCGCAGCGCGTGCGGGACGCGCGGGGCGATCCAGACGGCCTCCTGGCGGCCGAGCTGCCACTCCTCGCCGTCGGCGAGCAGACGGGCGGAGCCGGTCACGACGTAGATGAGGTGCGGCTCGTCGTGCTGGTGCGTGTCGTGGCCGAGAAAGCGGATGGCGTTCTCGGCGACCACGGTGCCGAGCGATGTCACCGGCAAGCCTGCCTCCCGTACCTGCGAGATGTCGTGTCCGTCACCGGTGATGTCGCACGCGGGCCGACGCCACGGAACCAGCGAGGTTAGCCTCACCTTACCAACAGGACGAATACGCGCTCCTGCCCAGCACCGTGAGGTCCCATGCTTGCTCCTGCCCGCCTGTTCGCCGTCGCGCTCGTCGCCGCGCTGGCCCTCACCGGCTGCGCGGACTCCGACTCGTCGGGCGACGCGGACAAGGCGTCCGCCGCGACAACCCGTACCGTCAAGACCGACTACGGCGACGTGAAGGTGCCGACCGAGCCGAAGCGGGTGGTCGTCCTGAACCACGCGCTCGCCGGATACCTCTACGACCTCGACGTGCCCGTGCGCGCGACGATCCCCGAGGACGCCGACGGCAAGGGCGAGTTCTCCCCGTACTGGGCGAAGGAGGCGAAGGAGGACGGGACGACGTTCCTGCCGTGGAGCGTCGACGGCTTCGACCTGGAGGCCATCCTCGCCCTCGACCCCGACCTCATCGTCGGCGGCGGCATCGGCTTCCCGCTGTTCCAGGCCGAGAAGGTGTACGACGACCTCTCCGACATCGCCCCGACCGTGCTGGTCGGCAAGAAGCTCGGGGACTGGCGGTCCCAGCTCTCCTTCCTCGCCGGTGACGTGTTCGGCAAGAAGAACGTCTACGACGAGCACGTGGCCGCGTACGACAAGCGGATCGCCGAGGTGAAGAACGCGATCGAGCCCCCGCCCGGCCCGGTGTCCTTCCTGGCCGTCACGGGCGACGGCACCGCCTACGGGCTGGTGGAGAGCGTGGGTCTGCCGACCGAGTTCAAGAAGGTCGGCATCGAGCCGGCGCCGGTCTTCGCCAAGGGCGGCTTCAAGGTGTACGGCGGGGGCGGCGACATGTTCGAGCTGTCCACGGAGAAGGCGGGGCAGACGCTCACCCAGCCGTCCGTGTTCGTGATGGGCTTCAACGCGGACACGACCGACGTCGCCACCCTGAAGAAGAACCCGGTCTACGGCGCGCTGCCGGCCTTCAAGTCCGGTCACGCCTACGACCTGCCGTACTGGGTGCTGCGCGGCGACTACGACGAGTCGATGGCCCTGCTCGACATCATCGAGGAGAAGTTCGCCTGATGGCCGCCCAGCGCACGTACACCACGCACCCCCTCGTCCTGCGCCGGGTCACGGTGCGCCGCGTCCACGAGGTGACGCCCCGGATGCGGCGCGTCGTCCTCGGCGGCGACCAGCTCGGCCCGTTCACCCGGGACGGGGTCCGCCATCCCGCCTTCGCGGCGCCGGGGTTCGACGACCACGTCAAGGTGATCCTGGCCGCGGACGGGGACGTCCGCGCGGCGCTCCCCGCGCAGTTGCCGCACGGTGTCGAGTGGACGCCGGCCGAGCACCGGCTGACCCGCGACTACACGCCCCGGCGGGTGGACGCCGAGGCCGGCGAGTTCGACCTCGACTTCGTGGTGCACGGTGACGGGCCCGCGGCGGCCTGGGCCGCGTCGGCGCGGGTGGGCGACGAGCTGTGGTTCGTCGGGCCCAAGTCGTCGCTGCGGCTGCCGGAGGGGCTGGACTGGATCCTGCTCGA
>NZ_WWHX01000400.1 GCF_009862125.1 Streptomyces sp. SID5910
CCCACCGCCGGCACCCTCCTCGGCTGGACCCTGACCGCCCTCGGCCTCGCGCTCGCCGGCCCCGGCCTCACCCACCTCTGCGGCCGTCTCCTCCAGGCCGCCCGCCCCGGCGCCCTGCGCCTGCTCGCCGGCCGCGTCCTCATGGAGGAGTCGAGCCGCATCGGCCGCCCCCTCGGCATCGTCTGCGCCGTGGCCTCCGCGGCCTACGCGGCGGTGACGCTGTACGGCGAGGACGGCCCCGCCGCCCACCCCCTGGGCACCCTCGGCGCCCTGGTCGTGGCCGGCGCCACGGTGGCCACCCTCCTCACCGCGGCCGTCGAGGCCAAGCACACCCGCACCGACACCACCTCCGCGCTGCTGCGCCTCGGCGCGCCCCGTTCGACGCTGCGCGCCGCCGCCGCCGTACGGGCCGCCGCACTGCTCGCCCTCTTCGGCCCGCTCACCCTGCTCGTCGCGGCCCTCGCCGCACTGCCCCTGGCCCGCTGAAGAACATCCCCCGAAGTTTCTTCCGGACCGCCGATGAGTTCCGCCCCGCCCTCCCGTCCAACCCTGCGAACGGCACGACACCAGCACGGCACCGACGGGAGAGGCCCCATGTACCAGCAGATGATCTTCGTGAACCTGGCGACGAACGACATCGACGCCTCGAAGAAGTTCTTCACGGAGCTCGGCTACACCATCAACGCGCAGTTCAGCGACGAGAGCACCGCCTCGGTCGTGATCAGCGACACGATCATCGTGATGCTCCTGTCCAAGGAGAAGTACGCCCAGTTCACGAAGAAGGAGATCGTGGACTCGACGAAGTCCAGCGAGGTACTCATCGCGCTGAGCGCGGAGAGCCGCGAGAAGGTCGACGAGCTGGTGGAGAAGGCGGTCGCCGCGGGCGGTTCGGTCTCCGGCGAGACCCAGGACCACGGCTTCATGTACGGCAGGGCCTTCGACGACCTCGACGGCCACACCTGGGAGGTCGCGTGGATGGACCCGGCGGCCATCGAGGGCTGACCGGGCCGCGGACCTAGCATGGGCGGGTGGATCCGACACCCGCCCGGCCCCAGGCCCACCCGCAGCCGCCCTCCCCGACCCCGTCCCCCTCCCAGGCGCAGTCCCACCACGCCTCGCACGACCGGGAGATAGAGACCCTCGCCGAGTTCGACGAGGTCGTCTCCGCACACGGCACCCTCGCCCACTACCGCGTCCAGGCCGTCGACCTGACGGCCCGTACGGACGCCCTCCTCTCCGCGGACCCCACGGGCGCCGTGTTCCTCGGCTGCCCGATGGCCCCCGAGGCGGCGGCCCGGGTGCGCGCCGCCGGGGCCCTGGTCTTCCCGCCGATACCGGGTCTGCCCTTCGACCCGTACCGCGGACACGTCTACTCCCCCGACGAGTTGTACGCCTCCCTCGACGGCGGCTACGAGGCGACACCCGACGCGCTCGCCTACGACTGGTTCCAGCGGACCAGGGCGGACGGGGACGTCTTCGCGTCCATGCTGCGCGCCGTCCACGACGACGCGGTCTCGGACGCGGTCGACGAACTCCTCGCCGGCGCACGGGTGGTGGGCGTCATGGGCGGCCACGCCATGGCCCGCGGCACCGGCGCCTACGCGGGCGCCGCGCGTCTGGGGCGCGAACTGGCCCGCGCCGGATTCACGGTGGCCACCGGCGGCGGACCCGGCGCGATGGAGGCCGCGAACCTCGGCGCCTACGCCGCCCCGTTCCGCGACGGCATGCTGGACGAGGCCCTGCTGCTCCTCGGAAAGGTCGCCTCGTTCACGCCGTCGGTCACCGACTGGGCGCGCTCCGCCTTCGAGGTGCGTGAGCGCTGGCCCGGCGGCGGTGCCTCGGTCGGCGTCCCGACCTGGTTCTACGGCCACGAGCCGCCGAACGCCTTCGCCGCGCACATCGCCAAGTACTTCGCCAACGCCACGCGGGAGGACGGCCTGTTGGCCCGCTCGACCGCGGGCGTGGTGTTCCTGCCGGGCGCCGCCGGCACCGTACAGGAGATCTTCGACAACGCGACGCCCAACTACTACGAGTCGCGGGGCGAGCCCACCCCCATGGTGCTCGTGGACCGGGAGCACTGGACGCGGACGCTGCCGGCCTGGCCGCTGCTGACGTCGCTGGCCGAGGGGCGGTCCATGCAGGCCCGGATCGCGCTGGTGGACCGGATCGAGGAGGCTCCCGAGGCGCTGAAACGTCTCGGCGGTTAATAAGAGAGCAAAGCCAACGCCCTTGACCGGCATATGCGTTGACACTTCTTATGGCCCGCTTATAGACCAGTGAGGCTCGTGGGTGTGCTGATGACGTCAGCACCCTCTTCACCCCCCGCATCCGCGCTTCCCGTAAAGGAAAAACGTGGCAGTCCTGTCCATACTCAGCCGCACGGCGTCCCGCCGTAGCGTCCGTGCCCTCGGCGTCGCCTCGGCAACGGCGGCCCTCGCGATCGGCGCCGCCGGCAACGCCGTCGCCTGCAACATCGGCGAGTTCTCCGCCGCCGCCAAGTGCGACGGCGACAAGGGAGTCATCACCGTCACCGACGTGGACCCCGCCGGCATCCCCGCCACCGTCACCGTGTACCTGGAGAACAACGGCGGCGACGCGCAGAAGATCGACGAGCAGGTGGTCAAGGGCTCGCGCGAGGGCAGCACCATCACCTTCGCCGCGGACTGGAAGCCGAACGCCGAGTACCGCATCCACGTCAAGGCCGGCGGCTACGTCGACGAGGACATCAAGCCGAACCTCGTCACCCCGGCGACCGCCTGCAAGACCGAGGACACGCCGTCCCCGACCCCCTCGCAGAGCTCGTCCGCCCCGGCCGAGGAGACGGAGACGCCGGCCCCGGCCCCGTCGACGTCGGCCCCCGCGCCCTCCCAGAGCGAGAGCACCGCCCCGGCGGCCGTGCCGAGCAGCGCCCCGTCCCCGGCGGCCGGTGAGTCCAACCTCGCCGAGACCGGTGCGAACTCCAACACCGGCATGATCGTCGGCATCGCGGCGGCCCTGGTCGTCGTCGGTGGCGGCGCGGTCTTCTTCGGCCTGCGCCGTCGCGGGGCGAACAGCAGCCGCTGACGTCCCGCAGATCTCGTACGAACGGTGGCCCGTCCCCGGCCGGGGGCGGGCCGTCGCCGTGTCAGCCGAACGACGCCCGCTCCAGCCAGAACTCCAGCAACTCCCGCTCGCCGAGCACCTCCAGGCCGGGGGCGTCCGGCGGCAGCCTGCGGTAGAAGGCGAGCAGGACGTCCGTCAGGGGCCCCCGGAGGGCGACGGTCGCCTTCTCGTGGCCGCGCCGCCAGGTGAGGCCGTCCTCGCCGAGTTCGATCAGCCATTCGGCGTTCAGTTCCGGAGCGGCGTCGGTGGCGTGCAGGTGGATGCTCCGGCCGGGTCCGCGCAGTTCGTTCGCCTCGGGGTCCGTGCCGGTCCGCTGCACGAACTCCACGATCTCCAGCCATTCGTCGATCGCGTCGGCGGCCACGTCCGGCGCGACCCCGTAGGGCTGTCCGGCGGTGAGTACCGCGTCCGCGCGGTGGACGGTGACCTCGTGCGTCATCCGGCGCGCCCAGAAGCCCGCGTCGTGCCGCTCGCCCCACGACCACACCTTCGCGTCCGGCCCGGCCTCGCGCAGCGCGCCGACGACCGCCTCGCCCGACTCGGCCAGCCAGGCGCCCAGCGCGGCGGCGTCGCCCCGGGCGCCGGGGCCGGCGATGCCCGGCACCTGCTCGTCGGGGATGTTCTCCTCGGCCCGGGTCCGCACCAGGAGGTCCACCCAGCGCAGGGCGCCTCCCGTGTGCCGGACCAGATCCTCCAGGGACCAGTCCGGGCAGGTCGGGACGGTGGCGGAGAGGTCGGTGCCGGAGGTCACCAGGTCCCTCAACTGCCCGACCTGGTGGGCGATCTCGTCGCAGTACCGCTCGTGTGCCAGTGACGTCATGGTCCGCATCGTAGAAGCGGGACGATCATCCGAGCACCACGATTTCCTCCCCGTCGAACTCCACCCCGACCGTGTCCCCGACCTCCGGGGCCGCCCGCAGCGCGCACGCCACCTCCAGGCGCGGCGCGCCCTGGGGCTGGAGGTGCACGGCGACGTGGGTGCCGCGGAAGGTGCGGGCGGCGACCGTGCAGCGCAGGCCGTCGTCGGCGGGGACGATCCGTACCCCGGCGGGCCGCACGAGCACCGTCCGGGCGCCCTGGGGCGAGTCCTCGGGGACCGGCACCTTGCCCCAGGGGGTCACGGCGACCTGCCCGGTGACGGTGGCCTCGGCCACGTTGTCGAAGCCGAGGAAGCGGGCCACGAAGGCGTCCGCCGGCCGCTGCCACACCTGGAGCGGCGTGCCCTCCTGGGCGATCCGCCCGTCCCGCATCACCACCACCCGGTCGGCGAGCGCGAAGGCCTCCGACTGGTCGTGCGTCACGGCGAGCACGGTGGTGCCGAGCAGGCCGAACAGCTCCCGCAGTTCCACCACCAGGCGCTCCCGCAGCGAGCGGTCGAGCTGGCCGAGCGGCTCGTCCAGCATCAGCAGCCGGGGCCGGGGCGCCAGCGCCCGGGCCAGCGCCACCCGCTGCTGCTCACCGCCGGAGAGCGCGGCGACGGAGCGGCGGGCGGCACCCGGCAGCCCGACCAGCTCCAGCAGTTCCCGCACGGCCTCCTGCTGCCGGGCCCGCGACGCGCCGCGCATCCGCGGCCCGAAGGCGATGTTCCCGGCCACGTCCCGCTGCGGGAACAGCTGGTGGTCCTGGAACATCAGCCCCACCCCGCGCTTGTGCGCGGGCACCCCGGACTGGTCGCGCCCGTCCAGCACCACGCGCCCGGCGTCGAGCCGCTGAAGGCCGGCGACCGCGCGCAGCAGCGTCGACTTGCCGCTGCCGCTGGGGCCCAGCACGCACACGACCTCGTGCTCGGCGACATCGAGGTCGACGGCGTCAAGCACGGGCTGCCGCCCGAAGAGGACGGTCGCGTCCCGCAGACTCAGCAGCATCGCTAGAACTCCCCGCTCCGGTCGGTCCGCAGCCGCTCCAGCACCACGAGGGCCACGGCGCACACCACCATCAGAATCGTCGACAGGGCCATCGCCTGCCCGTAGTTCATGTCCCCGGGCCGCCCCAGCAGCCGGGCCACGGCGACCGGCAGCGTCGGGTTGTCGGGCCGCGCGATGAACACGGTCGCCCCGAACTCGCCCAGCGACACGGCGAAGGCGAACCCGGCGGCGATCAGCAGCGCCCGCCGCACCATCGGCAGGTCGACCTCCCGCCACACCCGCCACGGCGACGCCCCGAGCACCGCCGCGGCCTCCCGCAGCCGTACGTCCACCGCCCGCAGCACCGGCAGCATGGTCCGTACGACGAAGGGGACGCCGACCAGCGCCTGGGCGAGCGGCACCAGGATCCAGGAGGACCTGAGGTCCAGCGGGGGTTCGTCCAGCGCGATCAGGAACCCGAAGCCGACCGTCACGGCGGACACCCCGAGCGGCAGCATCAGCAGCGCGTCGAAGCCGCGCACCAGGCGGCCCGCGTCGCGCCGGGTGAGCGCGGCCGCCGCCAGACCGCCGACGACCACGGCGACGGCGGTGGCGGCGAGGGCGTACTGGAGGGAGTTGCCGACCGCCTCGATGGGGGGGACGAGGAAGGTGCCGCCGTCCTCGCGGGTCAGCGCGCGGTAGTAGCCGAGGCCGCCGCCGAAGGACCGCTGGACCAGCACGGCGAGCGGCAGCACGACGAGGAGGGCGATGGTGACGAGCACGCCCGCGAGCAGCGCCCACTGCCCGGTCCCGCGCGGCCGGCGCGCGGTGCGGGAGGCGTCCACCAGTCTGAGGGCCGTCTCGCGCCGCCGTACCGTCCAGGCGTGCACGGCGAGGATGGCGCAGACCGCCGCGAACTGGATCAGCGTCAGCACGGCGGCCGTGGACAGGTCGAAGAGCTGCGAGGTCTGCCGGTAGATCTCCACCTCCAGGGTGGAGAAGGTGGGTCCCCCGAGGATCTGGACGACGCCGAAGGAGGTGAAGGTGAACAGGAACACCATCAGCGCGGCGGCGGCCACGGCGGGCCCGAGCGCCGGCAGGGTGACCCGCCGCCAGGCCCGCAGCGGAGACGCGCCGAGCATCCGCGCCGCCTCCTCCTGGCGCGGGTCGAGCTGCGCCCACAGCCCGCCGACGGTGCGGACGACGACGGCGTAGTTGAAGAAGACGTGCGCGAGCAGGATGGCCCACACGGTGGTGTCCAGCCGTACGCCCCACAGCTCGTCGAGCAGTCCGCCCCGGCCGACGAGCGCCAGGAACGCGGTGCCCACGACGACCGTCGGCAGCACGAACGGCACGGTCACCACGGCCCGCAGCAGCTGCTTGCCGGGGAAGTCGAGGCGGGCGAAGACGTACGCGCCGGGCAGGGCGATCAGCAGGGTGAGCGCGGTGGAGGCGAGCGCCTGCCAGGTGGTGAACCACAGCACGTGCCGGACGTCGGACTGGGCGAGGACGTCCCAGATCCGTCCGAACTGCCAGACCCCGTCGACCTCCAGTCCGCGCTCGACGATCGCGACGACGGGGTAGGCGAAGAAGACCGCGAAGAACGCGACGGGACCGGCCATCAGGGCCAGCCGCGCCGCGCCGCCGCGCCGCCGGGTGCCGGCGGAGCGGTCGGCCTTGGCCGCCTCCGTCACTTCAGGAGGAGCGAGGTCCACGACTTGACCCACTGGTCACGGTTGTCGGCGATCTTCTTCGGGTCGAGGGTCCCCGGGTTCTTCGCCTGCGGCCCGTACTTCACGAACTCCGGCGGCACCTGGGCGGCCTCGCGCACCGGGTAGACGAACATGTTCAGCGGCATGTCGTCCTGGAACTCCTTGCTGATCAGGAAGTCCAGCAGCGCCTTGCCGCCCTCGGTGTTCTTCGCGTTGCTCAGCAGACCCGCGTACTCGACCTGGCGGAAGCAGGTACCGGTGGCGACGCCGGTGGGCGCGGTGGCCGGCTTCGGGTCGGCGTAGATCACCTCGGCGGGCGGCGAGGAGGCGTAGGAGACGACGAGCGGACGGTCGCCCTTGGCCTTCTTGCCGCCGGAGGAGCCGGAGAACTCCTCGTTGTAGGCCTGCTCCCAGCTGTCGACGACCTTGACGCCGTTGGCCTTCAGCTTCTTCCAGTAGCCCTCCCAGCCGGCGTCGCCGTACTTGGCGGCGGTGCCCAGCAGGAAGCCGAGGCCGGGCGAGGAGCCGCCGGCGTCCTCGGTGACGAGGAGGTTCTTGTACTCCGGCTTGACGAGGTCGTCGAAGGAGTCGGGCGGGGTCAGCTTGTGCTTGCTGAAGTACGCCTTGTCGTAGTTGACGCAGATCTCGCCGGTGTCGATGGGCGTGACGCGGTGCTCGTCCTGGTCGACCCGGTACTGGGGCAGGATCATGTCGGAGCCCTTGGGCTCGTACGGCTGGAACAGCCCGTTGTCCAGCGCCCGCGACAGGAGCGTGTTGTCGACGCCGAAGAAGACGTCGCCCTGCGGGTTGTCCTTGGTGAGGACGGCCTTGTTGACGGCCTGACCGGCGTCGCCGTCCTCCAGGACCCTGACCTTGTAGCCGGAGCTCTTCTCGAAGTCCGCGATGACGCTCTTGGACGCGGCCCACGAGTCGTGGCTGACGAGGGTCACGGTCTTGGAACCGCCGGACCCCTGGTCGTCGCCGGACGACGACCCGCAGGCGGCCAGACCGCCGACGAGACCGAGCCCGACGGCCAGGGCACTGGCCTTCTTGGTGATGCTCACGGAATTCCTCCTGGGTTACCAGGAGAAGACGCGGCCCCGCCCGGGACCCCTGGCGAGGGACCCGGGCAGGGCGCAACAGCTCGAGTGATGACCGATCTCCCTACCCAGAATGACCTGGGCCAGGTTCGGAGGGTCTGCGGCCGGTGCCGCACTCTCAGCGCTGTGGCGCTCCCCTGTCGGAATATGAAGATGTACTGCCGTACGGATGTACGCCGGTCAGATTACCGCTCGCTCGCGGCGAGCTGACCACACGCCCCGTCGATCTCCTGTCCACGGGTGTCCCGGACGGTCACCGGCACACCGTGCGCCTCGATCGCCGCGACGAACGCCTTCTCGTCCTCGGGCCGCGAGGCGGTCCACTTCGAGCCCGGCGTCGGGTTGAGCGGGATGAGGTTGACGTGCACCGGCTTGCCCTTGAGCAGCCGCCCGAGCCGGTCGCCGCGCCACGCCTGGTCGTTGATGTCCCGGATCAGCGCGTACTCGATGGACAGCCGGCGCCCGGACTTCGCCGCGTACTCGAACCCGGCGTCCAGCACCTCACGCACCTTCCAGCGCGTGTTGACGGGGACGAGGGTGTCGCGCAGCTCGTCGTCGGGGGCGTGCAGGGAGATGGCGAGGCGGCACTTGAAGCCCTCGTCGGCGAACCGGTGGATCGCGGGCACGAGACCGACGGTCGACACGGTGATGCCGCGCTGGGACAGCCCCAGCCCGTCGGGCTCGGGGTCGGTGAGCCGGCGGATGGCCCCCACGACCCGGTTGTAGTTGGCGAGCGGCTCGCCCATCCCCATGAAGACGATGTTGCTCAGCCGCGCCGGACCACCGGGGACCTCCCCGTCCCTGAGCGCCCGCATGCCGTCCACGATCTGGTGCACGATCTCGGCGGTGGACAGATTCCGGTCGAGCCCGGCCTGTCCGGTGGCGCAGAAGGGGCAGTTCATGCCGCAGCCGGCCTGGGAGCTGATGCACATGGTCACCCGGTCCGGGTAGCGCATGAGCACGGACTCGACGAGCGTCCCGTCGAACATCTTCCACAGCGTCTTGCGGGTGGTGCCCTGGTTGGTCGACAGATGCCGGACGACCGACATCAGCTCGGGCAGCAGCGCCTCCCGCAGCCCCTCGCGGGAGCCGGCGGGGATGTCGGTCCACTGCTCGGGGTCGTGCGCGTACCGCGCGAAGTAGTGCTGCGAGAGCTGCTTCGCACGGAACGGCTTCTCACCGATCGCGGCGACGGCCTCCTTGCGCTCGGCAGGCGTGAGATCGGCGAGATGCCGCGGCGGCTTCTTGACTCCGCGCGGGGCGACGAATGTGAGTTCTCCGGGCTTAGGCATGACCTTCCCAGTGTCGCAGATCCACTCGGGTGCCCCGGCCGCCCTCAGAACAGGCCCGCGACCAGGGCGACGACGGTGCTGGCGTACTGCTTCGTGCGGTGCCACGGTCCGCAGTAGCGGCGCACTCTGCGCCGGCCCTTCTGGTCGAGCAGGGCGTCACACCACACACACGGCAGGTCGCCGTGGTACCTGCCGTCGTCTCCCCGCCTCGCCTGCGCCATGGCGCGACCTTAGACGATCACTGGGCGCCGCATAAGAGAACGGCCCCCGCCCCGTTCGGGCGGAGGCCGTTCACCAAGACTGCGACGCTCAGCCCGACCCGACAAAGACGACCAACAACAGCCACACCACCGGGGCCGTCGGCAGGAGGGAGTCCAAACGGTCCATGCTGTATCGACTTGCGGCTACCGCTGCATGGCGCCGTGGCCTGCACTCACCCCGAGCCGACGAAGACGACCAACAACAGCCACACCACCGGAGCCGTCGGCAGGAGGGAGTCCAGGCGGTCCATGATGCCGCCGTGGCCCGGCAGCAGGGTGCCCATGTCCTTGATGCCGAGGTCCCGCTTGATCATGGACTCGCCGAGGTCGCCCAGCGTGGCGCTGACCGCGACGGCGAGGCCGAGCAGCAGGCCCTGCCACCAGGTGCCGCCGTCGATCAGGAACTGCATGCACAGCGCGCCCGCCACCATCGCGAACGCGACCGCTCCGAGCAGGCCCTCGCGGGTCTTGCCGGGGCTGATGCGCGGGGCCAGCTTGGTCTTGCCGAAGCGCCAGCCGACCGCGTACGCCCCGGTGTCGCTGACGACGGTCAGCAGCAGGAAGGTCAGGACGCGCCACGGGCCGTCGTCGGCCATCAGCATCATGGCGACGAACGTGGCCAGGAACGGCACGTAGAAGGCTGCGAACAGGCCCGCCGTGACGTCCTTGAGGTAGCCCTCGGGCGGCTCGGTCATCCGCCACACCAGGACCGCCAGCGCCGTGAGCGCCATGGCCACCCACGCGCCCTCGGCGCCGCGCACGTACCCGGCGACCACCATCGCCGCGCCGCCGATCGCGAGCGGCACGAGCGGCGCCTTGATGCCCTTGCGCTCCTGGAGCCGTGTGGTCAGCTCCCACAGGCCCACCACGACGGCCACCGCGATGACACCGACGAAGACGGCCTTGACGAAGAACAGCGACGCGATGATCACCACGCCGAGGCCGACACCGACCCCTATCGCGGAACCCAGGTCGCGCCCCGCGCTCTTCTTCTGCGGCTGCGGCTGCGGCTGCGGCTGCGCCGGCTGCTGGGCGTCGGGCATGGGCTCCGGATTCTGCGGCACCGCCGCATACGGCTGTGCCGACGGGGTCTCGCCGCGGTACGTGTCGTCGCGGAACGGCTCGTCTCGGAACGCCTCGTCCCGGAACAAGGGGCCGCTCGGCCGAGCGGCCCCCCGGTCGTCGTCCTGGGCTCCGCCGTGTTCGGGTACGTCGGGCACGATCGGCATGGGGCGAGTCTGCTGCGCGCTGTGCGCATCGTACGCGGGACCCGCCGGAGCAGCCCTCTGGAGGGGCCCCTGGTCGGACGGCCCCCAGTACCCGGCTTGTGGCGGCGCTCCCCAGGAAGAGTCGTTCATCAGACCTCGAGCAGTTCGGCTTCCTTGTGCTTCAGGAGCTCGTCCACCTGGGCGACGTACTTCGCGGTGGTGTCGTCGAGCTCCTTCTCCGCACGGCGGCCCTCGTCCTCGCCGACCTCGCCGTCCTTGATCAGCTTGTCGATGGCGTCCTTGGCTTTGCGGCGCACGGAGCGGATGGACACCTTGGCGTCCTCGCCCTTGCCCTTGGCGACCTTGATGTACTCGCGGCGGCGCTCCTCGGTGAGCTCGGGGAACACCACCCGGATGATGTTGCCGTCGTTGCTCGGGTTGACGCCCAGGTCGGAGTCCCGGATCGCCTGCTCGATGTTGCGCAGGGCGCTCTTGTCGAACGGCGTCACCACGGCCATGCGCGGCTCGGGCACGGAGAACGAGGCCAGCTGGTTGATCGGCGTCGGCGCGCCGTAGTAGTCGGCCACGATCTTGTTGAACATCGCCGGGTGCGCACGGCCGGTGCGGATCGCGGCGAAGTCCTCCTTGGCGACCACGACGGCCTTCTCCATCTTCTCCTCGGCCTCGAGGAGGGTCTCTTCGATCACCACTTGCTCCTGCGTGTCTTGAGTAGGCCCGGCTGCGGTCCTGTCGGAGCTGCGGCCGGCTGCGTCGCGTCTTCTTCCTGCACGGTTCCCGACCGGTGGGACATTGTCCATCCCCCGGCCCGGCCCCGTCCCGTCCGTCCCCCGGACAGGTGGCGTCCGCGGACAGGGGGTGGTTCTCCGGTCAGTCCCGGCTGTCGTGGTCACCCACGAGCGTGCCGATCTTCTCACCCTTGACGGCGCGGGCGATATTGCCCTCCTTCAGAAGCTCGAAGACGACGATCGGGAGGCTGTTGTCGCGGCAGAGCGTGACGGCGGTGGCGTCGGCGACCTTCAGGTCGCGGGTGATGACCTCGCCGTATCCGAGCGCGTCGAACTTCACGGCGTCCGGGTTGGTCTTCGGGTCGGAGTCGTAGACCCCGTCCACGCCGTTCTTGCCCATGAGCAGGGCCTCGGCGTCGATCTCGAGGGCGCGCTGGGCGGCGGTGGTGTCGGTGGAGAAGTACGGCATGCCCATGCCGGCGCCGAAGATGACCACGCGGCCCTTCTCCAGGTGGCGCACGGCGCGCAGCGGGATGTACGGCTCGGCGACCTGGCCCATGGTGATGGCGGTCTGCACGCGGCAGTCGACGCCCTCCTTCTCCAGGAAGTCCTGGAGGGCCAGGCAGTTCATCACGGTACCGAGCATGCCCATGTAGTCGGAGCGGGCGCGGTCCATGCCGCGCACCTGGAGCTCGGCGCCCCGGAAGAAGTTGCCGCCGCCGATGACGACGGCGATCTGCGCGCCGTCGCGGACGACGGCCGCGATCTCGCGGGCGATGGCGTGCACCACGTCGGGGTCGACGCCCAGGCCCCCACCGCCGGAGAAGGCCTCCCCGGACAGCTTCAGCATGAAGCGGCCGCGTACTTTGTCGTCGTCGCTCTTCTCGGCCTTGGTGGTGGTCATGGAGATCTCGCCTCTTTTACGTGGGTCACACACACGAAGAAGGCCATTGCCGGCGGGGGCGGGTTTCGCATCCCATACGCGGCAATGGCCTCCTCGTCAGATCTGCTGTCGTCCGCCGCCACGCGCAGGTGCACAGCGGCAGACGGCAACGGCGCGGACGACTGCTGCCGACCCTACCGGGGTCGTGCGTCCGTCGCGGTACGGACTCAGATGCCGACCTTGATGCGCGAGAAGCGCTTCAGGGTGACACCGGCCTCGTCCAGCACCTTCTGGACGGACTTCTTGTTGTCCAGGGCGTAGGGCTGGCCGAGCAGCGTGGCGTCCTTGAAGAAGCCGTTGAGGCGACCCTCGACGATCTTCGGCAGGGCGGCCTCGGGCTTGCCCTCGGCGCGGGTGGTCTCCTCGGCGACGCGGCGCTCGGACTCGACGACCTCGGCCGGGACGTCCTCCTTGGAGAGGTACTTCGGCGCGAAGGCGGCGATGTGCTGGGCGACGCCCTTGGCGATCTCGGCGTTCGGCTTGTCCAGCTCGACGAGGACACCGATCTGCGGCGGCAGGTCGGGCATCGTGCGGTGCATGTACGCGGTCACGAAGCCGCCGGAGAACTGCGCGAAGCGGTCCAGGACGATCTTCTCGCCGAGGTTGGCGTTGGCCTCGTCCACGTACGCCTGGACGGTCTTGCCGGGCTCGATCTCGGAGGCGAGCAGGGCCTCCAGGTCGGCCGGGGCGGCCTTGGCGACGTGCTCGGCGATGGTCTTGGCGACGTTCTGGAACTTCTCGCCCTTGGCGACGAAGTCCGTCTCGCACTTCAGCTCGACCAGGACACCGGAGGTGTTGTCGTCGGAGATGATCGAGACGACGGCACCGTTCTCGGCAGAGCGGCCCTCGCGCTTGGCGACGCCCTTCTGGCCCTTGATGCGGAGCGCCTCGACGGCCTTCTCGACGTTGCCCTCGGCCTCGTCCAGCGCCTTCTTGCAGTCCATCATGCCGGCGCCGGTGAGCTCACGAAGCTTCTTGACGTCGGCGGCGGTGTAGTTCGCCATGAGTCTGTGAGTCTTTCTGGAAGTCTTGAAAGATCGGAGATCCGCACGGGCCCGCGATCGGCGTGGCCGGATCGCGGGCGTCATGTCGGCCTACGGGTGAGCGGCGGGGGCGGGGTTCATGCCGCCCCCGCCGTCAGCACCGTGGGTCAGGCCTGCTCGCCCTCGGCCACCTCGGTGGCGGGCGCCTCGGTGGCGGCCACCTCGGTGGCGGCCTCCTCGACGGCCTCGGAGACCTTGGCGTCGGGGGCGGGGGTCTCGGCGGCGGCCTCGACGGCCTCGTCCTTCTTCTCACCCTCGAGCAGGTCGCGCTCCCAGGCGGCCAGCGGCTCGCCGGCGGCCTTGTCGCCCTTGCCCTCGGTGGCGACACCGGAGCGGGCGATGAGGCCCTCGGCGACGGCGTCGGCGATCACGCGGGTGAGCAGGGTGACGGAGCGGATCGCGTCGTCGTTGCCCGGGATCTTGTAGTCGACCTCGTCGGGGTCGCAGTTGGTGTCGAGGATGGCGACGACCGGGATGTTGAGCTTCCGGGCCTCGCCGACCGCGATGTGCTCCTTCTTGGTGTCCACGATCCAGACGGCGCTGGGCACCTTGGACATCTCGCGGATACCGCCGAGGGTCTTCTCCAGCTTGGCCTTCTCGCGGGAGAGGACCAGCAGCTCCTTCTTGGTGAGGCCGGAGGCGGCCACGTCCTCGAAGTCGATCTGCTCGAGCTCCTTCAGGCGCTGGAGGCGCTTGTAGACGGTCGAGAAGTTGGTGAGCATGCCGCCCAGCCAGCGCTGGTTGACGTAGGGCATGCCGACGCGGGTGGCCTGCTCGGCGATGGCCTCCTGCGCCTGCTTCTTCGTGCCGACGAACATGACCGTGCCGCCGTGGGCGACGGTCTCCTTGACGAACTCGTAGGCGCGGTCGATGTACGACAGCGACTGGAGCAGGTCGATGATGTAGATGCCGTTGCGCTCCGTGAAGATGAAGCGCTTCATCTTCGGGTTCCAACGACGGGTCTGGTGACCGAAGTGGACGCCGCTCTCCAGCAGCTCCCGCATCGTGACGACGGCCATGGCCGTATCTCCTTGAGTTTCTCGGTTGTGCCGCGCGAGCCGGACGGCTCCCGCGCCTGACGCCCGGATGCGCCTGCCACAAGGGACCGAGGGGCGCTGACACGGACCTTTGCGGGCCTCGTGTCGGGGCGTGCGAAGTCGACCCGGTCACCCGGATCGCCATCAGAAGTGTACGGGACCGGAGGGGCGCCGGGTGACGCAGCTGTCCACAACCGGCGAGTGGTCCACAGGCCCGGGCGGCGGCCGGCTCCGGTGCGGGACGGTTCTCGCATGCGAGCGAGGCGATGTGCGGGTGTGTGTACGTGGGTGGCGATGCTGCTGGCCGTCATGGCGCCGGGGCCGCCGCGACCGGAAGGGCCGGCGCCGCGGGTGACGCCGGTGGTGCCGGCCTCGCCGGTGGCGGTCGCCGTTGCGGGGCCGCGGCAGGAGCCGGATCCGGTGGTGCCGGCCGTGGCCCGGTGCTGGCCGGTCGGCGTCCGGCCGGCGGTCGTGCGGGGCTGGGAGCCTCCGTCGACGCCGTACGGCCCGGGGCACCGCGGGGTGGACCTCGCCGCGCCGGCCGGGACCGCCGTGCGGGCGGTGGCCGCGGGGAGGGTCTCCTTCGCGGGACGGGTCGCGGGCAGAGGCGTCGTCTCGCTGGAACTGACGGGGACGGGCGACCCGCCGCTGCGGACGACGTACGAGCCGGTGCGGGCGTCGGTCCGCGAGGGCGACGAGGTCGCTGCGGGCGAGGTGCTGGGTGCGGTGGAGCCGACGGGCTCCCACTGCTCGGCCTGCCTGCACTGGGGTGTGCTGAGAGGAGACGTCTATCTGAACCCGCTCGCGCTGCTCCCGCCGTGGCTGCTGAGCGCGGGCCCGTCGAGACTGCTGCCGGTGCTGGGCGTGCCACTCCCTACGGGGCCGCGGCCGTAGGCGCCCCGACCGGGGTGAGAGCGCCGGGTGGCTGACGCGCACCGGAGGACCGCGACGCCCCCGGAGGGCTCAGCCCCGGACGCCTCGCAGCGCCATGGAGACGGCCGCCTCCGTGATCACCGCCGGCTCCTCGGCCGCCCCGAGCTCGATCCGGCGCACGGCCGCGTCCACGACCCCCTGGAGCAGCATCGCCGCGAGCCGCGGCTGCTCGTGCCCCATCTCGCCCAGCGCCTCGACGATCATCGCGACCAGGCCGCCGTGCGCCGCCCGGATCTTCTCCCGGGCGCCGGCGTCCAGTTCGCTCGCGGAGATGGCCACCACGGCCCGGTGCCGCCGGTCACCGACCAGGTCGAGCTGCCGGCGCACATACGCCTCGACCCGGCCCTCGGGCGTCGCCGCGCGCTCCATCGCCGCCTCGACCTCCGCTGCCCAGACGGGGAAGTCGACGGCGCACAGCTCCTCGACGACCGCGGCACGCGACCGGAAGTACTCGTAGACGGACGAACGGGCGAGGCCCGTCCGCTCCGCGAGGGCGGGGAAGGTCAGCGCCTCCGTCCCGCCGTCGGACAGCAGGGAGCGTGCCGCGTCCAGCAGGGCGGCACGCTGCATCGACCGGTGCTCGGCCACGGAGGCCGCTCGAATCCTTGGCACGTCACCACTTTACGGAGGCGTGCCGCCGTACGGGAGTCACCCACCCGGGTCCGTGGGCGCCGCCAAGGCCGTGGGCGCGACCGACCGGGGTGCGTACGGCCAGGTCAGCGGCCGAATGCCGCCAGCTTCGCGCGCAGTTGCAGGACGGACTTGGTGTGGATCTGGCTGACCCGGCTCTCGGTCACTCCCAGCACGTTGCCGATCTCGGCGAGGGTGAGGCCCTCGTAGTAGTACAGGGTGACGACGGTCTTCTCGCGTTCCGGCAGCGTGTTGATCGCCCGCGCCAGGAAGCGCCGCAGTTCACGGTCCTCGGCGACCTCCACCGGGTTGTCGGCGGCGGTGTCCTCCAGGGTGTCCATGAGGCTGAGCCGGTCCCCGCCCTCGCCGCCGGCGTGCAGCAGCTCCTCCAGGGCCACGACGTTGGCGAGCGACAGCTGGCTGAAGACCGCGTGGAGGTCCTCCACGGCGATGCCCATCTCGCCGGCCACCTCCCCCTCCGACGGGGTCCGTCGCAGCCGCGCCTCCAACGTGGCGTAGGCCCGCTCCACGCTCCGCGCCTTCTGCCGCACGGACCGCGGGATCCAGTCCAGCGCCCGCAGCTCGTCGATCATCGCGCCCCGGATCCGGGTGATCGCGTAGGTCTCGAACTTGATCTCCCGGTCGACGTCGAACTTCTCGATCGCGTCGATCAGCCCGAACACCCCGGAGGAGACGAAGTCCGCCTGCTCGACGTTGGGCGGGAGCCCCACGCTCACCCGGCCCGCCACGTACTTCACCAGGGGCGAGTAGTGCAGGATCAGCTGTTCCCGGAGCCGCCCGTCCCCCGTCGCCTTGTACGACCGCCACAGCTCGTCGAGCGTCGAGGGGGCGGGGGGTCGCACGCTGCCACCGTCGCGGGCGGCTGGGGGGAGCGCCGCCCGGTCGGACCCGGAGGTGTGCTGGGGCATTCGTCGCCTTGTGCCGTTCTGCCGTGATGTGGTGTGCCCGGGGTGAGGCCGCCGGTCATGCTGTCTGGTTGTCGCCTGTGTCGCCTGTCTGCGTGGGGGTCCTCGTGAGCGTAGCGTGACTGGACTGTCGCGGTGTGCGAAGAACGGCCGGGGGGTCGTGCGCAGATACGTTCCGCTGACCGCCCGCCAGGGGGGATGGCGATCGCTCAGCGTGATCACCCGGATCGCCCAACTGCGGGAAACCCCAAGGGCGTCGGGCTTCCCCCGGACGGCCGAACACGCTCGGTCAGCACGGGCTCCGGCCACCGCGGACCGAGATCAGCGCCTGGCGTGTCAACTTCCAGCCGTCGCCGTGTCGTTCGACGTAACCGAGTGCTCGAAGCTCGTACAGTCTCGCGACCGCGTCGTCCTGCGTGGTCTGTGCGCGGAGCGCGACGTCGGCCGCCGTTGCCGTGCCGCGCGCCGGGAGCCCTGCCAGCACCTGTCGGGTCCGGGGTTCCAGCAGGTCGGTGGGGAGCACCGGGCCTCGCCGGTCCGGGGCCAGTTCACCTATGTCGCCGACGAGTTCGACGACGTCCGCGGCGTCGGTGACCAGTACGGCGTCGCCGCGCAGCAGTTCGTGCACTCCCGCGGACAGTCCGCTGGTGGCGGGGCCGGGCACTCCCATGGTGTGCCGGCCCAGGCGCTGTGCCGCCCGTGCGGTGACCAGCGAGCCGCTGCGGAGGGCGGCCTCGACGACGACGGTGCCCCGGGTGAGCGCGGCGATCACACGGTTGCGCAGGATGAATCGGCTCGGTGTCGGATGATCGCCCGGCGGCAGTTCCCCGACGACCAGTCCCTGCTCGGCGATCCTGGTGATCAGCCCGGTGTGCCCGGGCGGGTAGGGCCGGTCGACTCCGCAGGCGAGGACGGCCGCGGTGGCGCCGCCCGCGCCGAGGGCGCCCCGGTGCGCGGCGCCGTCGACGCCGTAGGCTCCGCCGGACACCACGACCCAGCCGCGTTCGGCGAGGCCGGCGGCGAGGGTGGCCGCCATGTGGGCGCCGTACTCGGTGCAGGCGCGGGCGCCCACGACCGCCACCGACCGCAGCGCCCACATGCGCAGGCTGGGCCGGCCGCGCACCCAC
>NZ_WWHX01000401.1 GCF_009862125.1 Streptomyces sp. SID5910
TGCCGTGGCCGCCGAAGGCGGAGACGGAGCGGACGACCGCGCCGAGGTTGCGCGGGTCGGTCACGCCGTCGAGGGCGACGATCAGCGGGTCGGCGCCCTCGTCGTGGGCGGCGGCGACCAGGTCCTCGGGGTGCGCGTACTCGTACGGCGGGACCTGGAGGACGAGGCCCTGGTGGTTGAGCCCGTTGGTCATCCGGTCGAGCTCGGGGCGGGGCGCCTCCATGAGGTTGATGCCGCCGCGCTCGGCCGCGAGCTGAAGCGCCTCGCGGACCCGCTCGTCGTTGTCGATGAACTGCTGGACGTAGAGCGTCGAGGCGGGCACGCCCTCGCGCAGGGCCTCGTAGACCGGGTTGCGGCCGACGACGAGCTCGGACGTGGACCGGCCGCCTCCGCGGCGCTGCTGCGGACGTCCCGTGGCGCGGCGCGCCTTGGCGTTGGCGGCGCGCTGCTTGGCGTGCCCCTTGCGCATCTCGGCGGGAGGCGTCGGCCCCTTGCCTTCCAGGCCCCGGCGTCGCTTGCCGCCGCTGCCGACCTGCGCGCCCTTCTTGCCGGACATGCGGCGGTTGTTCGCGGCCATGAGTTACCTGTCTCCGCTCTCTGCGTCTTCACGCGGGTGTGCGTGGTGCTTGCGTCTTATGCAGTGTGCCGCCCGGGAGGCCGGGCGGCACACTTGATCTTCGGGGGCCGTGGAGGCTCAGCGGGAGCCGAGGCTCCAGCGGGGTCCCTGCGGGCTGTCCTCGATGGCCAGCCCCGACTCCTTCAGCTGGTCGCGGATGGCGTCCGCGGTGGACCAGTCCTTCCGCGCCCGGGCGGCCTCGCGCTGGTCGAGGACGAGGCGTACGAGGCTGTCGACGACGTCGTGCAGGTCCTCGCCCTGCTCGGCCTCGCCGGCCCAGTGCGGGGCCTGCGGGTCGAGTCCGAGGACACCGAGCATCGCACGGACCTCGGCGAGGCGGGCGACGGCGGCCTCCTTGTCGTCGGCGGCCAGTGCGCTGTTGCCCTGCCGGACGGTGGTGTGCACGACGGCGAGCGCCTGCGGGACGCCCAGGTCGTCGTCCATCGCCTCGGCGAAGGCGGGCGGCACCTCGGCGGCGGGCTCGACGGTCCCGGCCAGCTCGGTGACGCGCTGCACGAAGCCCTCGATCCGCGCGTACGCCGCCTCGGCCTCGCGCAGGGACTCCTCGCTGTACTCGATGGTGGAGCGGTAGTGCGGCGTGCCCAGGTAGTACCGGAGCACGACCGGCCGCCACTTCTTCACCATCTCGCTCACGAGCACGCTGTTGCCGAGCGACTTCGACATCTTCTCGCCGCTCATGGTGACCCAGGCGTTGTGCACCCAGTACCGGGCGAAGGCGTCGCCGAAGCCCTCGGCCTGGGCGATCTCGTTCTCGTGGTGCGGGAAGATCAGGTCGATGCCGCCGCCGTGGATGTCGAACTCGGTGCCGAGGTACTTGTGCGCCATGGCCGAGCACTCCAGGTGCCAGCCCGGCCGCCCGCGTCCCCACGGCGTCTCCCAGCTCGGCTCCCCGGGCTTGACCGCCTTCCACATGGCGAAGTCCCGCGGGTCCCGCTTGCCGGTCTCGCCCTCCCCGGAGGGCTGGCGCAGCTCGTCGAGGTCCTGGTTGGACAGCGACAGGTACCCGGGCAGGGACCGTACGTCGAAGTAGACGTTGCCCTCGGCCTCGTAGGCGTGTCCGCGCTCGATGAGGCCGCGCATCATCTCGACCATCTCGGTGATGTGGCCGGTGGCACGGGGCTCGTAGGTGGGGGGCAGGCAACCGAGGGCGGTGTAGGCGTCGTTGAACGCCCGCTCGTTCTCGTACCCGATGGACCACCAGGGGCGGTTCTGCTCGGCCGCCTTCTTGATGATCTTGTCGTCGATGTCGGTGACGTTCCGGATGAACGTGACGTCGTAGCCGCGGTACGCGAACCAGCGGCGCATGATGTCGAAGTTCAGCCCGGAGCGGATGTGCCCGATGTGCGGGGCGGCCTGCACGGTGGCGCCACACAGGTAGATCGAGACACACCCGGGCGTGAGGGGGGCGAAGTCACGGATCTGCCGGGCGCTGGTGTCGTACAGGCGAATAGTCACGGCTCCAGGGTAGTGGGCCCCGGGCAGTGCCAGGGGCGCCCGGCCCGCTTGTCACCACACGGATTCCGAAGACACGGTTCACCGGAGGCGACGGTCGCCGCCTGTCCGACCGAGTGGGGTGGTGGGTGGGCGAAGGCCGGGGTCCAGGGGCGGAGCCCCTGGCGGGGTGCGGGGCGGAGCCCCGCGGTCACCGGCCACGGGGCGCAGCGTCACGACCGCCGGCCACGGGCGACGCCCGTCATCCGCCCCCGTCGGAGACGACCAGCGCCGTGGCCACCGCCATCAGCCCTTCCCCCCGCCCGGGGAACCCGAGCCCGTCCGTCGTGGCCCCGGACACCGACACCGGCGCCCCGACCGCCTCGGACAACACCTTCTGCGCCTCGTCCCGCCGCTTGCCGATCTTCGGCCGCGGCCCCACCACCTGCACCGCGACGTTCCCGATCCGGAACCCGGCCGCCCGCACGATCCGCGCGGCCTCCGTCAGCAGCGTCACCCCCGACGCCCCGGACCACTCGGGCCGCCCGGTGCCGAAGTGCTGCCCCAGGTCACCGAGGCCCGCGGCGGAGAACAGCGCGTTGCACGCCGCGTGCGCGACGACGTCCGCGTCGGAGTGCCCGGCCAGCCCGGCCCCCTCGCCCTCCCACTTCAGTCCCGCGCACCACAGCTCGCGCCCGTCCTCGAAGGCGTGGATGTCGGTGCCGATCCCGACCTGCGGCAGCACGAGGGGAGCGTCAGAAGCCATCGTTCAGCCTCCTGCGCGCCAGGACCGCCTCCGCGAGCACCAGGTCGAGGGGCCGCGTCACCTTGAACGCCTCCTCGTGCCCCGGCACGACCACCACCGTCAGGCCCAGCTGCTCGACCATGCTCGCGTCGTCGGTGACGTCGCCGGTCACCGTCTCGTGGGCCCGCACCAGCGTGGCCCGGTCGAAGCCCTGCGGCGTCTGCACCGCCCGCAGCCGCGCCCGCTCCGGCGTCGCCACCACGGGTTCCGGCTCGCCCGGCACCGCCGCGGGCTCGACCTGCTTGACGGTGTCGGCGAGCGGCAGCGCCGGCACCACGGCGGGCGCGCCCTCCCGTACGGCCTCGATCACGCCGTCCACCGTGTCCACCGGCACCAGCGGCCGGGCCGCGTCGTGCACGAGGACGATGTCGTGCTCCGGCGGCAGCGCGTCCAGGCCGAGCCGTACGGACTCCTGCCGCGTCTCGCCGCCCGGCACGACGAGGAAGTCGGTCCGCTCAGGCAGCGCGTGCGCGTCGAGGAGGCTCTTGACCTCGGCGGCGCCGTCGGGCGGGGCCACGACGACGACCAGGGAGACCGCGCGGGACGCGGCCATCGCGCGGACCGCGTGGATGAGCATGGGCGTGCCGCCCAGCGCCCGGAGGGCCTTCGGGGCACCCGGGCCGAGCCGTACACCGCGGCCGGCGGCCGGGATCACGGCCGCCGTCCGGGCCTTCGTACGGGCCTCGGCGGGCGGCTGCGCGGGCGAGGGGCGCGATTCGTCAGACATCGGTTCCTGTCAGGTTTGTGTGCTCGACCTAGTTGGGTATGGCCTCACCGTGCCGGGCGCGACGCCTTGACCGGACCCTTCCGTGACCCTGGTCGAGCCCGCAGTCCGGGCCCGGCACGCCAGCACCGGGGAAAGCCTCCCGGGATGAGCCTACGAAGGCGTACGGCGTCGGGGTACGAAGATGCCGCAGCGCCCGGCGACAGCAAAGATGTCATCGGGCACCGCGGCATTTCCGTGCGCTGAACCGAGTGGGCCTGAGCCGAGCGGCCGGTGGGCCGTGCTCGCGTCAGGTCCCGCGAGGGTTTCGCCTCAGGAGGCGAGCACCTCGTCGAGCAGGGCCTCCGCCTTGTCCTCGTTGGTGTTCTCCGCGAGAGCGAGCTCGCTCACCAGGATCTGGCGGGCCTTGGCGAGCATGCGCTTCTCACCTGCGGAGAGTCCGCGCTCGCGCTCACGCCGCCACAGGTCGCGCACGACTTCCGCGACCTTGATGACGTCGCCGGAGGCGAGCTTCTCCAGGTTTGCCTTGTAACGACGCGACCAGTTCGTGGGCTCCTCGGCGTACGGCGCGCGCAGCACCTCGAAGACCCGGTCCAGCCCGTCCTGACCGACCACATCACGCACGCCGACGAACTCCGCATTGTCCGCTGGCACACGTACCGTCAGGTCACCCTGGGCGACCTTCAGCACCAAGTAGGTCTTGTCCACGCCTTTGATCTGGCGAGTTTCGATAGCCTCGATCAGCGCGGCCCCGTGATGGGGATAGACCACGGTGTCGCCAACCTTGAACGTCATGTGACAGGTACCCCTTCCGTGGCTATCCAGGGTAACACGGATACGGCGTCTTCTGAATGGCGTTTTCGCAGGTCAGGGCATATCTCGGGGCTTGACAACAGCAACAGGAACGTGCTGCGCCGGGTGAGCGGAAGAAGGTATTCGCAGGTCGGAGCGGCTCTTACGGCCGGGTGAAACATGCACGTCACACACGTCGAGAGCATCCCTCAACCGCCCGAAGAGACCCATATGTCCGGTTCCATGCGTGCGACTTCCGCTACTCCGTTCGGTGCCAGGTGCGGGCTTCCGGTCGAATCCGGAATTGATCACGGGCGCGCCCGGCCCGGCCCCGCCGTTGATCAATTCCGGGTCCGTCCGCGCATTCCTTCACGCAAAATTCGCGCGCGGGCGGGCGCCGGTATGACGGCGCTTCTTATCCGAATGGCGGATCGGCCTGTGTTGACTCTGCGTACCAATGTGACTGCTGATGCCAGTGCGCTCGGCCGCCTCCCGGAGGCGGCCGACCGGCTCCGGAACTACCACCTGCCGGGCGAAGCCGGAGCCCTCGGGGGAGGGTCGGGTGCGGCGGCCCGGGAACGGCTCGGTAACCTGAGGCCGCTGACAGTCACTTAGGGCGGCTTTATCCGTTGCCGCCGCCTCGCTCGAGTCCAAGGAGTTGCCGCCGCCGTGAGCAGCAGCCTTCGACGCGGTGCCCTCGCCGCCGCCGCCATCGCGTTCTCGATCGCCTCGCTCGCCGCGTGCGGTGCCGGTCACAACGCCCAGACCCTGGAGATCAAGCCGGACAACGCGGCGACCTCCGTCGGCGACATCAAGATCCAGAACGCGGTCGTCATCACGCAGCCCGACCTGGAGTCGACCGGCCCGGCCGTGGTCTCCGCCACCCTGTTCAACAGCGGTTCGACCGACCAGACGCTGGACACCGTCACCGTGGCCGGCAAGTCCGCCGAGCTCAAGCCCGCCAAGGGCGGCAAGAGCCTGACCATCCCGGCCGGCGGATCCCTGATCCTCGGCGGCAAGGACAACGCCTCCGCGGTGCTGCCCAGCAGCCGCGAGGCCGTCCAGGACGGCAACGCGCAGAAGGTCACCTTCGCCCTCAGCGAGACCGGTGACGTGAACCTGCGCGCCTTCGTCGTCCCGGCCGAGAGCTACTTCTCCTCGTGGGGCCCGACCGACGTCCCGGCCACGCCCAGCGCGCCGGCGTCGCCGTCCGCGGGGGCCTCCGGGGAGCCGGCCGACGGCGCTTCGGCGGACGCCTCCGAGGGTGCTTCGGCGGACGCGACCGGTACGGCGGCCGAGGCCGAGGAGCACGAGGAGACGGCCGGCCACTGAGCCCCGTACACCGCCGCGCACGCGGTACGCCGAAGGGCGGGACCCCTGAGAGGGAGTCCCGCCCTTCGCCGTACCGCCTGTCCGGAAGGGGGGCCGGGGCCGGTCCGGCTACGGCTCGAACTTGTAGCCGAGGCCGCGCACGGTGACCAGGTACCGCGGCGCGCCCGGGTCGGGCTCGATCTTGGCGCGCAGCCGCTTGACGTGGACGTCGAGGGTCTTGGTGTCACCGACGTAGTCGGCGCCCCACACCCGGTCGATCAGCTGCATGCGGGTCAGCACGCGGCCGGCGTTGCGCAGCAGCATCTCCAGCAGGTCGAACTCCTTCAGCGGCAGGTCGACCTTGGTGCCGCCGACGGTCACCACGTGCCGGTCGACGTCCATGCGGACGGGCCCGGCCTCCAGCGCGGCGGGGGTGACCTCCTCGGGCTCGCCGCGCCGGCGCAGTACGGCACGGATACGGGCGACGAGCTCGCGGGAGGAGAAGGGCTTGGTGACGTAGTCGTCGGCCCCTATCTCCAGTCCGACGACCTTGTCGATCTCGCTGTCCTTGGCGGTCACCATGATCACGGGGACGTTGGAGCGGCCGCGCAGCTGACGGCAGACCTCGGTGCCCGGCAGGCCGGGCAGCATCAGGTCGAGGAGGACGAGGTCGGCGCCGTTGCGCTCGAACTCGTCGAGTCCGTCGGGCCCGGTGGTCGCGACGGCGACCTCGAAGCCCTCCTTGCGGAGCATGTACGACAGTGCGTCGGAGAAGGACTCCTCGTCCTCGACGACGAGCACACGGGTCACGGAAGGACCTCCGGGGCGGGAAGCGAAGCGTACGGGGATGTGTCGGAAGAAGCGGGGGCGGACTGTCCGTCGCCGGCGATCTCGCCGTGCTCCACGTGTCCCAGGTCCAGGTCTTCCACCTGGTCCCCGGGGCCGGCGTCGGCGGCGGCGTCGTGGGCGGTCCGGCGCGCTGCGCGGTCGCGGGAGGCACCCGACTCCGGCAGTCGCAGGGTGAAGGTGGAGCCCTGGCCTTCGGCGCTCCACACCGTGACCTCCCCGCCGTGCGAGGCGACCACGTGCTTGACGATCGCGAGACCCAGTCCGGTGCCTCCGGTGGCCCGGGAGCGGGCCGGGTCGACGCGGTAGAAGCGTTCGAAGACGCGCTCCTTGTCCTTCTCGGAGATGCCGATGCCCTGGTCGGTCACGGCGATCTCGATCAGGTCGCCGCCGGGAGCGCCGACGCGCCGGGCGGCTATGCCGACACGGGTGCGGGCGGGCGAGTAGTTGACGGCGTTCTCGACGAGGTTGCCGAGGGCGGCGGCGAGCTGGCCGCGGTTGCCGCGTACGTGCAGGTCCGCGGTGCCTCCGGCGGCCATGGTGATCTGCTTCGTGCCGGCCGCGTGCCGGCAGCGGTCGATGGCCTCGGCGACCAGTTCGTCCACCCGGACCGGCTCGGCGTCGTCCAGCGGATCGTCGTTCTGCACCCGGGACAGGTCGATGAGCTCCTGCACCAGGTTGGTCAGGCGGGTCGCCTCGATCTGCATGCGCCCAGCGAACCGCTCCACGGCCTCCGGGTCGTCCGAGGCGTCCATCACGGCCTCGGACAGCAGCGACAGCGCGCCCACCGGCGTCTTCAGCTCATGGCTCACGTTGGCGACGAAGTCGCGCCGCACGGCCTCGATGCGGCGGGCCTCGGTGAGGTCCTCGACCAGCAGCAGCACCAGCCGCGACCCGAGAGGCGCGACGCGCGCGGACACGGCGAGTGCCTCGCCGCGCCCGGTGCCCCGCCTCGGCAGGTCCAGCTCGACCTGCCGTATCTCCCCGTCCCGCCGCGTGTCCCGGGCCATCTGGAGCATCGGGTCGACGGCGAGCTTGCCGCCCCGGACCAGGCCGAGGGCGTACGCCGCCGAGCTGGCCTTGACGACCCCGTCGGCCTCGTCGAGGACGACGGCGGAGGACCGCAGCACCGACAGGACGGTGTCCACGCCGGGCGGGAGCACCGGGTCGGTGTGCAGGGAGGTGCGGGTGGGGCGCTTCTGGTCGCGCTCGCTCCAGCGGAACGCCAGCATGGCGATGACACCGGTGAGCACTCCGGCGATCGCTGCCGCTGCGGCGACCGCCGCGTTCACGTCCATGCGTCCAGGTTAGGCATGCCGCACCGCCCCGCATCAGCCATCGGGGTGCGACCTCGAACACTCGTCGCCCAGAGTTCACCTTGGCGCCAGGGCCGGTTCACTTGGGGTGCCGGAAACGGACGCGTGCGGGCCGGACCGTGTAAGCGTGGGGGTGCGGCGAGGGATGCGAGCCCCCTCCCAGGACGTACGAGAGGGAACCTGATGCGGGACGCGTACCACGAGGAACTGGACTCGATCGGCGACAGTCTGGTGGAGATGGCCCGGCTGGTCGGGTCGGCGATCGGGCGCGCCACGACCGCCATCCTCGACTCCGACCTCAAGCTCGCCGAGCACGTGATCGAGGGCGACCAGAAGGTCGACGAGCTCCAGCACGACCTGGAGGCGAAGGCGATAGCGCTGCTGGCCCGGCAGCAGCCGGTGGCGACGGACCTGCGCATCGTCGTCACCTCGCTGCGGATGTCGGCCGACCTGGAGCGCTCGGGCGACCTGGCCCAGCACGTGGCCAAGCTGGCCCGGCTGCGCTACCCGGCGCGGGCGGTCCCGCACGACCTGCACGCCACGATCCTGGAGATGGGGCAGCTCGCGCAGCGCCTGATGGCGAAGGCGGCGGAGGTGATCATCACCAAGGACGTGGACCTGGCGCTCCAGCTGGAGCAGGACGACGACGAGATGGACCTCCTGCACCGCGCCCTCTTCCAGCACCTGATGGACGACCGCTGGAAGCACGGCATCGAGACGGCGGTCGACGTCACCCTCCTGGGCCGCTACTACGAGCGCTACGCCGACCACGCGGTGGCGGTCGCCAAGCGGGTCGTCTACCTGGTCACGGGCGAACACGC
>NZ_WWHX01000402.1 GCF_009862125.1 Streptomyces sp. SID5910
ACAAACCCCCGTCACTCACCACCGCCCACCCACGCCCGCAGCCGCGCATACGCCGCCACCCCGTCCGGCACCCACTCCCACTCCCCGAGCCGCCGCTCCACCTCCCCCTCCTCCAGGAACCCCCACCACGCCACTTCCTCCACCTGCGGCGCCACCGGCAACCCGCACCGCACCTCGTACACCGCCGACCACCACGTCCGCCCGCCCCCGTCGTCGTACAGGAACTTGAACAGGAACTCCGGCCGCGCCAGCCCCCGCACCCCCAGCTCCTCCTCCGCCTCCCGCAATGCCGCGTCGTCGTACGACTCGCCCGCCCCCACCACCCCGCCCACGAACATGTCGTACAGGGACGGAAACACCAGCTTCGTCGCCGTGCGGCGGTGGACGAAGAGACGCCCCCGCTCGTCCCGCGCCCGCACGAACACGCAGCGGTGCCGAAGCCCCCGCGCGTACACGTCCCCCCGCCGGGCCTGCCCGGTCACCCGGTCGTTCTCGTCGACGATGTCGAGGATCTCGTCAGCAGCGCTCATGAACCCATCCAAGCAGCGGCGGAGAGACGCCGGCGTCAGCGCCGTTGCAGGTCCCGCGCCGCCCCCCGCTCGCCCGTCCCCTGCGGCATCGCCGGATGCATGCCGAGCAGCACGATGCCCGTCACCACCGCCGCGAGACCCCCCGCCTCCCACGCCAGCGCCCCCGCATCCGTCCGCAGCCGGTCGCCGAGGAAACCGACCCCGCAGGCGATGCCCGCGAGCGGCTGAGCCGCCGTCAGGGCCGGCAGCGACCTGCGCAGCGGCGCCGTCTCGAACGCGCTCTGCACCAGGACCAGGCCCGTCACGCCGAGCACCACCACCGCGTACGGCTGCCAGCCGGACAGCAGTTCCGCGACGCCGCCCGCCGAGAGCCGCTGCCCGCTGACCCGCGTCAGCGCGTCCTGCACCCCGTACACCAGCCCCGCGGCCAGCGCCAGCAGCGCCGGCCCCCAGGTCAGCCGAGCCCGCGCCGCGCACGCGGTGAGGAGCAGGGCGAGGCCCAGCACCACGCCGAGGATGACCCAGTGGCGCACGGGATCGGTCACCGCGCTGCCGCCGCGCGGCTCGCCCGCCACGATGAACGCGCTCACCCCGCCCGCCAGCAGCGCCAGCCCCGCCCAGCCCTGACGGCCCAGCGGCTGCCGGGTCTGCGCACGCGAGAGGGCCAGCGCGAAGAGCAGGTTCGTCGCGAGGAGCGGCTCGACCAGGGTGATCTCGCCGCCGGCCAGCGCGACCGCGCCCATCACCATCCCGGCCACCATCAGCCCCATGCCACCCAGCCAGCGCGGCACCCGCACCAGGTCGAGCAGCAGCCGCGGGGAGAGGAAGTCACCCAGCGGGGCACGCTGGGCGGCGTTCTGCTGGAGGACGAAACCGAAGCCCAGACAGCACGCGGCACTCACGGCGAGAACCAGAACCAGAACCGACACGCTGCGTACCTCGATCGTCAGGCCGGGCCACGGGGTGCGTGAGAAACCGACTCTAGTGCGAGCGGGTCTGGCGCGCCGGGCGAGTGCCCGCATCCGGGTGGCCGACACTGGCGGGAGGCGGCGGCGTGCGTCACAAGTAGCCCGCCGGTAACGCCAGTTGACGCGTGTAACGAGCCGGCGGGCCTTGACGCCAAGCCTTGGCTGCCGGTTTGCTGTCCGTGATCAGTTCATGGCAAACCGGCTACGACGACCCCCCGGGTCGCGTGAGGAAGTTCCCGCGGTGCCCCCACCCCCGCCTCCCCTCGGCCGCGGCCGCAGACGCGCGGCCCAGTCCTTCGACGAGGCCCTCGACGACGCCGAACTCGTCACCGCACGGACCGCGTTGGCCCAGGGGCGCTGGCAGTCCGCCCGTTCCCTGCTCGTCCACACGGGTGACGACTGGGACCGCCGCGGCCACCGGGTCACCGTCCTCGCCAAGGAGCCCTACTGCGCCGCCTGGGCCCGCGAGTGGCTGCTCGCCGAGCCCGACTCCGCCGACGCATCCGCCCTGCTCTCCCTGGCCGTCGTCCACCGCGCCCTGCGGGGCAAGGAGAAGCCGGACCGGGCCCGCGAGGCCTGCCGCGACGCCGCCGCGCTCGTGCCCGCCGACCCCACGCCCTGGCTCGGCCTGCTCCTGCTGGAACGCACGCTCGGCACGGACGACGACGTCGTCCGCGCCTTCGAGCAGGTGCGCGGCCGGTACGCGGACCACCACCACGCCCACCACCTGATGGTCGCCCGGCTCGCCGAACGCCGCGGCGACGGCGGCCCCGACCCGCTCCACGAGGTCTACGACTTCGCCAACTGGGCCGCCGAACAGGCCCCCGCCGACTCCCCGCTGGCCGTCCTGCCCGTGGTCGCCCACGCCGAGCGCTACCGCGTCCTGGCCGCCGCCGGACACGAGTCCCCCGACCCGGTGGCGTCCGGCCACTGGGCCGGCCGCCGGGCCCGGCTGGTGATGAAGGCGGCCTTCGACTGGTGGCTGGAATGGGAGCAGGACGGCCACCCGCGCCGCCTGGTCGACCTCAACTTCCTCGCGCACGCCAAGTCCTGCGAGGGCCGCGGCGCCGAGGCCGCCGCCCTCTTCCACCGCATCGGCGAGCACGCCACGCCCGCCCCGTGGTCGTACCCGGACCGCGACCCGTACACCGCCTTCCGCGCCGCCCGCGCCGGCGCGCTGGGCACCACCTGACACCCCGACACCCACAGTGAGGACGGTCCCCCGATGACCACGGGCAGTTCACGCACGAGCAGAGCCGGCACCGACGGCGGCATCAGCACCTTCAAGGGGGAGGAGCGGGCGCTGCGCGCGGACCGGCTGGGCACGGGCGGCCTCCTGCTGTCCGTCCTCGCCGCCACCGCCCCGCTCATGGTGGTCGCCGGGGTCATGCCCACCACGTTCGCCGTGATGGGCATCGTCGGACAGCCGCTGCTCTTCGTGATCCTGGGCGTGGTGCTCATCCTCTTCAGCGTCGGCTACGCCGAGATGAGCCGCCACGTCCACAACGCGGGCGCCTTCTACGCCTACATCTCCCGCGGCCTCGGCGGCACCGCCGGCGCGGGCGCCGCACTGGTCGCGCTCGTCGCGTACAACGCCCTCCAGGTCGGCATCTACGGCATCTTCGGCTTCGAGGTCTCCGGCCTCCTCGCCACCTACGCCGACCTCGACGTCGCCTGGTGGATCCCCGCGCTGCTGGCCGTGCTCGCCGTCGGCACCCTGGGCTGGCTGAAGATCGACGTCAACGCGCGCGTGCTCGGGGTGCTGCTGCTCATCGAGGTCGTGCTGGTGGTGGTCTTCGACATCGCCGCCGTGTCCGACCCGGGCGCCCAGGGGCTGTCGCTGCACGCCTTCAACCCCGACACGCTGACCGGGGCGGGGGTCGGCACCGCGCTGTGCTTCTGCATCGCCGCCTTCCTCGGCTTCGAGCAGGCCCCCGTGTACGCCGAGGAGACCAGCCGCCCGCACGTCCTGGTGCCGCGCGTGATGTTCCTCGCCGTCGGCGGCGTCGCCGTCTTCTTCGCGCTCAGCAGCTGGGCCCTGACCGTCGCCACCGGCCCCGACAAGATCGTCGGCACCGCGCAGGAGCAGAGCGCCGGCCTGCTCTTCTTCCTCACCGAGTCCCGGCTCGGCGGCACCTTCACCGACGTCCTGCACGTGCTCTTCGTGACCGGCATGTTCGCGGCCCTGCTCAGCTTCCACAACGTCGTCGCCCGGTACGCCTTCGCCATGGGCCGCGAGGGCCTGCTGCCCGCCGCCTTCGGACGCACCAGCGGCACCAGCGGCGCGCCCGGCACCGGCTCGCTGCTCCAGACCGCCGTGTCCGCCGTCGTGGTCGCCGGCTTCGCGATCGCCGACGACAAGCCGGCCGGCGACCCGACCGAGCCCGTCCTGCACCTGTTCACCTGGGGCGGGAACATCGGCGCCCTCGGGGTGATCGTGCTGATGGCCGCCGCCTCGTTCTCCGTGGTCGCCTTCTTCGTCCGCCGCGGCGCCGCCGGCGCCCAGGGCGTCCGCCTGGCGACCTCCGCCGTCGCGGGCGTCGCCCTCCTGGTGATCGCCGGATACACGGTGAAGGACTTCGACGTCCTCGTCGGCGCCGGCCCCGGCTCGGCGCTGAGCTGGGCCCTGCCCGGCATCATCGCCCTCGCCGCGGCCGCCGGCCTCGTGCAGGGCCTGATCCTGCGCGCCCGCGCCCCCGAGCGGCACGCCCGCATCGGCCTGGGCAACGAGGCCTTCCAGCTGGACAAGGCGGCCGAACCCTCCTGAGCCGTGCGGCACGACGACGGCGCCCGCCCCGGTGGACCGGGAACGGGCGCCGTCGACGTCGTCGTACCGCTAGATGATCAAGGAGAGCAGCAGCACCAGACCGCCCGCGACCACCGAGATGATCGTCTCCATCACGGACCAGGTCTTGATCGTCTGGCCGACGTTCAGACCGAAGTACTCCTTCACCAGCCAGAAGCCGGCGTCGTTGACATGGCTGAAGAAGAGCGAGCCGGCGCCGATCGCCAGGACCAGCAGGGCCGCGTGGGTCGTCGACATGTCGGCCGCCAGCGGCGCCACCAGACCGGCCGCCGAGACGGTCGCCACCGTCGCCGAACCGGTCGCCAGCCGGATCGCCACCGCGATCAGCCAGGCCAGCAGCAGCGCCGGGATCGACCAGTCCTCGGAGATCTCCAGGATCATCCGGCCCACGCCGGAGTCGATCAGCGTCTGCTTGAAGCCGCCGCCCGCGCCGACGATCAGCAGGATGCCCGCGATGGGCGCGAGCCCCTTCTCGACCAGGCCCGAGACCCGGTCCTTGGCGAACCCGGCGGGCCGCAGCAGCGTGAAGATACCCACGATCACCGCGGCGAGCAGGGCGATCAGCGGCGAGCCGACGACGTCGAAGACGCGCTGCACGAGCTGGTCGGGGTCGTCCACGATGATGTCGACGAGCGCCTTGGCCAGCATCAGCACGACCGGCAGCAGGATCGTGGCGAGGGTGGCGCCGAAGCTCGGGCGCTTCTCCAGGGTCTCGGAGGCGCGCTGCGGGATCATGCGGTCGGGGGCGGGGACGTCCACCCAGCGGGCCGCGTACTTCGAGAACACCGGACCGGCGATGACCACCGTCGGTATGGCGATCAGGACACCGAGCGCGAGGGTCACGCCGAGGTTGGCGCCGACCGCGTCGATCGCGACCAGCGGGCCGGGGTGCGGCGGGACCAGGCCGTGCATCACGGACAGACCGGCCAGCGCCGGGATGCCGATGCGCATCAGGGAGTAGTTGCCGCGCTTGGCGACCATCAGGACGACCGGGATCAGCAGCACGATGCCGACCTCGAAGAACAGCGGCAGTCCGACGACGGAGGCGATCAGCACCATCGCCCACGGCATCGACCGGACACTCGCCTTGGCCAGGATGGTGTCCACGATCTGGTCGGCGCCGCCGGAGTCGGCGAGCATCTTGCCGAGAATCGCGCCGAGGGCGATCAGGACGCCGACGCCCGCGACCGTCGAGCCGAGCCCGGTGGTGAAGCTGGCGATGACCTTGTCCAGCGGAGCCCCGGCGAACGCGCCGAGCGCCAGCGTCCCGATGGTCAGGGACAGGAAGGCGTGCAGCTTGAACTTGGTGATGAGCAGGACGATGACGGCGATGCCCAACAGCACGGCGATGCCCAGCTGGGCATGGCCGGCGGAGGTGATCGGCTCGGCGGTGTCCGCTGCCAGCATCTCGACGCTGAGTCTGGTCACGGTGATTCCCTTGCGGTGATGGGGATTCGGGGGAGGGGGACTAGGGGGACCGAGGGGGGTTACAGGGCCGGCTCGGGGAGCGCCTTCAGGGCGTTCGCCGCCCGTTCGGTGATCTCCTCCGGGCTGCCGGCGACGTCCACGGCGACCCCCGCCTCGTCCGCCTCCAGGGGCTGGAGCGTGGCGAACTGGGAGTCGAGCAGGGCCGTCGGCATGAAGTGCCCCTCGCGGTGCGACATCCGGTCCTCGATCAGCTCGCGGCTGCCCGTGAGGTGGACGAAGACGACACCGGGAGCGGCGGCCCGCAGCCGGTCGCGGTACGACCGCTTCAGCGCGGAACTGCTCACCACCCCGCCGAGCCCGGCCCGCCCGTGCGCCCAGCGGCCGATGGCGTCCAGCCAGGGCCAGCGGTCATCGTCGGTGAGCGGGGTCCCGGCCGACATCTTGGCGATGTTGGCCGGCGGGTGGAAGTCGTCGCCCTCGGCGTAGGGAACGCCGAGCCGGGCCGCGAGCAGGGGGCCGATGGTGGTCTTCCCGGTGCCCGCTACGCCCATGACCACGACGACGTGGGGGGTGTGCAGTTGCTGCATCGCACTCTCGCTGTCTGCTGTCTTCGTCGACACGTGATGTCGACGCCACTGAAACCCATTAGGTACGACAAATTCAAGAGTCTGTGACATATAAGTCTGACTTTTTGTTCCCGTGACGCGCCCCGTACGCTGAGTGCATGAGCACACCGGGCCGGGGGCTGCACGGCCGCGTACTGGACACCCTCGGCCCCGACATCACAGCGGGCGTCTACCCCGCGGGCAGCGTTCTGCGCACGGACGAGCTGGCACAGCGCTTCGAGGTGTCGCGCTCCGTGATGCGCGAGGCCGTCCGCGTACTGGAGTCCATGCACCTGGTCGAGTCCCGCCGCCGCGTGGGCGTGACCGTCCTGCCCGAGTGCGAGTGGAACGTCTACGACCCGCAGGTCATCCGCTGGCGCCTGGCCGGCGCCGACCGCCCGCGCCAGCTGCGCTCCCTGACCGTGCTGCGCTCGGCGATCGAACCCGTCGCGGCCGGACTGGCCGCCCGGCACGCCACCGCGGAGCAGTGCGCGGAGCTCACCGAGTGCGCGCTCGGCATGGTCGCCCACTCACGCGGCCACAAGCTGGAGGGATACCTCTTCCACGACGTGGCCTTCCACCGCGTCATCCTGACCGCGTCCGGCAACGAGATGTTCGCCCGCCTCGGCGGAGTCGTCGCCGAGGTCCTGTCCGGACGTACGCACCACGACGTGATGTTCGAGGACCCCGACCCGGCCGCCGTCACCCTGCACGTCCGGGTCGCCGAGGCCGTCCGCGCCCGCGACGCCGAGCGCGCCGAGCGGCTGACCCGCGAGATCACCGTGGGCGCCCTCCAGGAACTGGACATCCTGGCGCCCTGACGGTCCTACGCGAGGAACTCCCCGTCGACGTACACCCACGCCCCGTCCACCCGCTCGAACCGGCTCCGCTCGTGCAGCGAGCCGCCGCGGTAGGAGGCGCGGAAGGTGACCGTGCCGGTGGAGTGGAACGCGGACCCGTCGGCCGTGTCCAGGATCTCCAGCCCCGTCCACCGCATCCCCGGGTCCAGATCGAGCCGCGCCGGCCGCGTCCTCGGGTGCCACGTCCGCAGCAGATACCCCGCGTCGCCCCGCACGAAGGCGCTGTACCGCGAACGCATCAACGCCTCGGCACTCGGCGCGGACGCCGTCCCCGCGTGGAAACGGCCGCAGCACTTCTCGTACGCCTCGGGCAGTCCGCACGGGCAGGAACGCGTGGTCATGACGGCCATTGTGCCCGCTCGGGGCCCGCCCCGGAAAAGCAGAAGACCCCTGCTCAGCAGGGGTCTCACTGGTGTCCGAGGGGGGACTTGAACCCCCACGCCCGATAAAGGGCACTAGCACCTCAAGCTAGCGCGTCTGCCATTCCGCCACCCGGACAAGGTGTCTGTCGC
>NZ_WWHX01000403.1 GCF_009862125.1 Streptomyces sp. SID5910
GGACACCGCCGCGACGCGCTCCGCTGTCGTCTCCGCCCTGCCCCGCCACGCCCACGCGCACTTCGCCTGCCACGCCCTCAGCGATCTGCGGCGCCCATCCGAGAGCCGGCTGCTACTGCACGACGCCACCGAGCCTCCGCTGACCGTCCGCGACCTCGCCCGGCTCCGGCTGCCGTCGGCCCGGCTGGCGTACCTCTCCGCCTGCGACACCCTGCGCAGCAGCCCGGAACTCTCCGACGAGGCCGTGCACATCGTCAGCGCCCTCCAGATGGCGGGCTTCCCGCACGTCGTGGGCTCCCTGTGGCACGTCGTGGACGCCATCGCCGCCGAGGTCGCGCGGAGCGTGTACGAGGCTCTGCACACGGGCGGCGGCACCCTGGACGTCTCCCGCACAGCCGACGCCCTGCACACGGCGGTACGCGCCCTGCGGGACCAGTACCCACAGACACCAAGCCTGTGGGCCTGCCAGGTGCACGCGGGGCCGTAGCCCCTCGCCGACCGGGGTCGCGCCCTGTGGGCCCGCGCCCCGAGACCACCCTGCCCCGGGCCGGCCAGGTGCACGCCGGCCGTTGACCCTCGCCAGCCGAGGTCGCAACCCCGGGGACCTGAGCCCCCGGACGCCCAGCCTGCGGGCCTGCCAGGTGCACGCCGAGCCGTAGGCGCCCGCGCCAGCCGGGCCGCGCCCTGTGGGTCCCGTACCCCGAGACGCCCAGCCCTCCGGGCTGCCAGGTGCACGCCGAGCCGTAGACCCCCGCCAGCCGGGGCCGCCCAGCCCGCGGGCCTGCCAGGGGGCGCGCCGGGAAGCGCCTCGCCTGCCAGGGCCGTGACCCGCGGGGTCCCGCCGGACCGGGACCGCGCCCCGCATACCCTGTCCCCGTGTCCGTCCCCCGTCTGCGTCGTGTCGCCGTTCTCGTGCTGGAGGGTGCCAAGCCGCTCGACGTCGGCATTCCCGCGCAGGTGTTCACGACCCGCGCGAGCATGCCGTACGAGGTGCGGGTGTGCGGCGCCGCGCCCGGTCTCGTGACCGGCGGCGACGGGCTGTCGTACCACGTCGCCCACGGCCTGGACGCCCTCGCGTGGGCCGACCTCGTCTTCCTGCCGGGCTACCGGTTCCCGGACCGGGAGGATCCCCCGCCGGCCGTCGTGGACGCGCTGGTCGCCGCCCACGACCGGGGCGCCCGGCTCGCGGCCATCTCGACGGGCGCCTTCGCGCTCGCCGCCACCGGCCTGCTGGACGGCCGGCGGGCCACCACGCACTGGCACTACACGCGGGCGCTGGCGGCCAAGCACCCCCTGGTCCGGGTCGACGAGAACGTGCTGTTCGTCGACGAGGGCCGGGTGCTCACGTCGGCGGGCGCCGCCTCCGGCATCGACCTGTGCCTGCACGTCCTGCGCGGCGACCTCGGCGTGGCCGCGTCGAACCACGCGGCCCGGCGCCTGGTGGCGGCGCCCTACCGCAGCGGCGGCCAGGCGCAGTACGTGCCGCGCAGCGTGCCCGAGCCGCTGGGCGAGCGGTTCGCCGCCACCCGGGAGTGGGCGCTGCACCGGCTGGGCGAGCCCCTCACCCTGGAGTCGCTCGCCCGGCACGCGGCGGTGTCGCCGCGCACCCTGTCGCGGCGGTTCGTCGAGGACACCGGGTACACGCCGATGCAGTGGGTCATGCGGGCCCGCGTCGACAGGGCGCGTGAGCTGCTGGAACGCTCCCAGCGCGGCGTCGAGCAGATCGCCGACGACGTCGGTCTCGGCACCGCCACGAATCTGCGGCTGCACTTCCAGCGCATCCTCGGCACCACGCCCACCCAGTACCGGCGGACCTTCGCCCAGGGCGAGTGACCCCCTCGCCCGCTCGCCCGCCCGCCTGGCGGGATCCTTTCGAACCGTGGCGATCGCGCCGCTGTCCCGGATGTGCGCCGCGCGCCAACCTGGGTGGCGAGACGAAGGGACACCACTCATGACTCGCATCGCCATCAACGGATTCGGCCGCATCGGACGCAATGTGCTGCGCGCCCTGCTGGAGCGCGGCGACGGCCTGGAGGTCGTCGCCGTCAACGACCTCACGGAGCCCGCCACGCTGGCGCGGCTGCTCGCCTTCGACACCACGTCCGGCCGGCTCGGCCGCCCGGTGACCGCGGACGGGGACACCCTGGTCGTCGACGGCCGCCGCATCAAGGTGCTCGCCGAGCGCGAGCCGGCGCGGCTGCCCTGGGCCGAGCTGGGCGTCGACATCGTGCTGGAGGCGACCGGCCGCTTCACCTCGGCCAAGGCCGCCCGCGCCCACCTCGACGCGGGCGCCCGCAAGGTGCTGGTCAGCGCCCCGTCGGACGGCGCGGACGTGACGCTCGCCTACGGGGTCAACACCGACGCCTACGACGCGGACCTGCACACCGTCGTCTCCAACGCCTCCTGCACGACCAACGCGCTCGCGCCGCTGGCCGCGGTGCTGGACGAGCTCGCCGGCATCGAGCACGGCTTCATGACGACGGTGCACGCCTACACGCAGGAGCAGAACCTCCAGGACGGTCCGCACCGCGACGCGCGCCGCGCCCGGGCCGCCGCCGTGAACATCGTGCCGACCACCACGGGCGCCGCCAAGGCGATCGGCCTGGTGCTGCCGAACCTCGACGGCAAGCTGTCGGGCGACTCGATCCGCGTGCCGGTGCCGGTCGGCTCGATCGTCGAGCTGAACACCACCGTCTCCCGCGAGGTGACGCGCGAGGACGTGCTGGCGGCCTACCGCGCCGCGGCCGAGGGCCCGCTGGCCGGTGTCCTCGAGTACTCGGAGGACCCGCTGGTGTCGTCGGACATCACCGGCAACCCGGCCTCGTCGATCTTCGACGCGGAGCTCACCCGCGTCGACGGACGCCACGTCAAGGTGGTCGCCTGGTACGACAACGAGTGGGGCTTCTCCAACCGGGTGATCGACACGCTGCTGCTGCTCGCCACCCGTTGAGGGGACAGCCGGTTAACGGTCCGCGGACCTCACCCGTCACAATGGTGGGATGAGCAATTCCCAGGTTTTCTTCGACATCGACATCGACGGCAAGGACGCGGGCCGGATCGTCTTCGAGCTCTTCGAGGACGTCACCCCCAAGACCGCCAAGAACTTCATCGAGCTCGCGACCGGCGAGCACGGCTTCGGCTACAAGGGCTCCCCGTTCCACCGGGTCATCCCGCAGTTCATGCTTCAGGGCGGTGACTTCACCGAGGGCAACGGCACCGGCGGCAAGAGCATCTACGGCGAGAAGTTCGCCGACGAGAACTTCCAGCTGAAGCACACCGGCCCGTACCTGCTCTCGATGGCGAACGCGGGTCCGAACACCAACGGCTCGCAGTTCTTCGTCACCACCGTCGCCACCCCCTGGCTGGACGGCAAGCACGTCGTCTTCGGCAAGGTCGTCGAGGGCTCGGACGTGGTGGACAAGATCGAGGGCTACGGCTCCTCCCCGTCGGGCCGCACCTCCGCGACCATCACGGTCCGGGACTCGGGCAAGCTCTGAGCCCGTACCGGCCGGGCGTGAGCCAGCCGGACACGGCGCCCGCCGCGCTCGTCGCGGCGGGCGCCGTCCCTTTTCCGCCCTCTCCTCGCCGCCCCGGCCCGCCGCTCCGCGTGGGTGGTGCGGGCCGCCCGGCGGTGCGACGCTGGGGTGGAGAGGCGTCCGAGGACGGGAACCGGGAGGGCCGATGGGACGGGACGTCCCGGCGCTGGTCTTCACCCGCGAGGACCGCCGCCGGTACCGGATCAAGATGCAGGAGTGCCTGGAGGCCTTCGCGCAGATGCTGCGCGAGTCGCGGTTCGAGACCGAGCGGCCCCAGGTGGGCCTGGAGATCGAGCTCAACCTGGTCGACGACGAGGGTGAGCCGGCGATGCGCAACAGCGACGCGCTGGAGGCCATCGCCGACCCCGCCTGGTCCACCGAGCTGGGCCGGTTCAACCTGGAGATCAACATTCCGCCCCGCCGGCTGACGGCGGGCGGCCCCGACTCCTGGGAGACCGAGATCCGCCGCGCCCTCAATCACGCGGAGGACCGGGCGACGTCCGTCGGCGCGCATCTGATCATGATCGGCATCCTGCCCACGCTGCGGCAGTCGGACGTCGGCGAGGGCGCGCTGTCGGAGAATCCGCGCTACCGGATGCTCAACGACCAGGTGTTCGCGGCCCGGGGCGAGGACCTGCACATCGAGGTGGACGGCGTCGACCGGCTGCGGACCTACGCGGACACGATCACTCCGGAGGCCGCGTGCACCAGCACCCAGTTCCACCTCCAGGTGTCCCCCGAGGAGTTCGCCGCCTACTGGAACGCCGCGCAGGCGATCGCCGGGGTGCAGGTCGCGCTCGCGGCGAACTCGCCGTTCCTGCTCGGCAAGGAGCTGTGGCACGAGAGCCGCATCCCGCTGTTCGAGCAGGCGACCGACACCCGCCCGCAGGAGATCAAGGCACAGGGCGTGCGGCCGCGGGTGTGGTTCGGCGAACGGTGGATCAACAGCGTCTTCGACCTGTTCGAGGAGAACCTGCGCTACTTCCCCGCGCTGCTGCCCCTGTGCGAGGAGCAGAACCCGACGGAGACCCTGGACCGCGGTGACATCCCGGAACTGGGCGAACTCACCCTGCACAACGGCACCATCTACCGCTGGAACCGCCCGGTGTACGCCGTGGCCAACGACAAGCCGCACGTCCGGGTGGAGAACCGGGTGCTGCCCGCCGGGCCGACGGTCGCCGACACCCTCGCCAACGGCGCCTTCTACTACGGGCTCACCCGCGCCCTGGTGGAGGAGGAGCGGCCGGTGTGGTCGCGGATGTCGTTCTCGGTGGCCGAGGACAATCTGCACACCGCGGCCCGCCACGGCATCGAGGCGCTGCTGTACTGGCCCGGCATGGGCGAGGTGCCCGTGCCCGAACTCGTGCTGCGCCGTCTGCTGCCGCTGGCGCACCGGGGGCTGGAGCTGTCCGGCATGGACGCGGCCTGGCGGGAGCCGCTGCTCGGCATCATCGAGCAGCGGTGCGTCACGGGCCGCAACGGCGCGGTCTGGCAGAAGGAGACGTTCCATCACATCGACGACTCCACCCACGTGGGCCGGCACGAGGCCCTGCGGCGGATGACCCGGCAGTACATGGACTACATGCATCTCAACGCCCCGGTCCACACCTGGCCGGTCGACTGACGTGCGGCGCCCCGCGCGGCACGTGCCCCAAGACCAGGGAGGCGGCAGACGATGTGCCGATGGCTCGCCTACTCGGGAACGCCGGTGCTGCTGGAGACGATCCTCTACAAGCCCGAGCACTCGCTGATCGACCAGAGCCTGCATGCCCGGATGGGTGTCGAGACGACCAACGGGGACGGGTTCGGCGTGGGCTGGTTCGGCCCGGAGATGACGACGCCCGCGATCGTCCGGGAGATCGGCCCGGCGTGGAGCAACCGCAATCTGCGGGAGATCGCCGGCCACGTACGGTCGTCGCTGTTCTTCGCGCACATCCGGGCGTCCACCGGGAGCCCGGTGCAGCAGACCAACTGCCATCCGTTCCGGCACGGCTCCTGGATGTGGATGCACAACGGCGCGATCGCCGAGTTCGACCGGCTGCGCCGGGACCTCGCCCTGGCCGTCGACCCGCGGCTCTTCCCCGACATGGAGGGGTCGACGGACTCGGAGCTGATGTTCTACCTGGCGCTCACGCTCGGCCTGGAGGACGATCCGCCGGCGGCGGTGGCGCGGATGGCCGGGCTGGTGGAGGAGATCGGGCACGAGCACGACGTGGAGTACCCGCTCCAGATGACGGTCGCCGTGACCGAGGGACGACGGGTGTGGGCCTTCCGCTACTCCAGCCGGCAGGAGTCGCGGTCGCTCTACTACAGCTCGGCCGTGGAGAGTCTGCGGGCGCTCCACCCCGACCTGCCGTTCCTGCGGGACGCCTCCGACGGGACCCGGCTGATCGTGTCGGAGCCCCTCGGTGATCTGCCGGGTGTCTGGAACAAGGTGCCCGAGAGCAGCTACGGCGTCGTCCAGCCGGGCGGTGACGCCATGTACCCGTTCACCCCGCAGCCCGCCTGACGCTCACGGTGCCCAGTCGCGCGGCCCGCCGCCGCGCCACTCGATCCACTCCGCGGCCTCGACGTCCGAGGCCTCCACGTCCTCCATGCCGGCGCGGCGCAGGAACTCGGCGATGTCGACGAGTGTGTAGGCCAGGCCGATGAAGGCGCTGTCGAGGCGGACGCGCCGGCCGCCGTCCTGGGCGGGCGGGTAGAC
>NZ_WWHX01000404.1 GCF_009862125.1 Streptomyces sp. SID5910
GGGCCGGGGGCCGCATGCGCACCCGGCGGCGCACCGGCCGGGCATCGCTCACGACCGCAGGCGTCACCCGGGGCAGCGGCGGCCGGGGTCGCGGGCGTGGGGTGGCCGCCGGCGGCGTTCGCGGGCGGGCGGCTACTTCTCCCCCACCGCGCCCGCCAGGTCCAGCGTCGTTGCGATGCGGACCGCGACGTCTTCCGCGTACATCGCGTCGGGGCGTTCGAAGGGGCCGCGGCCGGGGCCGCGCAGGAACGTCACGACGCCCAGGGTCCGCCCCCGGCTGCGCAGCACCGCGCACAGGGCGTGCACCGCGTCCGCCGGCCACTGCCGGGCCTCGGCCCACCGGCGGGCCTGCTCGGGCGGCACCGTGCCCGTGCCCGCGCTCGCGCGCACCGAGCCCATCCGGTCCACGCACTGCAACGCCGGATGCCCCTCCGCGTAGCGCACGGGCAGCCCGGCCGCCCCGGACGGCAGGCCCGTCCCCGGCGCGCCCGACGGCGTCGTCACCACCCGCACCAGCCGCACCGGCTCCGCCGACGCGGAGTCCGCGAGCGCACCGCCCGCCACCCGGTCGATCAGCGCGTGGTCCGCGAACCCGGCCAGCGCGAAGTCCAGGTGCACGGTCGCCGCCTCCGCCGCGTCCTCGCACTCGGCCGCCGCCCGCGCCGCGCGGTGCAGCTGGTTGGCGCGGAACCGCAGCAGCGCCGCCTCCTGCTCGCCCTGCTTGGCCTCGGTGACGTCCGTGAACAGCCAGCCGACGCCCAGCGGCACCGGCTCCTCCGCGAGCGGCGAGGCCAGCCGCACGAACCCGCTGCGCCAGCACCGCCGCCGCTCCCCCTCCGGGGTGCGCACACTCACCCAGATCTCGGCGGGCGCCGGCGGCGCGCCCTCCGCCAGGACATGCGTGAGGGCGCTCTCCAGCTCCTCCACGCCCTGGGAGAGCAGGTCGCCCAGCGGGCGGCCCAGCACCGCCGTACGGCCGGTGCCCAGCGCGCGTGCCGCGTGCGCGTTGACCACGGCGGGCCGCAGGTCCACGTCCACGAGGACGACACCCCAGCTCGCGTCCTCCAGCAGCGCCTCGCTCAGCGCGATGGACCGCTCCAGGTCGATCTGCGTGTGCACCTCGCTGAACGCGCAGTACACCCCGGCCGGCCGTCCGTCCGGGCCGCGCACGGCCGCAGACTGGGTGCGCACCAGCACCCGACCGCCGTCCTTCGTCAGCAGCGCGAACTCGTTCACCTGACGCCCCGGCGCCCGCATCGCCGACAGCAGCCGCTCCTCGACCTCCCCGGCGTCCGCGCTGCGCACCGCCCAGCCCGCGAACCCGTGCCGGCCCACGGCCTCGGCCGCGGTCCAGCCGAGGATCCGCTCCGCCTCCCGGTTCCAGTGGGTGACGACACCGTCGGCGTCGAACGCGCACAGCGCCGCGTCCATCCCGTCGAGCAGCGCGGCCAACAGGTCCGCGCCGTCCCGCTCGGGCTGCTCCGGCTCGTCCGGCCCCAGCTCGTCCGTGGTCCCACTACGCCGGGAAGCACTCACCTGAACCCCCTGCAGGCTGCGTCCGCCGTACCGTACGCCGGTTCCTTCACTGGCCTTCATTCAACTCGAACGTGATGCAGCACACACCGGGTTCCCGCAAGATTGCGGAAATCGTTGCGCAGCGGAAACCCGGCATACGCCCCTGTCATCCAGGGTCCCGCCGTCACTCCACGGACGCCAGCCGCAGATCCACCCACTCGTCGCTCTCGCCGTCCAGGACGTACCGCTCCTGCTCGGTGAACCCGCGCGCCCCGGCGAACCGCAGCCCCTCCTCGTTGGCCGCCAGCACCACCGTCTCCACCGGCCCGGCGCCGAGCCCGCGCGCGTGCGCCAGCCCCCGTTCGTAGAGCGCCGCGCCGATGCCGCGCCCCCGGAACGCCGGCAGCGTGCGCGCGATCACGGTCGCCACCCGCTCCTCCCCCGCGGGCGGCCGCACGGTGGAGCATCCGACGAGGACGTCCCCGAGATAGGCGTTCTCCAGCCGGTACCGGACGGCGCGCTCGCGCACGTCGTCCAGGGACATCGCGGCGGGCGGCACGATCTCGTTGTGGACGTGCCGCCACTGCTCGGCCATGGCGTCGCCGGCCACGGCCTCGATCCGCAGCCCCGCCCCGGGCGTGACGGGTCCCCGGCGCGCGTCCACCTCGATCTCGATGCGCATCCGCTCGTCCGCGAGCCCGCACACCGCCATCGTGGCCGCGGGCCGCACCTCGCCGAACACCCGCCGCAGCACGGGCCAGCACCGCTCGAAGTCCTCCCGCGCGGGCAGCAGGTACCGCACCCGCACCACGTCCGCGAAGGTGCAGCCGGCCTCGGCCAGCGCGGCACCTATGGTGCGCAGGCACTGCTCGGCCTGCTCCACCACGTCGTCGGCGATGGTCATCGCCGCGTAGTCGAACCCAGTCGTCCCCGACACGTGCACCCGGTCCCCGTCGACGACGGCCCGGGCATACCCGATCCGCTCCTCGAAGCTGGACCCACTCAAAATCGTCCGCCGCTGCGTCATGCCCGGAACGCTAGGTGATCAGGCAGAACGCGTCCACGCATATCGGTGGCCGGACCGGCGCGAAAAAAGTCGTTGCCCCGACGGCCGTCCGGTTTTTAGTGTGGGGGCACACGAGAAGGGAGGTGGTTCGGCAGATGTATGAGATCCGGACGCGTGAGGTGGCTGCGGGCTAACGGCCCGGCACCACACGGAGTGCGGTGCCGGACCAGCGCGTGAGAGACGCGTGCAGCCGGCCCAATCCCAAGCAGTCACCCGACCCGCGAGTCGCCGGTACGTCCGGCCGGCTCCTCCTCGGAGGAACCTGACTCGCGGGTCGTCTGCGTGCTGCGGGGCCTTTTGGGGGTCAGCCCGCGATGTCCTCGTAGCCCTCCACCTCGCGCGGGTCGCGGGGGCCCGGGCCGGTGTAGCGGGCGGAGGGGCGGACCAGGCGGCCCGTGCGCTTCTGTTCCAGGATGTGCGCCGACCAGCCGGCCGTGCGGGCGCAGGTGAACATGGACGTGAACATGTGCGCCGGGACCTCGGCGAAGTCCAGCATGATGGCCGCCCAGAACTCGACGTTGGTCGCCAGGACGCGGTCCGGGCGGCGGTTGTGCAGCTCGGTGAGGGCCGCCTTCTCCAGGGCCTCGGCGACCTCGTAGCGCGGCGCGCCCAGTTCGCGGGCGGTGCGGCGCAGGACGCGGGCGCGGGGGTCCTCGGCGCGGTAGACGCGGTGGCCGAAGCCCATGAGGCGCTCGCCGGCGTCCAGGGTCTTCTTGACGTACGCCTCGGCGTCCCCGGTGCGCTCGATCTCCTCGATCATGCCGAGGACGCGGGAGGGCGCGCCGCCGTGCAGCGGGCCGGACATGGCGCCCACGGCTCCGGAGAGGGCGGCGGCCACGTCGGCGCCGGTGGAGGCGATGACGCGAGCGGTGAAGGTGGAGGCGTTCATGCCGTGCTCGGCGGCGGAGGTCCAGTAGGCGTCCACCGCGGCGACGTGCTTGGGGTCGGGCTCGCCGCGCCAGCGGATCATGAAGCGTTCGACGACGGACTGGGCCTTGTCGATCTCACGCTGCGGGACCATCGGCAGGCCCTGGCCGCGGGCGGACTGGGCAACGTAGGACAGGGCCATGACGGCGGCGCGGGCGAGGTCGGCGCGGGCCTGCTCGGCGTCGATGTCGAGGAGGGGCTTGAGGCCCCAGACCGGCGCCAGCATGGCGAGCGCCGACTGGACGTCGACGCGGATGTCGCCGGAGTGCACGGGGATGGGGAAGGGCTCCGCGGGCGGCAGGCCGGGGTTGAAGGCGCCGTCGACGAGCAGGCCCCACACGTTGCCGAAGGAGACGTGTCCGACCAGGTCCTCGATGTCGACGCCGCGGTAGCGGAGGGCACCGCCCTCCTTGTCGGGTTCGGCGATCTCCGTCTCGAACGCGACGACTCCCTCTAGTCCGGGTACGAATGCGGACATCAGGCGGCTCCTCGTGGTCGTGATGTGTGGCGACCCGCGCGGGGACGAGTGCGGTCGTCCCCATGGATCCACGGTCGTGTCCCGGCTCGCGGTCCCTGCGGTCACCCGTGTGATGCCCCGTCCGGCCGGTGCTCATCCGACCGGGACGGAACCAGCACGATATCCCCGGGTGTCACCTTTGGGGAGGGGGTGCGGCACTCAGTGCCACTGCGTGACGAAGGACACCGGGGGGCCGGGCGGCGCGGATACGGCAGGATGGCCGTCGTGACCGACCGCGATGCCGTCCCCTTCGATCTTCCGTCGATGCGCAAGCAGTACCGGGCCGACGGGCTCCTTGAGAGCGAGCTCGCCGCGACGCCCGTCGAGCAGTTCGCGCGCTGGTTCAAGCAGGCCGCGACGGACGGCGGCCTGTTCGAGCCGAACGCCATGGTCGTGTCCACGGCGGACGCCGAGGGCCGGCCCAGCTCGCGCACGGTGCTGCTGAAGCACTTCGACGAGCGGGGCTTCGTCTTCTACACCAACTACGAGTCCCGCAAGGGGCGCGAGCTGGGCGAGAACCCGCACGTGGCGCTGCTCTTCCCCTGGCACGCGATGGCCCGCCAGGTGATCGTGACGGGCGTGGCGCGGCGGACCGGGCGGGACGAGACGGCGGCGTACTTCCGGACCCGGCCGCACGGTTCGCAGCTCGGGGCGTGGGCGAGCGTCCAGTCGTCGGTGGTGGCGGGCCGGGAGGCGCTGGACTCCGTGTACGACGAGCTGGCGGCGCGCTATCCGGAGGGCGAGCGGGTGCCGGTGCCGCCGCACTGGGGCGGGTTCCGGGTGGTGCCGGGCACGGTGGAGTTCTGGCAGGGCCGGGAGAACCGGCTGCACGACCGGCTGCGGTACGTGGCGCGGGCCGACGGGGGCTGGCGGGTGGAGCGGCTCGCGCCGTGAGCCCCTGGCGGGCCGGGGCGGGTCAGCCCAGCGCTCCGTCGAGCAGGTCCGCCCACTGGGCGACGACGCGTTCGCGCCGGGCGGCGTCGTCGGTGAGGAGGTTGGCGAGGCCGAGGCCGCGGGCCATGTCCAGGAGGCCCTGGACGGTCTCGCGGACGCCGGGGCGGCTCTCGTCGGCGCCGAGGAGGTCGACGGCGATGCGGTGGGTCTCGCGGCCCACGCGGGCCTCCAGCTCGGTCACCCGGCCGCGCAGCTGCTCCTCGTTGGAGGCGGCGACCCACAGGTGGAGCGCGGCGCGGAACAGCGGCCCGGTGTAGAGGTCGACCAGGGCGGCCACCGCGGCGCGGCGGTCGTCGGCCGCCGCGCCCTCGGGGAACAGGGCGCGCAGGGCGCCGGAGCGTTCCTCGGCGACGTACTCGACGGCCGCGGTGAACAGGTCCTCGCGGGTCGGGAAGTGGTGCTGGGCGGCGCCGCGGGAGACGCCGGCGCGTTCGGCGACGACGGAGACGGTGGAGCCGGCCCAGCCGTGTTCGGCGAGGCAGGCCACGGCGGCCGCGAGGAGCCGCTGCCGGGTGGCCCGGCTGCGGTCCTGCTTCGGTACGCGCTCGGCACGGTCGGCCGCGCTCACACCACCCATTCCGGATCCCGTCGTTCGAGGAAGGCCGTCATCCCCTCGCGGGCCTGCGGGGAGGAGAACAGCCGGGCCGAGAGCGCGGTCAGGTCGGCCGCGTCCCGGTCGAAGGCCTCCAGCACCCTAGCCGTGAGCAGCCGTTTCGTCTCGGCCAGGCCCTGCGGTGAGGCACGGCGCACACCGTCGAGGACGGGTGCGAGTACGGCGTCCACGTCGTCGCCGGCCGCGGTGACCAGGCCGAGGCGGGTGGCCTCGGCGGCGTCGAAGCGCTCGCCGGTGAGGTAGTGGCGGGCGACGGCGCGGGGGTCGGTGCGGGGCAGCACGGTGAGGCTGATGACGGCGGGGGCGACGCCGATGCGGACCTCGGTGAAGGCGTACGTCGAGGTGGTGGACGCGACGGCGACGTCGCAGGCGGCGAGCAGGCCGAGGCCGCCGGCGCGGACGTGTCCGGTGACGCGGGCGATGACGGGTTTCGGCAGCTCCACGATCTGCCGGAGCAGGGCGACGAGGGCGTCCGGGTCGGGCGGGTCGCGCAGGTCGGCGCCGGCGCTGAAGGTGGTGCCGGTGTGGGTGAGGACGACGGCGCGGACGCCGGGGTCCTTCCCGGCGTCGGTGAGGGCGGCGGCCAGGCCGGTGACGAGGGCCGCGGAGAGGGCGTTGCGGTTGTGCGGGGAGTCGAGGGTGAGGGTCTCGACGCCCCGCGCGCGCGTGCGGTCGATCAGGGTCACGGGCGGCCTCGCAGTTCCCGGCGGAGGATCTTGCCGCTGGCGGCCCGCGGCACGGCGTCGACGAAGGTGACCCGGCGGACGCGTTTGTAGGGGGCGACGCGTTCGGCGACGTACATCATGACCTCTCCTTCGGTGGGCCCGTCGGCGGGCGTCCGGCGCACCACGTGGGCGTGCGGCACCTCGTTGCCGTCGTCGTCGTGGGCGCCGACGACGGCCGCGTCGGCGATGCCGGGGTGGGTGAGGAGGAGGGCCTCCAGTTCGGCGGGGGCCACCTGGAAGCCCTTGTACTTGATGAGTTCCTTGACGCGGTCGACGACGAAGAGCCAGCCGTCGGCGTCGACGTGTCCGACGTCCCCGGTGTGCAGCCAGCCGTCCGGGTCGATCATGGCGGCGGTGGCGTCGGGGCGGCCCAGGTAGCCCTTCATGACCTGGGGGCCGCGGATGAGGATCTCGCCGGACTCGCCGGCGGGGAGGTCCTTTTCGGGGTCGTCGAGGGAGACGATGCGCATCTCGGTGCCGGCGATGAGCTTGCCGACGGTGCCGGGCGGCGCGTCGGCCATGGCGTCCAGGGGGACGACGTGGGTGCCCGGGGACAGTTCGGTCATGCCGTAGGCCTGGCCGACGGGCGGCAGGCCGAGCCGCTGCGAGCAGGCGGCGGCGAGACGCGCGTCGAGGGGGGCGGCGGCGCTGACGATGTACTTCAGCGAGGACAGGTCGTAGTCGGCGACCAGGGGGTGCTTGGCGAGGGCCAGGACGATCGGCGGGGCGACGTACAGGCCGGTGATGCGGTGGTTCTGGATAGCGGCGAGGAACTGCTCCAGGTCGAAGCGGGGCAGGACGACGACGGTGGCGCCGAGCCGCAGCGGGGCGTTCATGAGGGCCGTGAGCCCGTAGATGTGGAAGAGCGGCAGCACCGCGAGGATCCGGTCGCCGGGTCCGGCCGCGACGGCGGGCTGGAGCTGCGCGAGGTTGGTGGCGATCTGCCGGTGGGTGAGCATGACGCCCTTGGGGGTGCCGGTGGTGCCCGAGGAGTAGGGCAGGGCGGCGACGTCCTCGGCCGGGTCGATGGCGACCTCGGGTTCGGGCGCGGTCGAGGCGAGCATGTCGATGAGGGAGCGGTGGCCGGACGCGCTGTCGCACACGAAGATCTCCCGGACGCCGCCCGCGAGTTCGGCGGCCCGGCGGGCGACGCCCAGGAGGGGTGAGACGGTGACGATCCAGCGGGCCCGGGAGTCGCCGAGCTGCTTGGCGAACTCCTCCGCCGTGGCGAGCGGGTGCACGGTGGTCACCGAGGCACCCGCGCGCGTGGCGCCGTAGAAGGCGATCGGAAAGGCGACCGTGTTCGGGCTGTGCAGGGCGAGGACGTCGCCCTTGCGCAGCCCGGCCTCGGCGAGGGCGGCGGCGACCCGCCGGTGGAACCGGTCCACCTGCTCGTACGTGAGCGTGGTGCCGTCGGTGCCGTCGACCAGGGCCGGGGCGTTGCCGAACACGGCGGCCCGGCCGAGCACGGCGTCGTGGATGGGCTGTTCGACGGGCGGGACTTCTGCGTACTCGCTGCGGAACACGGTTCCTCCAACGCGGGCTGGATACGGCCTAGTACGACTTGGGCAGGCCCAGGGTCTGGTGGGAGACGTAGTTGAGAATCATCTCCCGGCTGACCGGGGCGATACGAGCCACGCGCGACGCCGTTATCAGCCGGGCGAGCCCGTACTCGCGGGTGAGGCCGTTGCCGCCGAGGGTGTGCACGGCCTGGTCGACGGCCTTCACACAGGCCTCGCCGGCCGCGTACTTGGCCATGTTGGCGGCCTCGCCCGCGCCGATGTCGTCGCCCGCGTCGTACAGATGGGCCGCCTTCTGCATCATGAGGCGGGCCAGTTCGAGGTCGATGTGCGCCTGGGCGAGGGGGTGGGCGATGGCCTGGTGGGCGCCGATGGGGGCCTTCCAGACGGTGCGCTCACGGGCGTACTCGACGGCCTTGGCGAGCGCGTAGCGGCCCATGCCGATCGCGAAGGCGGCGGTCATGACGCGCTCGGGGTTGAGGCCGGCGAAGAGCTGGAGGAGGCCCGCGTCCTCGTCGCCGACCAGGGCCTCCGGGGGCAGCCGTACGTCGTCCAGGACCAGCTCGAACTGCTTCTCGGCGGCGTCCAGTTCCATGTCGATGGGGCGCCGCTGGAAGCCGTCCGCGTCGCGCGGGACGATGAAGAGGCAGGGCTTGAGGTTGCCGGTGCGGGCGTCTTCGGTGCGGCCGACGATCAGGGTGGCGTCGGCGATGTCGACGCCGGAGACGAAGACCTTGCGGCCGGTGAGCAGCCAGTCCCCGCTCGCCGGGTCGCGGCGGGCGGTGGTGGTGATGCGGTGGCTGTTGGAGCCGGCGTCGGGTTCGGTGATGCCGAAGGCCATCAGGCGGCTGCCGTCGGCGAGGGCGGGCAGCCACTCCTGCTTCTGGGCCTCGGTGCCGAAGCGGGAGATGACGGTGCCGCAGATCGCCGGGGAGACGATCATCATGAGCAGGGGGTTGCCGGCGGCGCCCATCTCTTCGAGGACGAGGGAGAGTTCGGTGATGCCGCCGCCGCCACCGCCGTATGCCTCCGGCAGGTTGACGCCGATGTAGCCGAGCTTGGCGGCGTCCTGCCAGAAGCGGTGGTTGTCTGTGCCGAGGGTGGTGGGGTGGGTTTTGGCGAAGGCCTTCACCGCTTCGCGGAGGGACTTGTGCTCTTCGGATTCGAGGAGGGTGGTCACTGTGCTCCTTCGGGTGCGGGTTTCGTTGTGGCTGGTCGCGCAGTTCCCCGCGCCCCT
>NZ_WWHX01000405.1 GCF_009862125.1 Streptomyces sp. SID5910
CCGCGCGCTGTACTCGTCCCTGGCCCGGGCCGCCGGCCGCGGCACGTCCGAGCTGGCGCGCGCGGTGGCCGCCTGGCGGCAGGGCGGCCTCGACGGCCTCGCGGTCCTGGAGGAGCCCTGGGACCCGCCGGCCGGCCGTTTCGACCGCGCCCGGCCGCTGCTGCTCGCGGCCGACCTCCCTGCCTTCCGCCCCTGGCGCAACCACCTCACCCACCCCGCGGCCCATCTCCAGCTCCGCCTCGGCCGCACGGGCCTGTGGTACGCCTACGAGTCCGAGCCGGGCCGCGACGACTGGTGGCCCCGCGGCACCCCCGACCTCGACCCGGTCGGCGCCCTGACGGGCCTGGGCGGCACCGAGGCACTCGCCGACACCTGACCCCCACGCACCGCCCCACCGGGCCCCGCGCCACCATCCCGCCGGTCACGCCGACACCGCCCTGTCGAGTCCGCCGGCACCATCCGCCCCAGTGCCGCCGGCCCTGCCGGTCCCACCGCCCCGCGTCACCGCCCCGTCGGCCCCCCGCCCCGCACGTCAGAGCGTGGCCGCGTAGGCGAGTCGGGTCAGCGCGTCCTTGAGTCGGTCAGGTGACACGCCCCGGTCGCGCTGATGGAGGTAGACCTCCGGTGCCAGGGAGGCCAGCAGGGTGTCCGCGAGGGACTCGGGGTCGGGGGCGCCCGCCTCCCGCAGGAGTGCCAGGACGTGGGCGCGCCAGAACCCGTACGCGCCGACGGCGAAGCGCTTCGCCCCGGCCTCGGCCCCCAGGGCGAGATGCCCGTGCTGCTCCAGCAGGTCGACCATGGCCGCGAAGAACGCCGCCAGGCGCTCGCGGGGCGGTGCGCCCGGGCCCAGCGGAGGGTCGCCGCGCAGCAGCTCGCCCTGGAGGAGCCGTTCGTGCTCGTCGAGGAGCGCCGCCGCGACGGAGGCGACGTCCGGGTAGCGGCGGTAGAGCGTGCCGCGGCCGACGCCGGCGGCGCGGGCGATGTCCTCCATCGTCACCGCGCGGGGATCCCCGGCGGCGAAGAGCCGTGCCGCGGCGGAGAGCACCTTCGCCCGGTTGCGTGCCGCGTCGGCTCGTTCCCTCGTCTCCACGGACCACAGCCTACGACAGCCCGCGGAATAACCGGACACGGCGTCCGGTTGGTAGGGTCGTACCGCGCAACCGGACACGCCGTCCGGTTGATAACCCGTCAGGCAGGAGCCAGACCCGTGTCCACCACAGCCCCGACCTTGCTGCACCTCGACACCAGCGCCCGCCGCACCTCCTTCAGCCGCGAGGTCGGCGACGCCGTCGCCGGTGCCTGGCGTGCGTCCCACCCCGACGGCACCTACCTCCACCGCGATCTGGCCCTCACCCCGGTCCCGCAGATAGGCGAGGCGTGGACCGAGCTGTGCGACCACGTCCTGGAGCACGGGATCACCGACATCGCCCGCTACCGGGAGGCGGTGCGCACCCCCGCCCAGGCCGCAGCCTGGGAGATCGTCGAGCCGCTGCTCGACGAACTCGTCGCCGCCGACGTCGTGCTGATCGCGGCCCCGATGTACAACTTCTCCGTGCCCGCGTCGCTGAAGGCGTGGATCGACCAGGTGACCTTCCCGAAGATGTCCCTGCCGGGACGACGCTTCGTCGTGGCCTACGCGCGGGGCGGCGCGTACGGGCCGGGCACCCCGCGTCAGCCGTACGACCACCACGAGCGCTATCTGCGGGACTTCTTCGCCGGGCACTTCGCCGTGCCGCAGGAGGCGATGACCTTCGTCGGCACCGAACTGGTCAACTCCCGCCTCGACCCCGCGCTCGCCGCCCGTCGCGAGGCCCACGACGCGTCCCGCACGGCCGCCCTGGCCGCGGCCCGCGAGCTGGGACGGACGCTGTGAGCTGGCTGCTGCTGGTCGCGGCGGGCCTGGTCGAGGTCGCCTGGTCGCAGAGCATCAGGCCCACGGCCGGATTCACCCGCCTGGTGCCGACGCTCGTCTGCGTCGTGCTGGCGGCCGGCTCGGTCTACCTGCTGTCACTGGCGATGCGCACCCTGCCCGTCGGCACGGCGTACGCGGTGTTCACCGGCATCGGCGCGGCCGGCGCCATCAGCCTGGGGGTCCTCGTCCACCGGGAGCCCGTCTCCCTCGGCCGTATCGCCGCGCTGTGCCTGATCGTCGGGGGAGTGGCCCTGGCGAGGGCGACGACGTCGGACGGCTGACAAGCGGCCGGGGCGTCGGGGCGTCGTGCGGTGGGTCGCTGCCCGGAGGTTGATTGAGTATCCGTGGATCCGGCTTTCCGGATGTTCAGGGACGCGGACCGGCGCCTAGCTTCAGGTGTCGGCCCACCGGACTCGCAGGACCGCGCGGCAACTGCGGGGAATCTGCCCAGCCTCGGTTGGCCGGCCCGTGCACGGGCGTGTGGAACGAGCCGCGCATGCCGTTCCCGGCTGTCCCGAGCCGGACGGCACACCGCGCCGCTCCTGAGCGGTCGGCCGGGCGCGCTCCGCGGTGCGCCTCGACGCCGAGAGCTCTTCCACACGCCCGGGCCCAACAGGTGATCGTCTTGGTACGGTGCGGCGATGAGCGAGGATGACGGCGTGAACGCTACGCGGGGTTCCGCTGTGTGGCCCCTGGTGCGCGTCCTCGCCGACGAGCGTGCCGAACCGGTGCTGCTGTTCGTCGAGGGCGCCGCCGGCGAGGGAAAGAGCCACCTCCTCCAGGAACTGGCCGGCCTGCCCGAGGCGGCGGACACGGCCCGGCGCTGGTGGCGGTGCGGAGCCGGCGGCGGGCCGCCGCAGGAGGACGAACACGAACACATACCGGCCCTGTGGCTCGTGGACGACGTCCACCGGGCGGACGAGGACGAACTCCGGCGGCTGCGCCAGGTGCTGGAGGGACTGCGGCCGGGCTCCGCGGCCGCGGTGACCTACCGGCCCGAGGAACTGTCCGTACCCGGCCTGCCCCTGGGCGCAGCGCCGATGGCGTACCCGTCCCGGATGACCGTGCTCCGGCACCGGCTGACCCCCTGGGACGAGGAACGCGTCCGCCGGGCCGCCGTACAGGCGCTGGGTGACGGCTGCTCGGCCGAGGCGGCGCGCAGGCTGCACGAGCGGACCGGCGGGGTGCCCCGGGTCGTCGTCGACGTCCTCGCCGTACTGCGGGAGCAGCGGCCGGCGTTCACCGGCACGGCCGCCGAGGTGGAGGCGGCCGGTACGCCGGCCCGGCTGGCGGAGCTGGTGCTGGGCCGTACGCACGCGCTGCCCCCCGAGCACCGGCCGGTGGTCTGGGCGGCCGCCGTCCTCGGCGGCCCCGTCGGCCGCGACGAACTGCTCGCGGTGTCGGGGCTCGGAGCCGCGACGGGGAACACCGCGCTGCTGCGGGCCCTGGAGGGCGCGGCCCTCGCGGAACTCGGCGAGGACCGCTACGGGTTCGCCGTCCCGCTGGCGGCGCCGGCCGTGCGCGCCTCCCTGCCCGGGCCCGTACGCCAGGACCTCCACGGGCGGGCGGCGAAAGCCCTGGCCCGCAGGCAGCCCGTGCCCTGGGCCGCCGTCGCCGACCACCACAGGGCGGCCGGCGACAGCCGCAGATGGATCAACGCCGTGGAGAAGGCCGCCGAGTCGGCCGCGGCCGCCAGCCGGCACCAGGAGGCCATCACCCTCCTGGAACGGACGCTGGCCGCCCCCGGCCTCCCGCCCCAGGTCCGCGCCCGGCTGGCCCCGCTGCTGGCCCGCAGCGCCGTGACCGGGCTGCGCTCGGACCAGACCGTCGAGGTCCTCGCGCAGATCGTGCAGGACGCGTCCCTCCCCGCGGCCGTACGCGGCGAACTCCGGCTCGACCTGGGCCTGATGCTGTGCAACCAGATGGGCCGGTACCCCGAGGGCTGGCGGGCCCTGGAGACCGCCGCCACCGAACTGCGCGAGGTCCGCCCCGGCTTGGCCGCACGCGCCATGGCCGCCCTGTCCAGCCCCTTCTGGCCCGGCAACTCCCTCGACGACCACCGGGAGTGGCTGGTCAAGGCCATGGCCGCCGCGGACGCGAGCGGCGACGACGCGATGCGTACGGCGGTCCTCGCCAACCGCGTCGCCCTCGCGACGAGTTGCGCCGAACCGGACGCCTGGGAGCTGGTGCGGAGCCTGCCCAGGAAGACCACCGACCCCGCACGCGCCGGGCAGGCGGCCCGCGGCCTGTGCAACGCCGCGGACGCCGCCGTCTGGCTCGGCCTGCACGAACGGGCGGGGGACCTGCTCGCGGAGGGCCGCGACCTGTCCGCACGCAGCGGTGCGCCCTACTTCGAGCACAACGCGCTGGGCGCCCAGCTGCTCCAGGAGTGGTGGACCGGCCAGTGGACGGGCCTGGCCAGGCGGTGCGAGGACTTCGTCGCCGCGACCGCCGACATGCCGCTCATCGCCTCCGACGCCTACGTCGTCCGCGGCCTGCTCGCCCTCGCCCAGGGCGACTGGGGGGAGGCCGCGTCCTGGCTGTCCCAGCGCGGCACCTTCGGCAGGGAGGACCTCCCCGTGCCCCTGGCCACGACGGCGGCCGGCGCCCTGATCCGCCTCGCCCTGGCCCGCCAGGAGACGGAGACCGCCGCGCGACAGGCGCGTGCCGCCTGGGCGGTGGTGGCAGGGAAGGGCGTGTGGCCGTGGGCCGCCGAACTCGCCCCGTGGGCCGTGGAAGCACTGGCCCG
>NZ_WWHX01000406.1 GCF_009862125.1 Streptomyces sp. SID5910
GGCACCCCAGCAGGTCCCGCAGCCGCCGCCGTACGCGCAGCCGACGGCGCCGTATCCCCAGCCGGTGCCGGCCCCCCAGTCTGTGCCGGTCCCCCAGCCGGCGCCGTACCCCGAGCCCGCGCCGGTCCCCCAGCCGGCGTCGTACCCGCAGCCCGCGCAGGTCCCGAGGCCCGCGCCCGCACCGGCGCCCGTGCCCGCCCCGGCTCCGGCCGCCGCGGCGGTCGGGTATCCCGTGCCCACCGGTCCCACCCCGCCCGGCGTCCCGGCCCGCGGGGGTCTCACGGCCGCGCAGGTCCGGGGTACCAACGGCCTGGACCCGGTCCCGGCGACCGGCCGTTCGGGCCCGCAGCAGGCGTGGCCGAACGCGGCGGGCATGGGCCGCACCGGCTGACTCGCTGTGCCGGCCGGGCGGGCCGTGACCCGGCCTGCTCCTGAGTGGCGCAAGGGTCGCCCCCTTGAAGGGCTCCCAGGGCGGGGACCCCTACGGGTTCTCCCACGCCGCCGGTTCGGCCGCCAGCCGCCGTACCGGGTCCGGCAGCGCGTCCGCCGCCAGGTCCGCGATGGTCACGCCCTCCAGGATGCGGCGGACGTTGGCGCGCAGCGCCACCCACAGCGGCAGCAGCGGTCCCGCCGTGCCCGTGTAGACGAGGCCCGTCGGCCGCTCGCCGCGCACCGAGACGATCGGCCCGTCCACCGCCCGGATGACGTCCGCGACCGTGACCTCGGCCGCCTCGCGCGCCAGCCGGTATCCGCCGCCCCCGCCGCGCCGGCTCTCCACGATGCCGCCCCGGCGCAGGTCTCCGAGGATGCCCTCCAGGAACTTGTGCGGGATGTCCTGGGCGGTGGCGACCTCCTCCGCCTTCACGGGGCGGTCGCCCTGCCGTACGGCGAGTTCCAGTACCGCCCGTACCGCGTAGTCCGCCCGTGCCGAGATCCTCATACGACCATTGTGCGGGGCGTTGTGGACAATGGGCCCGGCACCAGCGGTACAGGCAACAGGAGAGGCTCCCTTGGAGCTCAGCAGACGAGTTTTCAGCGCCCTCGCGGGCACCACCGTCCTCGGTCTCGCCCTCGGCGGCAGCATGAGCGGCGGGACGGTGCAGGCGTCCGGCGCCCCCGGCCCCGTACCCACCGGGCCGCCGCCCGCGCCGCCCGGCGCCGACGGGAGGCGCCACCGGATCGCCTTCGACCGGCACTCGCTGCTGATCGACGGCAGACGCCTCGCGCTGTGGGCGGGCGAGCTGCACCCCTTCCGGCTGCCGAGCCCGTCCCTGTGGCGGGACGTCCTCCAGAAGATGCGGGCGTCCGGCTTCAACGCGGTCGACGTGCCCGTCGCCTGGAACCAGCACTCCCCCGCCCCGGGGCGGTACGACTTCACCGGCGTCCGCGACCTGGACCTGTTCCTGCGCACGGCCGCCGAGACCGGTCTGTACGTCGTCCTGCGGCCGGGCCCGCACATCGGCGCGGACGTCGACGCGGGCGGCCTGCCGGGCTGGCTGACGTCGGCCGGGGACGGCGCCGGGACCACCGGCCCGGCGTTCCGGCGGCACGCCGACGAGTGGCTGGGCCGCGTCGACGCGATCGCCGCCCGGCACCAGTACACGCGGGGCACCGGCACCGTCCTGCTCTACCGGCTCGACGCCCCGCACGGCGACCTGCTGAGCCGGCTGCGGGCGAAGGTCCGCGCGGACGGCATCGACGTACCCGTCCTCCACGAGGGCGCCCCGGTCGACCTGGCGAAGGCGCCCCGCACCGCGGACGCGGCCGAGGCGCGCCGGGTCCACCTCACCGGCCTCGCGGACGGCACCGCGCTGCACCACGCGGGCCCGGTGTTCGGCGGGACCTCGTGGGGCTGGCTGGCCGCGCCGTCGGCGCCCACGCCCACGTACGACCCCGCGGCGGCGATCGACGAGGGGCGCAGGCCCACGGACCGGCTCGCCCCGCTCCACCAGTTCGGCCATCTCCTGCGCCACGTCCCCGACCTGGCGCGGCTGGACACGGCACCCGCCGTCCGCGCCGCCGACGCCCGGATCCGGGTGCGCCACCTGGCCAACCCGGACACCGGCGCCCACGTGTACGTGCTGCGCAACGACTCCGCCGCGGACGTGACCTCCACGCTGCGGATGGGTGGGACCGACGTGCCGGTCACCGTGCCCGCGCGGGACGCCAAGCTGCTCGCCGCCGGGCTCGACCTGGGAGGGGGCCGCAAGCTCGCCCACGCCACCGTGCAGCCGATGATGACCCTGAGCGTGGGGCGGCTGGACATCGCCGCCTTCGTGGGCCGCACCGGCGAGATGGCGCACCTCGTGCTGGACTGCCCGGAGGAGCCCTGGCCGACCCGGCTGGACGCGGAGGCCGCCTGGGCGTACGACAAGGACCAGTTGCACGTGACGGTGCCGCTCGGGGCGTCCGGTCTGGCCCGGGTGCGGGTGCGCAGCGCCGGCTCCGACCGCACGCTGCTGCTGCTCTTCGCCGACGACGCGGTCTCCCTGCGGCTGTGGCCGTACGAGACGCCGTCCGGCAAGGGGCTCGTGTACGGCCCGGCGCTGCTGCGCGACGCCGTGCTGGACGGCGACACGGTGCGGCTGACCGGTGATACCACCGACGCGTACGGGCTGGAGGTGTGGGCGCCGCGCGGCATCACGCGTGTGTCGTGGAACGGCCGCGCGGTCACCACGACGACCAGCCTGGCCCAGAGCCTGGGAACCAAGCAGCCGCTGCCCGGCGTACCGGACCTGGCGCTGCCCGCGCTCGACGGCTGGCGGCGCCGCGAGGAGAACCCGGAGGCGGAGCCCGGTTACGACGACTCGGGCTGGACGGTCGCCGACCGCACGACGTCGTACGGCACGACGCCGGTGCCCGACGAGCAGCCCGTGCTCTTCGCCGACGACTACGGCTTCCACTACGGCGACGTCTGGTACCGGGGCCGGCTCACCGGCGCCGCCGGCCTGGAGTCCGTCTCCCTCGCCTACAGCACGGGCGCGCGGGGGATGCTCATGGCCTGGCTGGACGGGGAGCCGCTGGGCACGCACCGCCTGGATCAGGAGGGCGGGGAGGGCACGTGGACCGGCACGGCGGGCTTCCGGCTGCCCGCGGGACTGCGCGAGCGGCTCGGCGAGGAAGGGCGGTCGTCCTCCCCCGTGCTGTCCGTCCTGGTCCGGCGCACCCAGCGCGGCCAGCACGACGACCGGGCGGCCCGGGGGCTCACGTCGGTCACCTTCGGGGGCACCTCGCCGGAGGTGCGCTGGCGGCTGCGGGGCGCGGCGGCCCCCGACCCGGTGCGCGGGCCGCTCAACAACGGCGGGCTGTACGGGGAGCGCAAGGGCTGGCACCTGCCCGGGTACGACGACGGCGGCTGGGAGTCCGTGTCCCTGCCCCGCGCGGACCGGCGGCAGGGCGTCACCTGGTACCGGACGACGTTCCGGCTGGACGTCCCGCCGGACGTCGACGCCTCGGTCGGACTGACCCTCGACGACGACCCGGACCGCGACTACCGCGTCCAGGTCTTCCTGAACGGCTGGAACATGGGCGAGTACGTGGCCGGCGGCGCCCCGCGCACCCTCGCGCTGCCGAACGGCATCCTGCGCACGCGCGCCGCCGCCAACACGCTCGCCCTGGCGGTGCTGGCCGGCGACGGCACCGAGGCGGGGCCGGGGACGGCACGGCTCACCCTGCTGGGCAGCGCGGCCGGAGGGGTGCCGGTGACCCCGGTCGCCTCCCCCGGCCACCAGGGTTCCTGACGCCGCGTCAGTCGCACGGAACGGCGGTCTCCGGATCGCGGGACGCGGGCGGACGCGGGCACGTAACCTCGGCAGGACCGCACCGCCCGCGACCACGGCGCGCGGGCCGCCGGGTCACCGCCCGGAGGTGGCCGAGCAGGCCGGAGTCTTGGCATATTGCACGGGTGGACCGCACGACCCCGCCACAAGCGGAACGGGACCCGGGAGGAGAACGGTGCGTACGAGCAGGCAGATGCGTCGCCTCGCCGACGTGCTCATCGACCCCATCCGCGTGCCGGTCCCCGCGGACCCGGAGGCCCTGTTCGAGGCGCTCGTCGCGTCCGTCGCCGCGTGGCGGGGCCGCGAGATCGTGGTCCGCCGGGAGACGTTCCCGCCGCACACCGCCAGCGGGCTGTGGCTGGAGGCCGGGACGCACGACGTCGTCGTGGTCGACCGGCGGGCCGCCGTCTGGCACCAGATAGTGATCCTGTGCCACGAGGTGTGGCACATGAGCCGGCACGCGGCGGACACGGAAGCGGAACCGCCCCCTGCCGGGGACGGCCGGCCCCGCCCCGTCGCCGCGCGCACCGACTTCAGCCTGACCGAGGAGCAGGAGGCCGACCGCTTCGGCATGCTGATGGGCCGCCGGCTCCGCGACTGGCTGGAGGCCCCGCGGGACTCCGTGTACGCGGCGCACGACGACGACGCCGAGGGCCTGGCCGGACGCATCGGCGCCGCGCTCAACTACCGCGGGCCCCACCGGTGAACGGCCTCGCCAACTACGTCAGCTGCGCCGTGCTGTGGCTCGGCCTGGCGGCCCGGGCCCCCGACCTCGTACGCCACCGGCACGACCCCTATCTGCGCTCCCTGTGCGCGGTGCTGGGCCTGGCCGGGCTCTGCTTCCTCCTCGGCGCCCCGCCGACCGTCGGCGCCGTCAACCGGCTCGGCGGCGTCCCGAACCTGGCCGCGCCGCTCACGTACGCGTCGATCACCGCGTACGGCGCCGCCGCGCAGGTGCTGATCGTGTACTGGCGCGGCGGGCCCCGGGTGCGCGTCGTCGCCCGGCGCTGGATCCTCGCGTACGCGCTCGTCGTCCTCGGCATCGCGGTCGCCTTCGCGCTGGGCGACGCGCCCGTGGAGCGCCGGACCGACCTGGACACCTACTACGCGACGACGCCGTACATCGGCCAGATGATCGTGCTGTACCTGGCCGGGCACCTCACCGCCGTCACGGTCACCACCGTCTCCGCGCTGCGCTGGGCCCGGCGGGTGCGCGGCCCGCTGCGGGTGGGGCTGACCGTCCTGGGCGCCGGCACGCTGTGCAACGCCGGGTACAGCGTCGCCAAGCTGGCCGCGGTGGCCGCCCGCTGGAGCGGCCGGGACTGGCCGGTGCTCGTCACCGGGATCTCCCCGGCGGCGGCCGCGGTGAGCGCCGTGCTGACGGTCGCCGGGATCCTGATCCCGCTGGTCGTGCCGCGGGTGGCCGAGTGGCGGCGGGCCGGGCGAGCGTACGCGCGGCTGGCGCCGCTGGAGCGGCTGCTCGACGACGTCCTCACCCGGCGCTCCCTGCGGCTGCCCCGGCCCCGCCTGGCCTCGCCCGCGACCCGGCTGGTGTGGCGGCAGACCAGCATCCACAACGCGCTGAGCCATCTCGCCCCGCATCTCGACGGCGCCCTGTACGACCGCACGCGCGAGGCCGTGCTGCGGGCCGGCGGCGACCGCGAGCGGGCCGAGGCGCAGGCGTGGGCGGCGGCCGTGGCCTCGGCGGCGCGGGACCCGGAACTCTGGGACACT
>NZ_WWHX01000407.1 GCF_009862125.1 Streptomyces sp. SID5910
GTTGTCGTCGGTTGCCAGGGCTCCGCCCTGTCGCCCTCCTCCGCCTTGCAGCTGCACGCACCACCCCCCGCTCGGGTCGGCCCAGACGCACCGTCTCTCTCAGCCGACCTGATCCAAACGACAGGCCCTAGAGAGGCGCGCACGCCGTGCCGGCTCAGCCCTGGAGGCGGCGGCGCATCTGCGTCAGGCGGCGGTCGTAGTGGAAGTGGTACCAGACCATCCACGTCATGGCGACGACCGCGGCCGCCAGCATCCAGCCGCCCGTGGCCACGGCGCCGGAGGCGAACCACAGGGCCGCGGTGCCGAAGAAGATCACGGCGAGCAGGGGGAGCGCCCACCAGCGGTTGCGGCGCAGCCGCTGCTGCCGGGAGTCGACCAGGGCGGCCATGGCACGCCGCCGCCCGGGCTCCTCGGGCGGCGGCGCGCCCTTGAGGATCTGCCGCTCCATGGCGGGCACGTCGTCCGGGGCGGTGCCGGTGGTGCGGGCGTCGTGGTGCCGGCGCCTGCGGACCAGCCACACGACGTAGCAGCTCATCAGCGCGGCGCTGACGAGGGCCGACAGCCATCCGGAGAATCCGTTGAGGGCCATGCGGGTCACGACCCCGATGGCCAGGGCCATCAGGCCCATCACCCACAACTTGTCCTGCCACCGCCGCTCGGGGCGGTCGTCGCGTCGTTCGATGCTGGCCATGTCCACCTTCCGACCGGTCGGAGAAGCCGATGACTCCAGGTGACCGTCCGGGTACCCGCCCGAACGCCCGGGACACTTCGGCCGGGGCCGAACCAACGGGCGCCTAGCGTCGGGGACATGAGCGAAACGAGCACCGCCACGGCCACCGTCACGCCCGCCGACGCCGTCACCGGCATGGTCGGCCACGTCCTCGACCTGGCCGCCACCTGGACCGCCTGGGACGGGGAACCCGTCCGCGTCGACGACCGGCTCTACACCCCGCACAAGGCCGTCCGGCGCGTCGCCGACCATCTGATCGACCATCTCGCCGAACTGGAGGCGCGGTTGGCGGGGGAGCGGCCGGTGCCCGACCATTGGCACGCCTCCGCGACCACGACGGACGCGGACCGCGCGCCGTTCACCGGCGAGGACCTGGACGAGGCCCGCAGCCGCCTCACCCGGCTCGCCCGGATCTGGGCGAACCGGCTCGACGCGCTCACCGGCGAACAGCTCGACCACTCGCCCGGCGAGGGCTGGACCTTCCGCGAACTCGCCCTGCACGTCGCCGAGTCCGCGTACTACGCCGATGCCGTGGGAGACCTGTCGTGACCGCCTTCGCCGACCTGCACCGCGCGGGCGAGCCCCTGCTGCTGCCGTGCGCCTGGGACCACGCCTCCGCGCTCCTCCTCGCCGGCCGGGGCTACCCGGCGATCGGCACGACCAGCCTGGGCGTCGCGGCGTCGGGCGGGCTGCCCGACGGGGCCTCGGCGACCCGCGAGGAGACGCTGCGGCTGGCCCTCACCCTGGGCTCGGAGCCGTTCCTCCTCTCCGTCGACGCCGAGGGCGGCTTCAGCGACGACCCCGATGAGGTCGGCGAGTTCGCCCGGCAGCTCGCGGCCGTCGGCGCCGTCGGCATCAACCTGGAGGACGGCCTCGGTCCCGCCGGCCGGCACGCCGCGAAGATCGCCGCCGTGCGGTCGGCGGCCCCCGGCCTCTTCGTCAACGCCCGTACCGACACGTACTGGCTCGGCGACGGCGAGGGCACCTCACGGCGCCTCGACGCCTACCGCGAGGCGGGCGCTCACGGCCTCTTCGTGCCCGGCGTGAGCGACCCGCGCACGATCGCCGCCCTGGTCCGGCAGCTCGACGTCCCCCTCAACGTCCTCTACACCCCCGCCGGCCCCACCCTGGCGCACCTCACCGACCTCGGCGTACGCCGGGTGAGCCTGGGCTCGCTGCTGTACCGGCGCGCGCTGGGCGCCGCCCTGGACGCGATGGCCGACATCCGCTCCGGGCGGGCACCCGGCGGTACGGTGCCGAGCTACGGCGCCGTGCAAAAGCTGGGTAGTTGACCCCCAGAAGCGTCGCTCTGTGTGAAGCTGTCCCCATGGATCACCCGCGTGATGAAGTCAGGGCCCGGCTCCAGACCGACCGCCCGCACTCCGCCCGTGTCTGGAACTACTTGCTGGGCGGCAAGGACAACTATCCCGTCGACAGCCAGGTCGGCGACGTCATCCTGTCGACCTTCCCGGAGTTCGCGGCCGTCGCCCGCCTGCAACGGGCGTTCCTGGCGCGCGCCGTGCGCTTCCTGGTGCGGGAGGCCGGCATCCGCCAGTTCCTCGACATCGGCACCGGCCTGCCCACCGCGGACAACACGCACGAGCTGGCCCAGCGCATCGCGCCGGAGAGCCGGATCGTCTACGTCGACAACGACCCCCTCGTCCTGACGCACGCGGAAGCCCTGCTCACCAGCAGCGACGAGGGGGCCTGCGCCTACATCGACGCCGACGTGCGCGACCCCGACCGGATCCTCGCCGAGGCCGCCAAGACCCTGGACTTCGACCGGCCCGTCGCCCTGACCATGCTGGGCATCATGGGGCAGATCGCCGACGACGAGCGGCCCGCGGACCTGGTCGCCCGGCTGGTGTCGGCGCTGCCGCCGGGCAGCTACCTCGCCCTGAGCGACGGCACGAACAGCAACGCCGCGCTCAACACGGCCGTCGAGACGTACAACGCGCAGTCGGCCAACACCTACCACCTGCGCTCCCCGCAGGACATCGCCGCCTACTTCGACGGGCTCGACCTCGTCGAACCGGGTGTGGTGGCGTCCGCCGCCTGGCGCCCGGACGGCACCTCGTCCCCGGAGCCCACGGCCGAGGTCGCCGTCTGCGGGGTCGGGCGCAAGGCCTGAGCGGACGGCGGGCGCGGGTCAGTCGCCGGCCGGCCAGTGCTCCAGCGCGACGTGCAGCGCCTCCACGGCCCTGTCTCACGAGACCTGCACGTCGCGCGGCGCACCGAAGGCCCCGGCGGCCTCCAGGGCGCAGTAACCGTGGAAGGTGCTGCGCAACAGGCGTACGGCGTCGGTGAGATCGGGCTCGCCGAGACCGTACGCGCGCAGCATCCCGTAGGTGATCTCCGCGGTGCGGCGCAGCGCGGGGGAGTCGGCGGCGAGGGCCTGGTCGACGCGGATCTGCGTCGCGGCGTACCGGCCGGGGTGGCTCAGCGCGTACGTCCGGTAGGCACCGGCGAAGGCGGCCAGCGCCTCCTTGCCGGCCCGTCCGGCGACCGCCTGCGCGATCTCCTCGATCAGCTCGCCGCCCGCCAGCAGCGCCATCCGCGCGCGCAGGTCGTGCAGGCCGCGGACATGCGTGTACAGGCTCGCGTCCTTCACCCCGAGGCGCCGGGCCAGCGCGGAGACGGTGACGCTCTCGAACCCCGCCTCGTCGGCGAGGTCGGCGGCGGCCGCGACGACGCGCTCGGTCGTCAGGCCGGCTCGGGGCATGGGTCCACCTCTCCGGCGGGTGCGCTCACATCGCGGAATCTCCAGCCCGCATCCTAGGACAGCCCCGAGACCGCGCCCCGGGCCGGTCCGGCCTGGTCCGGCCGCACGGAAGGTCGCGCGGAGGGGCGCGCCCGATGGGGCCGGGCGTCCGAAGGGGCCGGAACGGACGGCCGCGTACGGGCGGCCCCCGGGCCGGGCCCCCCGGACCGCCGACGCACCGGACGTCCTGCGAGGGCGCGGAGGCTGTGGCAGATTGGCCGCCATGGACCCGTCGACGATGAGCACCGAGCAGCGCAACGCGCTCAACCGCCAGGTCGCCGAGCAGTTCCGCGCCCAGCGGGGCAGCGGGAAGATCGGCGAGATGATGCACGCCGACCGGATGCTCCTGCTCACCCACACCGGGGCCCGCAGCGGCACGCGGCGCACCACCCCGATGGGCTTCTGGCGCCTCGACGGCGACCGGGTGGTGGTCGTCGCCTCCAACATGGGGGCGCCGCGGCACCCGGACTGGTTCCACAACCTCGTGGCCCACCCCGACGTCACCGTCGAACTCGGCCCGGAGACCTGGCCGGCCGTCGCCACCGTCCTGGACGGGCCCGAGCGCGACCGGCTGTGGCCGCAGCTGCTGGAACAGGCGCCGTTCTTCGCCCAGCACCAGGAAGGGGCGGGCCGCGTCATCCCGCTGGTGGAGCTCCGCCGCACGACGGACTGACCGCCCGCCGCCCGCCTCAGCCGGCCAGCACCCCGCGCACGAACGCGTTGGTGAATTTGCCCCGCGGATCCAGCGCCCCCACCAGCGCCCCGAAGTCACCGAGCCGCGGGTAATACCCGCGCAGCACCGCCGCCGGGGTCGTGAACACCTTCCCCCAGTGCGGACGCGCGTCGAAGGCGTCCAGCGCCTCCTCCACCCGCCGCACCACCGGCAGCACCGCCGCGGTGTCCTCGACCCAGGTGAAGTGCACGGCCACCGTGTCCCGCCCGTACGCCGGGCTCAGCCACTGCTCGTCGGCGGCGACCGTGCGCACCTCGCAGGTCTGGAGCACCGGCGCCACCATCCCCCGTATCGCGTCCAGCGCGCGCAGCGCGTCGAGGGCGTGCCCGCGCGGCATCAGGTACTCGGACTGGAGCTCGGCGCCGCTGCTGGGCACGAAGTCGGCACGGAAGTGCGGCAGCCGCTGGTGCCACGGCCCCGGCACCCCGAACTGCTCGGTGCAGTTGACCGCGGGCATGCCCGGCACCGGGTGCATCTTCTCGGTGGCCGGGGCGGCGTACGGGAAGCCGGGCAGCGGCTGGTCGGTGCGCCGCTTGAGCCACACCTGCCGGAAGCCCGGTTCCCGCCAGTCGGTGAACAGGCTCACGCTGTGGGCCGCCGACATCACCGCGTCGAACGTCTCCGTGTCCAGGCCGGACAGCGGCAGCTCGGTGAAGACGTGCTGCTCGACCTCGTAGGCCGGCTCCAGGTCGAGGGTGAGGGCGGTCACGACGCCCAGCGCGCCGAGCGAGGTGACCGCGCCGCCGAACCGCTCCTCGCCCCGCGCGATCACCGTGGTCGAACCGTCCGCCGTGACCAGCTCCACCTCGCGCACGGACGAGGAGAGCGGCCCGTTGCCGACCCCCGAACCATGCGTGCCGGTCGCCACCGACCCGGCGACCGAGATGTGCGGCAGCGACGACATGTTGGGCAGCGCCAGCCCCCGCGCGTGCACCAGCCGGGCCAGCTCCGCGTACCGCACCCCGCCGCCGACCCGCACCGTACGGGCCGCCGTGTCCACGTCCACCTCGGGCGGCAGCGCGGCCAGCGACAGCAGGACGCCCTCGGGGCCGGGCTCGGCGATCTCGTTGAAGGAGTGCCCGCTGCCCAACACCCGCACCCGGGAGCTGCCCGCCACCAGCGCCCGCAGCGCGTCCGCGGAGCGGGGCCGCAGCAGCTCCTTGGCCGTGTACGTGATGTTCCCGGCCCAGTTGGTCACGGTGATGTCGGTCATAGCGCGGAAACCTACCCGGCGCGTCTGGGAGGGCCCCGGGCGGGAAGCCGTACCGCCGGGGGCATACCGTGAGGAGTCGTACGTCCGAACCGGGAGGAGACACTTCGATGGACAGCCGCACCGCGCTGGTCGAGGATCTGATGGAGCGGTTCCCGCACGTGCCGCGCGAGGCCGTCTTCAAGGAAGACCTCCTGCGGGGCGGCGTGGCCTTCGACCCCTCCGCGCTGAGCGACAACGAGGACGGCGAGGTCAAGCCGAAGTCGTACTTCATCTTCTCCTTCGACCACGGCACCCTGCCCGAGCTGGGCGAGGCCGCGCTGCGCCGCCCGCCCGAGGAGATCATCCTCACCGGCGGCCCCTACGACCTGCGCCGCACCGTCGTCTCGGTGCGCGTGAACCCGTCCTCGCCGTACCGCGTGGCCGCCGACGAGCACAACCAGCTCGGCCTCTACCTCGACGGCAAGCGGATCTCCGACGTCGGCGTGCCGCCCATGCCGGAGTACTACCGCCACAAGCTCGCCAACGGGAAGTCGGTCATGGAGGTGGCCCCCACCATCCAGTGGGGCTACCTGATCTACCTGACCGCGTTCCGGGTCTGCCAGTACTTCGGCGCCAAGGAGGAGTGCCAGTACTGCGACATCAACCACAACTGGCGCCAGCACAAGGCGGCGGGCCGCCCGTACACGGGTGTGAAGGACGTCGACGAGGTCCTCGAAGCGCTCGACATCATCAACACGTACGACACGGCGAAGACGTCCACCGCCTACACGCTCACCGGCGGCGCGATCACCTCGAAGGTCCAGGGCCTGGACGAGGCCGACTTCTACGGGCGCTACGCCAAGGCCATCGAGGAGCACTTCCCCGGCCGCTGGATCGGCAAGGTCGTCGCCCAGGCCCTGCCCAAGCCGGACGTCCAGCGCTTCAAGGACTACGGCGTGCAGATCTACCACCCCAACTTCGAGGTGTGGGACGAGTACCTGTTCAAGATGTACTGCCCCGGCAAGGAGCGCTACGTCGGCCGCGACGAGTGGCACAAGCGCATCCTCGACTCCACCGAGGTCTTCGGCGCGCGCAACGTCATCCCGAACTTCGTCGCCGGCGTCGAGATGGCCGAGCCCTACGGCTTCAAGACCGTCGACGAGGCCATCGCGTCCACCACCGAGGGCCTGCGCTTCTTCATGTCGCACGGCATCACGCCCCGCTTCACCACCTGGTGCCCCGAGCCCACCACCCCGCTCGGCAAGACCAACCCCGACGGCGCCCCGCTGGAGTACCACATCCGCCTGCTCCAGGCCTACCGCCAGACGATGGAGGACTTCGGCCTCTCCTCGCCCCCCGGCTACGGCCCGCCCGGCGCCGGCAACGCGGTCTTCTCGGTCAGCTCCTTCATGGACAGCCTGCCGGAGGACACGCCGGTCGAGGTGTGAGAGGACGGCTCCCGCAGGGGGGGGCGAATATTCCGTGGCGTCCGGGAGCCGGCTGCTCCTAGGATGTGGCCACAGCCGAGCTGAGAGCAGGAGGTGTGTCTGATGACTGTCGTTGCGACGGGCGCTGCCCGCATCCGGAAGTTCGTCACGTCCACCTCCGTGGCCACCGGCTGACAGACCAGCATTCCCGCGTACGACACGCGGACGCCGGGGCCGCCCTGTGAAGGGTCTCCCTTGAATCTCGCTTCCTCCCTCTCCTCCTCCTCCTCTTCCTCCTCAGCGCACCCGCTCGCCCCCTACGGCTGGGACGCAGGCTGGGAGTCTGAGTTCACCTCGTACGCCGAGCAGGGCTGCGTGCCCGGCCGGGTCGTGCGGGTCGATCGTGGGCAGTGTGATGTCGTCACCGCCGGCGGCGTCCTGCGGGCCGACACCGCGTTCGTCACCCCGCACGATCCGCTGCGCGTCGTCTGCACCGGTGACTGGGTCGCCGTGGAACCGGACGGCAACCCGCGCTACGTCCGCGCGTATCTGCCGCGCCGTACCGCCTTCGTGCGCTCCACCTCCTCCAAGCGGTCCGAGGGGCAGATCCTCGCGGCCAACGTCGACCACGCCATCGTCGCCGTGTCGCTCGCCGCCGAGCTGGAGCTCGCGCGGATCGAGCGGTTCCTCGCGCTCGCCTGGGAGTCCGGTGCCCAGCCCGTGGTCGTCCTCACCAAGGCCGACCTGGTGACCGACCCCGTCACCCTGGCGTACCTCGTCCAGGACGTGGAGACGGCCGCGCCCGGCGTGCCGGTGCTGTCCGTCAGTGCCGAGCAGGGCGAGGGGCTCGACGTCCTCGGCGCCGTCGTCGCCGGCGGCACGGCCGTGCTGCTCGGGCAGTCCGGCGCAGGCAAGTCCACGCTCGCCAACGCGCTGCTCGGCGACGACGTCATGGACGTCCAGGCCATCCGCGACGTCGACGGCAAGGGCCGGCACACCACCACCACCCGCAACCTCCTGGTCATGCCCGGCGGGGGCGTGCTGATCGACACCCCGGGGCTGCGGGGCGTCGGGCTGTGGGACGCCGGGCACGGGGTCGGCCAGGTGTTCGCCGAGATCGAGGCGCTGGCGCAGCGGTGCCGGTTCCACGACTGCGCCCACGAGAGCGAGCCGGGCTGCGCCGTCCTCGCCGCCATCGACGACGGTGAGCTGCCCGGGCGGCGGCTGGAGAGCTACCGCAAGCTGCTGCGGGAGAACCAGCGCATCGTCGCCAAGACCGACGCCCGGCTGCGCGCCGAGATCCGCAAGGAGTGGAAGCGCCGGGGCGCCATGGGCAAGGCGATGATGGAGGCCAAGCGCGGCCGCGCGCGGTAGCCGCCGGGCACCCTCAGCGTGATGTCCGATTTCCGCCAGCCCGGTCCGCCGGGCCGGCGGAGACTGGAGAGCGTGAACAGGGACCTGAGGGAGACCGCCGAGCGCGAGGACAGCCGGTACGAGGCCGTCCGCAGCCGGGACGCCCGGTTCGACGGGGTGTTCTTCTTCGCCGTCGAGACCACCGGCATCTACTGCCGGCCCAGTTGCCCGGCGGTCACGCCCAAGCGGCACAACGTGCGCTTCTTCGCGACGGCCGCCGCCGCGCAGGGCTCCGGTTTCCGGGCCTGCCGGCGGTGCCGCCCGGACGCCGTGCCCGGCTCGGCCGACTGGAACGTGCGCGCCGACGTCGTCGGCCGGGCCATGCGGCTCATCGGTGACGGCGTCGTCGACCGCGAGGGCGTCACCGGACTCGCCGGCCGGCTCGGCTACAGCCCCCGCCAGGTGCAGCGCCAGCTCACCGCGGAACTCGGCGCCGGGCCGGTCGCCCTGGCCCGCGCCCAGCGGGCCCACACCGCCCGCGTACTGCTCCAGACCACCGGCCTGCCCGTGACCGAGATCGCCTTCGCGTCCGGGTTCGCCAGCGTCCGCCAGTTCAACGACACGATCAGGGCCGTCTACGCGGCCACCCCGAGCGGCGTCCGCGCCGCCGCCCCGGCCCGCGACCGGGCCTCCCAGGCGGCCACCCCGTCCGCCGGCATCCCGCTGCGGCTCGCCCACCGCGGCCCCTACCAGGCGGGACCCGTCTTCGACCTGCTCCAGCGGGAGGCCGTCGCCGGCGTCGAGGAGGTCAGCGGCCCGCCCGGCCGCCGCGTCCACCGGCGCACCCTGCGCCTGCCCTACGGCACCGGGATCGTCGCCGTCCAGGAACGGCCCGGCCGGCCGAGGACCGGCAGCGGCGGCTGGCTCGACGCCCGCCTGCACCTGACCGACCTGCGCGACCTGACCACCTCCGTGCAGCGGCTGCGGCGCCTGTTCGACCTCGACGCCGACCCCTACGCCGTCGACGAGCGGCTCGGCGCCGACCCCCGGCTCGCCCCGCTCGTCGCCGCCCGCCCCGGGCTGCGCTCACCCGGCGCCGCCGACCCCGACGAACTCGCCGTACGCGCCCTCGTGGGGCGGACGGAGGCCGAACGGCTGGTCCAGCGGTACGGCAAGGCACTCGACGCGCCCTGCGGCACCCTGACCCACCTCTTCCCCGAACCGGCCGTCCTCGCCGAGGCCGAGCCGCACGGCACCGCCGGTGCCCTCGCCGCCGCCCTCGCCGACGGCACCGTACGCCTCGACCCCGGCGCCGACCGGGACGACGCC
>NZ_WWHX01000408.1 GCF_009862125.1 Streptomyces sp. SID5910
GGCTGGTCGCGCAGTTCCCCGCGCCCCTTCGGGGGCACGCCCCCCTGAACGTTCGCCGGAAGGTGCGGACGGGCGGGGCCGGGAGAGGTGCTCCTCCCGGCCCCGTTTCGCTTGTGTGTCCGGCATTCAGCAAGCGCACATCCGCTCTCCCGGTACCGGTCACGCGCAGTACAGCCGGCCTCGGAAGAACTGTGGCGGACCCCGCCCCGTCCTCAGGAGAGCACCCATGACCGGCGTACTGACCGCGGACCGCCCCCAGGCGCCCTCCGCACCCCCGCGCTACACCGTCACCCTCGCCCGCGACGAGGACGACGTCCGGGCCGCGCAGCGGCTGCGGCACGACGTCTTCGTCGGGGAGATGGGCGCCCTGCTGGCGAGCCCGCAGCCCGGGCACGACATCGACCCCTTCGACGCGTACTGCGACCACCTGCTGGTGCGCGAGGAGACGACCGGGCAGGTCGTCGGCACCTACCGGCTGCTGCCGCCGGAACGCGCCGCGATCGCCGGACGGCTGTACGCGCAGGGCGAGTTCGACCTCTCGGCACTGGACGCGATCCGGCCCTCCCTGGTCGAGGTCGGCCGCTCCTGCGTGCACCCCGACCACCGCGACGGCGCCGTGATCGGGCTCATCTGGGCCGGCATAGCCCGGTATATGCATGACCGGGGCCACGCGTGGCTGGCCGGCTGCTGCTCGATCCCGCTCGCCGACGGCGGCACCCTCGCCGCCGCCACCTGGGACCGCGTCCGCGCCAAGCACCTGGCCCCCGAGGAGTACCGCGTACGGCCGCTGCTGCCCTGGACACCGCCCGCCACGGCACCCGCCGACCGCACCGGACTGCCCGCCCTGCTGCGCGGCTACCTCCGCCTCGGCGCCTGGGTCTGCGGGGAGCCCGCGCACGACGTGGACTTCGGCGTCGCCGACCTGTACGTGCTGCTGCCGATGAGCCGTGTCGACCCGCGCTACCTGCGGCACTTCCTCTCGCTGCTGCCCGCCCGGTGAGCGCCTGGCTGCCCACCGCGCCCTGCACCCCAGAGGCCTGCCTGGAGCCGGCCCGGACCGTCGGCGGCGCACCGCGTGCCCTGCTGCGGCTGACGGCGGTCGGCGTGCTGGTCCTCGCCGGGGTCGTGGTCGCGCTGACGCCGCTGCGGGGACGGCTGCCGGCCGCCCTGGTGCGGAGCTGGTGCCGCTGGACCGTGCGCGCCGCCGGCGTCAGGGTCCGTGTCACGGGCGCCGCCGCGCCCGCCGGAGGCCTGCTGCTGGTCGCCCACCACGTGTCCTGGCTGGACGTCCCGCTGCTCGCCGCCGTGCGCCCGGCCCGGATGCTCGCCAAGAGCGAGATCGGGCGGTGGCCGGTCGCCGGGCCGCTCGCCGAGCGCGGGGGAGCCCTGTTCATCGAGCGTGACCGTCTGCGGGCGCTGCCGGACACCGTCGCCCGGGTCGCCGGGGCACTGCGCGGGGGCGCCGCGGTCGCCGTCTTCCCCGAGGGCAGCACCTGGTGCGGACGCGCCCAGGGCCCGTTCCGCCGGGCCGTGTTCCAGGCCGCGCTGGACGCCGGGGTGCCGGTCCAGCCGGTGCGCATCCGCTACCGGACGGGGGAGCGGACGCTGAGCACGGCGCCCGCGTTCGTCGGCGAGGACACCCTGCTCGCCTCCCTGTGGCGGGTGGCGTCGACGCGCGGTCTCACCGCCGAGGTGGAGGTGCGCCCGGTCGTGCCGCCGGGGTGCCACCGCGACCGGCGCTCCCTCGCCGGTGCGGCGCAGCGGGCGGCCACGGGCGTGTGAACGGGCCGGGACGGTCACCAGGGGAAAGCACCTTCGAAAAGTATGTGCTCTTTGTGGCGTATGTGCCGTTTTCGGATTGCTGATACGGACAGTCGGAGTACAGGCACTCCGGAAGGAGGGTGATGCCAGATGATCACCCGTGAAGAGATCGCCAACGTCCTGGACCATCCGGTCTACGACGGGGACGGCAACAAGATCGGCGACGCCAAGCACGTCTTCTTCGACGACATGACGGGGCGCCCCGAGTGGGTGAGCGTCAAGACCGGCATGTTCGGGTCCAACGAGTCGTTCGTGCCCATCCGCGACGCCTCGCTGGTCCAGGACCACCTTGAGGTCCCCTACCGCAAGGACAAGGTCAAGGACGCACCCAATGTGGACGTCGACGCGGGCGGCCATCTGTCGGAGGCCGAGGAGCACCGGCTGTACGACTACTACGGCATCAACTGGGACAGCGTGCTGTCCGAGGCCGAACGCAC
>NZ_WWHX01000041.1 GCF_009862125.1 Streptomyces sp. SID5910
AGCGCACCGGCCAGGAAGACCGCCGCCCGCCGGGCACCGGCGCCTGAGGCGACCGCCAAGAAGCTCCCGGCCAAGAAGGCACCCGCGACGAAGGCTGCCGCTCAGGACGCCCCGACCAAGAGCGCGACCGCCGAGAAGGCGCCCGCGACGAAGGCGCCTGCCGGGGGGATCTCCGGGGCGGTCGTCCCCGACGGGGTCGACCCCGCCCTCGGCGTGGGCGACCGGGAGCGGTTGCTGGACGGTACGCATCACGATCCGCACTCCGTGCTCGGCGCCCACCCGGTGCCCGGCGGGGTCGCCGTCCGGGTGTTCCGGCCGTACGCGCGTGCCGTGACCGTCCTGGCCGGCGAGGTGCGCGCCGAGCTGGGCCATGACGGGGACGGCTTCTTCTCGGGGCTGCTGCCGCTCGACGAGGTTCCGGCCTACCGGCTCCTCGTCACCTACGAGGGCACGGCCCAGGAGACCGAGGACCCGTACCGCTTCCTGCCCACCCTGGGCGACCTGGACCTGCACCTGATCGGCGAGGGCCGGCACGAGCAGCTGTGGCAGGCGCTCGGCGCGCACCCGACGACCCACCAGGGCGTGGCCGGCACCCGCTTCGCGGTGTGGGCGCCGAACGCGCGCGGCGTGCGGGTCGCCGGCGGTTTCAACTTCTGGGACGGCACCGGCCACCCCATGCGGTCGCTCGGCGGGACCGGCGTGTGGGAGGTGTTCCTGCCCGGCGTCGACGCGGGCGAGCTGTACAAGTACGAGATCACCCGGCCCGACGGCTCGCGCACCTTCCGCGCCGACCCGCTGGCCCGCCGCACGGAGGTGCCGCCGGCGACGTCCTCCGTCGTGTACGCCTCGGACTACACGTGGGGCGACGACGAGTGGGTGGCCGGACGCGCCGGCACCCCCGCGCACGAGGCCCCCCTGTCGGTGTACGAGGTCCACCTGCCGTCCTGGCGGCCGGGGCTGACGTACCGCGAGCTGGCGGACCAACTGCCCGCCTACGTCAAGGACCTCGGCTTCACGCACGTCGAGCTGATGCCGGTCGCCGAGCACCCCTTCGGCGGCTCCTGGGGCTACCAGGTCACCGGCTTCTACGCGCCCACGGCACGCCTCGGCGAACCCGACGACTTCAAGTACCTGGTGGACCGGCTGCACCAGGCCGGCATCGGCGTCCTCATGGACTGGGTGCCGGCGCACTTCCCGCGCGACGACTGGGCGCTGGCCGAGTTCGACGGGCGCCCGCTGTACGAGCACTCCGACCCGCTGCGGGCCGCACATCCCGACTGGGGCACGCTGGAGTTCGACTTCGGGCGCCGGGAGGTGCGCAACTTCCTGGTCGCCAACGCCGTGTACTGGTGCGAGGAGTACCACATCGACGGCCTGCGCGTGGACGCCGTCGCCTCGATGCTGTACCTGGACTACTCGCGCGA
>NZ_WWHX01000409.1 GCF_009862125.1 Streptomyces sp. SID5910
GACGCGATCGGCCACGTCGCCGAGGCCCACCGCGCCCACCACCCCGACGCCGACCTCGACCCCCTGCGCCGCGCCTATCTGCTGGCCGAGTCCTCGCACCGCGGCCAGATGCGCAAGAGCGGCGAGCCGTACATCACGCACCCGCTCGCCGTGACCCTGATCCTCGCCGAGCTCGGCGCGGAGACCACCACCCTGACCGCGTCCCTCCTGCACGACACCGTCGAGGACACGGACGTGACCCTCGATCAGGTCGGCGACCAGTTCGGCGCCGAGGTCCGCTACCTGGTCGACGGCGTCACCAAGCTGGAGAAGGTCGACTACGGCGCCGCCGCCGAGCCCGAGACCTTCCGCAAGATGCTCGTCGCCACCGGCAACGACGTCCGCGTGATGTCGATCAAACTCGCCGACCGGCTGCACAACATGCGGACCCTCGGCGTCATGCGCCAGGAGAAACAGGAGCGCATCGCCAAGGTCACCCGGGACGTCCTCATCCCCCTCGCCGAACGGCTCGGCGTCCAGGCGCTCAAGTCCGAGCTGGAGGACCTCGTCTTCGCGGTGCTGCACCCCGAGGAGCACGCGCACACCCGGGAGCTGATCGCCGAGAACGAGGCCCGCGCGGACGACCCGCTCGCCTCCGTCGCCGACGAGGTGCGCAAGGTGCTCCGCGAGGCGGACATCCCCGCCGAGGTCCTCATCCGGCCCCGGCACTTCGTCTCCGTGCACCGCGTCTCCCGCAAGCGGGGCCCGCTCTCCGGCGCCGACTTCGGCCGCCTGCTGGTCCTCGTCCAGGAGGACGCCGACTGCTACGCCGTCCTCGGCGAACTGCACACCTGCATGACGCCCGTCGTCTCCGAGTTCAAGGACTTCATCGCCGTACCCAAGTTCAACCTGTACCAGTCGCTGCACACGGCCGTGGCCCGCGCGCAGGACGGACAGGTGATCGAGGTCCTGATCCGCACCCACCAGATGCACAAGGTCGCCGAGGCCGGCGTCGTCGCGCTCGGCAACCCCTACGCCACACCGGCGGAGGAGCAGGGTGCGGGCGACGGCGAGCGCATCGACCCCACCCGGCCCGGCTGGCTGTCCCGGCTGCTCGACTGGCAGCGGGGCGCCCCCGACCCCGACACCTTCTGGTCCACCCTGCGCGAGGACCTGGCCCAGGACCGGGAGATCACCGTCTTCCGTCCCGACGGCGGCACCCTCGGCCTGCCCGACGGCGCGACCTGCGTGGACGCCGCCTACGCCCAGTACGGCGAGGACGCGCACGCCGCCATGGGCGCCTACGTCAACGGCCGCCTGGCGACGATGAGCACGGTGCTCCGGGACGGCGACACCGTGCAGCTCCTCATGGGGCAGGACCCCGCCTCCGAGCCCTCCCGTGAGTGGCTGGAGCACGCCCACACACCCGCCGCCCGCATCGCCATCCAGCGCCGGCTCGCGGCCCGCCCCGCGCCCGCCGACCCCGAGGACGCGCCCCGCGAGCGGACCCCCGCACCGGCCCAGGACG
>NZ_WWHX01000410.1 GCF_009862125.1 Streptomyces sp. SID5910
GGGGAGGGCGGGAGTCGTCGGCTCGGGGAGGGTGGGGGCGTCCAGGAGTTCGGTGACGCGTACGGCGGCGGCCTGGCCGGCCCGGATCTGCTGGATGCGGGGTCCGACGACGCCCATGGGTGCGGCGACGGCGGGCCCGAGCAGGAGGAAGGGGACGAGTTCGGCGCCGGTCGTCCAGCCCTGGGTGACGAACACCGCGCCCGGTACGGCCAGGAGCAGCAGGACCACGGCCGGGGTGACCACCAGGATCGCGGCGGTGGAGGTGGCCAGGGTGGACCGGACCCAGCCGGAGAAGAAGTCGGCGAAGCCCTCGGTCGCGCGGACGAAACGCTCGTGGGCGTTGCGTCCGCGCCCGAAGCTCTTGAAGACGGCGATGCCGGACGCGAACTCCACGGCGGCGGAGGAGATACGGCCCACGGCGGCGCCGAACTCGGCCATCTGTGCCGCCGCGCCCGCCATGGCCCGGCTGAACAGGAGCACGCCCAGCAGCAGGGGCACCACACTGACCAGGGCGAGGCGCCAGTCGACGGTGAACAGGTAGACCAGGGCGAGCACCGGGGCGGTGAGCACGGAGACGACGTCGAGGAGGGTGTGGGCGAAGAGTGTGTGCAGGGCGCTCACGTCGTCCTGCACGGCCTGCTTGACCTCGCCGGTGCCCCGGTCGGTGAGCCGGCCGAGCGGCAGCCGCCCGATGTGCCGGGCGAGTCTGCGGCGGAGGGTGAGCTGGAGGTCGTTGTCGGCGAGGTGGGCGAGGGCGCCGGCCGCCGTGCCGCACACCAGGGCGACGAGGCCCGACACGCAGGCCAGGGTCACCAGCGGCCAGAGGGCGTCGCCGTCGGCCGGGGCCCCTGCGGTGAGGCGT
>NZ_WWHX01000411.1 GCF_009862125.1 Streptomyces sp. SID5910
TCGGGGGAGGCGGGGGAGGCGGTGCGGTCGGCGCGGGGCGCGGGCAGGCGGGGAGCCTCGGCGTACGCGGTGTGGGCCGGCTCCATGGGGGGCGCGTCAGGGGTGGCCGGCGCGGTGGGGGGTGACTCCGTGTGCGGCGACGCCATGTGGGCCGGCTCCATGTGCGCCTGCTCCAGGTGCTGTTGGGCCTCGGCCAGGCCGACGCCGCGTTGGAAGGCCGCCATCAGGCCGGGGTCGTGGCCGACGAGGTGTTCGGGCCCGGGTTCCGGGCGCGGCGCGGGACCGCCGCGCAGCTGTGGGGCGATGTGCTCGTGGGCCCGGCGGCGGGGCAGCCCGGGCTTGCCCATGGTGCCGCGCACGGCGCTGTGCCGCGGGACGGGCGGGGCGGCGGCGTGCTCGGCGAGGGCGTCCCGGTCGGCGGGTCGGACACCGGGCACCGCGGCGGCCGGGTTGGCCCGGCCCTCCCGGGCACCGCGCACGGGCAACGGCGCGGGCCCCGGGGCCTCCGAGGCAGCAGGGGCGGGCGCCGGAGAGGCCGGTAGCGGAACGGACGCGGTCGACAGGGGTGCGTCGGGGGCCGGTACGGCGGATGCGGGCGCCCCGGACTCCGGCTCGACGCGGTCACGCGCCCTCGGGTCGGACAGGGCGGGAACAGGCGTCCCGGAGCCGGGCGCGGTGGCGGCGGGCACCCCGGTGCCGGGCGCTGCCGAAGCAGGCGTCCCGGTTCCGGGCAGGGCCGAGGCCGACACGGGCGTCCCGGGCGCGGGCCCGGCGGGCGCGGGCCCCGCGGA
>NZ_WWHX01000412.1 GCF_009862125.1 Streptomyces sp. SID5910
GGGAAACACCTCACTAGGCACGGCGGCGGGGCGGGGGCGGGCGGCGAGCCGGGCCGCCACGCGGTGCGCGGGTGGCGGCCCGACTGCTATCGCGCCCGGCATGGCTCAGGCCGCTCCGTTGGCCGACTTCCTGCGACGCGCGGCGTACAGACCGGTGGCGGCCACGCCCAGGACGGCCAGGCCGCCCGCGGTCGCGCCCGGCTGGGCCAGCCCGCCGCCGCCGGTGTGCATCCCGCCGTGCGGCTTCTCCTGCTCGCCGCCGCCCCAGGACTTCTCGCCGCCGCCGTCGCGGGA
>NZ_WWHX01000413.1 GCF_009862125.1 Streptomyces sp. SID5910
CCTCTCACTTTCGGCAGATGCCCGGCCCGCCGGGAGGTCCGTAGGCTGGGACGATCGTGAACGCGCTGACTCCCACCCCCCGCTCCCTGGCCTGGGCCATGCATCTGCTCGTGGCCGGTCTGCTGGCCCTGGTGGCGCTGCGTGCGGTGGCGGACGGCCGGCCGCACGCGCCCGCCGTCGCCGCCGTCGCCGCGGTGCTGGGCGCGG
>NZ_WWHX01000414.1 GCF_009862125.1 Streptomyces sp. SID5910
CAGCGCGGCCTCGCTCCCGACGGCCGCTGCAAGGCGTTCGCGGCGGGCGCGGACGGCACGGGCTGGGGCGAGGGCGTGGGCATGCTCCTGCTGGAGCGGCTGTCCGACGCCCGGCGCAACGGCCATCCGGTACTCGCCGTGATCCGCGGCTCCGCCGTCAACCAGGACGGCACCAGCAGCGGCCTGACCGTGCCGAACGGCATTTCCCAGCAGCGCGTCATCCTTCAGGCTCTGGCGAACGCCCGACTGTCCGCCACCGAGGTCGACGCCGTCGAGGCGCACGGCACGGGGACGACGCTGGGTGACCCGATCGAGGCGCAGGCGCTGCTGGC
>NZ_WWHX01000415.1 GCF_009862125.1 Streptomyces sp. SID5910
CCGGCGGCGCGGACGCCGACGATGAAGTACGCGGCCTGGAGAGCGGCGTTCAGCGTGGCGGCACCCTCACGCACGGGGCGCTCGCTGAAGAAGGCGTCCTTCGCCTGCGGGAAGTGCGGGAAGAGCTGCGGCAGCTCGTCGTGGAACTCGTTGTCGGCGGAGAGGATCGCGACCAGCGGGGCGGCGGCGGTCTTGGGCCGGTTGCCCTCGGCCATGTGCTGCACCAGACGCTCGCGGGCCTCGGGGGAGCGGACCAGGGTGATGCGCAGCGGGGACTGGTTGAAGGCGGTCGGGCCGTACTTGACCAGGTCGTAGATCGCCTGCACCTGCTCGTCGGTCACCGGCTCGTCGGTGAA
>NZ_WWHX01000416.1 GCF_009862125.1 Streptomyces sp. SID5910
ACGCACAGCACCAGGTCGTCCTCGTACTCGCGCAGGAACGCCAGTACGGCGGGGTTCGAGGAGGGCAGTTCCGTGTAGCTGCCCAGGCCGAACGCCACGTTCTGCTTGCGGATCTCGATCATGCGGCGGGTCCAGTGCAGCAGGGACGACGGCGAGGCCATGGACGCCTCGACGTTCGTCACCTGGTAGCCGTAGACCGG
>NZ_WWHX01000417.1 GCF_009862125.1 Streptomyces sp. SID5910
CCCAGCCTCAGCGCCGGGCAACCCCCGCCCAACCAAACCGTCACGCCAACAACCCCCGCAACGGAAACACCGCCCGCCGAGCCGCCACCACCGCCTGATCCAACCGATCCGCAGGGTCGTACCCCGCCTCCCACGAAGCCCACGCCACCGGCCACCGCCCATCAGTCATCCGCACCGGCCCCAACGACCGCGTCCGCGCGAACACCTCCCGCCGCCACCCCTCCGGAATCACCGTCTCCGGCGCCACCGGCCGCCCCGCCGCGATCCCCACCAGATGCGTCCACGACCGCGGCACCACCTCCACCACGGCGTAACCCCCGCCCCCCAGCGCCACCCACCGCCCCCCGGCGTACTCGTGCGCCAGGTCGTGACACGCCACCTGCACCGCCCGCTGCGCGTCCAGCGACACCGCGAGATGCGCCAGCGGATCCTCGAAGTGCGTAT
>NZ_WWHX01000418.1 GCF_009862125.1 Streptomyces sp. SID5910
GGGGGTCAGGGGCGCGGGGGGTGGGGTCTGGGGCGCGGGGCCTGGGGCCTTGGAAGCGGGCCGGGCGGCGCGGCGGCAGGAGCGGACGCGCCCGGTGGGGTCAGGCGCCGACCAGGGGCGAGCCGGACGGGCTGCGCAGCGGTGCGGCGAGTTCGGCCAGGGCGCGTTCCAGGCCGTGCAGGTGGGCCAGCGCCGGTTCGGCGGCGAGCGGGCCCTCCTGGTGGGCGGGGACGGCTCCGCCGCCGGTGAGCGCCTCGACGGCGGTCTCGACGCGCCAGCAGGCGGCGGCCAGACGCGCGTCGTGGGAGGCCTCCGGGTCGGCGGCGACGGCGACCAGGCCGCGGATCTCCCGGGCGCAGTCGTCGAGCAGGTCGAGCACGCGGCGGGCGCGGCGCCTGCGGCCGTCCATGGGGTTGAGCGGGTGCACGAGCGGGGCGACCGAGAGCCGGACCCGGGCGAGCAGCTGCTCCAGTTCGGCCACGCGCGGCGCCGGGTCGGCGCCCTCCGTGCCGGCGAGGCGGGCGGCGGCCTCGGCGGTGCAGGCGTGGACGCAGCGCAGGGCGCGCTGGATCCAGGCGTCGGTGACGGCGTGGGTGGTGACGGGCAGCACGAAGAGCACCGCCAGCACGGCGCCGAGCGCGCCGACGCCGGTCTCGGCGATCCGCAGGGCGAGCAGCCCCGGGCTGAGGACGCCGAGGAGGCCGTAGAGCAGCTCGGCGAGCACCGTCACGCAGAGCATCATCCAGGTGTAGGACACGGCGGCGGTGTAGAAGATGCCGAAGACGCAGACGGCGGCGAGCACGGCCGTGGGCACGGCGGAGCCGGCGACGGGGACGGCGACCAGGAAGCCGAGGCCGATGCCGACGACCGTGCCGAGCACCCGCCGGAAGCCACGGACCAGGGTCTCGCCGCGCGAGGTGGTGTTGACGAAGACCCACCAGGTGGCGCCGACGGCCCAGTACCAGCGGTCGCCGGACACCAGCTGGCCCACGACCAGCGCGAAGCCCGCGCCGACGGTGGCCTGGACGGCCTGGCGGGTGGTGATGCGGGCGAGCCCGGTGCCGGCGGGCGGGGCGGGCACGGCGGCCGGGGGCAGGCGGCGCTCGTAGCACCACAGGCCGAAGCGGACCGCCGCGGCGGTGGCCACGGACAGCAGGACGGCGGCGTACATCTCGGGCAGCCGGTCCGTGGTGGCGTGCAGGAACTGGGCGATGAAGAAGGTCATGAACGCGAACACGCCGAGGCTGTGACCGCGCGGGCCCCAGCGCCGGGCGTAGACGCCCGCGCCGACCACGGCGAGGAAGGCGAGGTCGCGGGCCACGGGGAGGCCGTGCAGTCCGGCCGCCGCGGTCAGCACGGGCAGGCCCACCACCGGCAGCAGCGCGGTGGTGACCGCCTGGCCGCGCACGGTGGCGTCGGTGACGGTGAACAGGGCGAGCAGCGCGGCGAGACCGCCGATGACGGCTCCCACGAGGGAGATGCCGGCCAGGCCGCACACGGCGACGGCCAGGCCGATGCCGATGACGGCCCGCGCGGCGAAGCGCAGCCGCGCCCGCCCCGGGTCCGGGCTCACGAACACCCTCTTCAGCACTGACTACCGCCCCCTCGCACACTGGCCCGCATTAACACCGGCATGAAAAAGGCGCCGCGGGATCCGCAGCGCCATCGACCCCTCCATATCAGCATCTCCCCCACCAGTGGCTCAACTGCCGCTCCACAGACAGGGCCATTGGTACAGTGATCAGGGCATCGGCCCGGCCACCGGAGAGCCATTGGCCGACGAGGGAACCAGGACGAGAGGAACCAGGACGCCATGGCCGTCGACGAACTCGACACCCGCATCCTGCGGCTGCTGCTGGAGCAGCCGCGCACCAGCGTGCGCGAGTACGCACGCCTCCTCGGGGTCGCCCGCGGGACGCTCCAGGCGCGGCTGGACCGCCTGGAGCGCGACGGGGTGATCACCGGTACCGCGCCGTCCCTCTCCCCCGCCGCGCTGGGCCATCCCGTGCTCGCGTTCGTGCACATCGAGGTCACCCAGGGCCATCTTGACGACGTGGGCGAGGCGCTGGCCGCCGTGCCGGAGATCGTCGAGGCGTTCTCCATCACGGGCGGCGGCGACCTGCTGACCCGGGTGGTGGCCCGGGACAACGCGCATCTGGAGGACGTGGTCCAGAAGCTGATCAGCCTGCCCGGCGTGGTCCGCACCCGCAGCGAGGTCGCCCTGCGCGAGCGCGTCCCGCACCGGCTGCTGCCGCTGGTGGAGTCCATCGGGCGCTCGGCGCGGAGATGAGCCTTGGCATCCTGGGGGCCATGAGCGCTCTCGGCGGCATCTCGGTCGTCTTCGACCTCGACGGAACCCTCGTGGACAGCGAGCCGAACTACTACGAGGCGGGCCGGCGGACCCTCGCCGCGTACGGCGTGCCGGACTTCACCTGGGCGGACCACGAGGAGTACGTGGGCATCAGCACGCAGGAGACGGTCGCCGACTGGAAGCGGCGGTACGGCCTCGGCGCGCCGGTCGAGGAGCTGCTCGCCGCCAAGAACCGCCGCTATCTGGAGCTGGCCCGCACCGCCACGCGCGCGTACCCGGAGATGCGGAAGTTCGTCGAGCTGCTGGCGGGCGAGGGGGTGCCGCTGGCCGTGGCCTCGGGCTCCTCGCCGGAGGCCATCGAGGCGATCCTGTCGTGCACCGGACTGGACGCGTATCTGCGCACCGTCGTCTCGGCCGACGAGGTCGCGCACGGCAAACCGGCCCCCGACGTCTTCCTCGAAGCTGCTCGCCGGCTCGGGGCGGCTCCGGCCGACTGCGTGGTCCTGGAGGACGCCGCGCCAGGGGCCGCCGCCGCGCACGCCGCGGGGATGCGCTGCATCGCGGTCCCGTACGTCGCCGCGCAGGCCGGCGCCCCGGAGTTCGCCACGGCCGGGCTGCTGCTGCGGGGCGGGCAGGCCGAGTTCACCGCGCGGGCGGCGTACGACTGGCTGGCGCGCGAGGCGCGGCCCTCCTGACGGCGGCGGGGCGGACCGCGGCCGACGGGAGAGGGCGGACGTCTGCGCGTGCGGAGTGTCGCCCGGAGTTCTGACCTGAACGGTGCGCGGAATTTTGCGCAGCGCGGTGATCAGAGCGCCGCTCGCATCCGTATCTCCTGGTGTCCGAGCCTGTCGTCGCCCCAGGAGGCACGATGCGCATCACGCGCACCACGGCAGGGACGGCCTTCGTGGCCGGTTCCCTGGTCCTCACCCTCACCGCGCTCGCCTACCCGACCATGCTCGGCGTGCAGAACGCGGGCAGCGACCAGGCCCGTGTCGTCACCGACACGCGGTACGGGCCGCTCACCGAGGCCGACCGGGACTTCGTGGTGAAGGTCCGTGCCGCCGGGCTGTGGGAGCACCCGCTCGGGCTGATGGCCATGGAGCGGGGGACGACACCGGAGATGAGGGAGGTCGGTGAGCATCTGGTCGCCGGTCACTCGCGGCTCGACGCGACCTGCCGCCGGATCGCTCCCGAACTCGGGATCACGCTGCCCAACCTGGCGTCCCCCCAGCAGCAGCAGTTCGTGTCGACCGTGAGCGGCACCACGGGGAAGCAGTTCGACACCACCGCGGTCAACATCATGCGCGTCACGCACGGCCAGATCTTCCCGGTGATCGCGAACATCCGCGCCAACACGAAGAACTCGCTGGTGCGGCAGCTGGCCGACCAGGCCAACGACACCGTCCTGGATCACATCACCGTGCTGGAGAAGACCGGGCTGGTCAACTTCGACCAGGTCAACTTCCAGCAGTCGGCCCCGCCGGGTCTGCCCAAGGTCCAGCTCACCCCGCCGGCCCCGCAGCCGGGCGAGCCGGTGCTGTCCCTCACCGAGCCGCCGGGGCTGGACGTCGAGACGACGGCTCCGACGCCCGCGCCGACGGTCCGCTGAGGCGGGCGGGCGTCGCGTCCGTGTCAGGGGTGGCTCACCTGCCGCGGGGCTTGCCTCGCCGGCCGCCCTTGGTGCCGCCGCCGGAGCCGCGCCGGGCGCCGCCGGACTGCTTCCCGGAGGCCTGCCTGCCGGCGGCCGGCTTCCTCGCCGCGGGCTTCTTGGCCGCCGCCGGTGTGCGCCGCGCCGACGCGGTGCCGGTGCGCTCGTCCTTCGCCTGCCCCGGGGCGGACTGCCGGCCCCGGGTGCTGTTGACGGTGCGGCCCCGGACGATCCCGATGAACTCCTCCACCAGGTCCGTGTGCGCGTCCTCGGGCCACGACAGGGCGACGCCCGATCCGGGGGCGTCGGTGACCGTGCGGTACGTGAGGTCCTTGCGGTGGTGCAGACGGGCGAGCGACAGGGGGACGACGAGGACGCCGATGCCGGCCGCCACCAGCTCGACGGCGTCCGCGGTGGTCGCCGGGCGCTCCAGCGCGGGCCGGCCGGGCGGCTCCCAGCCGAGCACGTCGTCGAGGGGGTGCAGCACGATCTCGTCGGCCAGGTCCTCGACGGTCACCTCGTCGGCCGCGGTCACCAGGTGGTCCTTGGGGATCACCACGACCGTGGTCTCGGTGTAGAGGGGGATCGCGCTGAGGACGGTCCGGTCGACGGGCAGCCGCACCAGTCCGGCGTCCGCGTCACCGCCCAGCAGCGTCCCGCCCGCCTCGGCGGGGGTGATCTGGGTCAGGGTGAGGGGGACGTCCGGCAGCCGCTCGTTCCAGATGCGCACCCATTTGTCGGGCGTCACCCCCGGGACGTACGCGAGCCGGAACGAGGGGGGTCCTTCCGAGCCTGTCACCCGGCCAGGTTACCGGGCGTGGTCGGGAGCCGCTCACATGCTCGATACCCTTGACATCATGACGTCGCACCAGAACACCCAGACCATGAAGCCCGCGACCGCGGCGAAGAAGCTGGGTGTGTACCTCGAGGCCACACCCGCCGAGTTCCGGGAGGGCGTCGTCACGCGCGCCGAGCTGAACGCGCTCCAGGCCGATCCGCCGGAGTGGCTGCGCGAGCTGCGGCGCGACGGGCCGCACCCGCGGCCGGTGGTGGCGGCCAAGCTGGGTGTGTCCATCGCGGGCCTGCACCGCGGCGGGGTCGAGGAGCCGCTGACCACGGCTCAGATCGACGCCCTGAAGCAGGAGCGTCCCGAGTGGCTGGAGCGGGAGCAGGCCGTCCAGGCCGACGTCCGCAAGGAGGCGGCCCGGGTGAAGCAGCTCCACGCGGAGCGCGCGGCGCGCGCGGAACGCGACTGATCCCCGCGGGGGCGGCGCGGTCCCGGGCCACCGACCATCTGGCACAAGCAGTACGGCACGGGGCCGGCTGCCCGTCCGGCGGCGCCGCCCCGGTTCAGCCCTCGGCCTTCTGCTCCGTCAGGCTCCACGCGTACTGCAACCAGTCGGACAGCGCGACGGCGCTCAGGCCCGCGCTCAGCATGCGGCCGGCCCGGGGGGCGACGGCGTAGGTGCCGACCAGTCCGCCGGCCACCCAGGCCGAGGTGCAGAACGGGCAGGACACCAGGTCGCCGACGGCGCGGCGCAGCCCGCCGCCGCGCGGGGCGTCCATCACCTCGTTGGCCTCGCTCTCGCGCTCCCGGCGGGTGAACGGCGCCCGTACGAAGCTCGTGACCTTGTCCTTGGTCAGCAGCCGGGACGCCTTGAACGTCGCCGTCCCCAGCAGGGCCACGTCCCAGGGCGGGACGGTGTCGGGCAGCCGGACCCCACGGCGCCACGCCACCGCCGCGAGCGTTCCGACAGCGGCCGCGAAGGTCGTCGCGAGCGTCGCGTATCCCGCGAGGGGGATGTCGTCGTCGGCGCCGTAGCGCTGCTCACCGTCCGTCATGAATGCCTTCCCTTCGGGCGACGCCACCGGGGGCCGCCTCGTCGACCGGGGGCCGAGTGCCCTGTTCCGGCCGCCTGCAACGCGTGGCGCGGGCCGCCCGGCCGACGTGGACGCGGGTCGCCCCGCCGACATGGACGCGGGCGGCGGCCGACGTGGACGCGGGCGGCGCCGTCAGTGCGTCGCGGGGCCGCCGAAGAGGTCCGCGCAGTCGGCCGGCAGCGCGGCGCGCAGGCCGTCGGCGCGGTCGCCGGGCACGGCTTCGGCGACGGTGGAGAGCACCGCGCCCGCGTCCCACTCCGCGGTGCGCGGCCGGGCGCCGGTCTGCTGGGCCACGCGCCGCAGGAACTCCTCACGGCCGAAGTCCTCGGGGCGTCCCCGTTCCAGGCGCAGCGCGTCGTCCAGGGGTGCCGGCAGGTGTGCGGCCAGGGCCGCGGCCTCCTCCGGTGCGATCCGGGACGCGACCACCCACAGGACGGCCGTGGTGACCTGCTCGGCCTCCTCCTCGCTGTGGTACTCCCCGCGGACCCGGACCCGGGTCAGGAACTCGTCGAGCCGCACGGCGTCGCCTCCTTCCGCCGGTTCTCGCCCGCGCCCGGGTGCCCCCTGCCGGGGCGGCGGAAACGGGCGCCGGCCCACCCGGACAGGTCCCGCGGACGACGGGTCCGGCTCACCGGCGTGCGCGCGACGCGTCGGCGACGTCGGTCACCCGGGTCAGGGCGTCGTCCCGGAACAGCGCGCGTCCGGCGGCGATCCGCTCCCGGCGGGCCTGGCCCGGGGCGGTCAGCCGGCGCAGCGCCCCCAGCAGCGCGGCGTCGTCCTCGGCCACCTCCGACACGCCCAGCGCGGCCATCGCGCGGACGCCGTCGGCGCCGTGGCCGGGGATCGGACGGTGCCCCACGACCGGCAGGCCGGCGGCCAGTGCCTGGACGGCGGTCTGGCCGGCGGCGTTGTCCACCAGGGCGCGGGCGGCGCGCAGCAGACCGGGCATGTCCGTCACCCAGCCGAGGGCGACCACGCCCGGGACGCCGGACAGCTCGCGGCGCAGCCGTGCGTTGTCCCCGCAGAGCACGACCGGGAGGAAGCCGTGCTCCGACAGCAGCCGGACGGTGGCGCCCAGGCGTGAGCCGACTCCCCAGGCACCGGCGGACAGCACGACCGGCGGCCGCCCGGGGCCGTGCCGGCCGAACAGCCGGCGCCACTCGTCCGCGCCGGGCGCGTCGGTGAGGAACTCGGGGGCCACCACGGGACCGCAGGCACCGGCGGGCTTGCCGGTGCCGCGCCGCGCCGCGCGGGCCGCGTCCTCGGTGAGGCACAGGCAGTGGTCGTTGCCGGGATGGAGCCACTGCCGGTGGACGACGAAGTCGATCACCAGCACGACGCTGGGCACGGTCAGCCGGCCCCGGGCGCGCAGATGGCCGGTCAGCTGGGCGCCGAGGTGGAAGACGGGGACCACCACGTCCGCGCCCGTGCGGTCGGCCAGCTCCCGCAGCCGGGCGCCGGCGAGCCGCGCCAGGGGCGTGCCGCTGGGCCGGCGCCCGCCGCCGGGGCGCAGGAACAGGCGGTACAGGGCGGCGTACGCCCAGGGGAAGTGCCGTACCGACCCGCGGTAGAAGAGCCGCAGGGCGCGGCCCAGCCCGTACGGCAGGAGCGTGAGGACGTCGACGACGAGGGCCTCGCCGCCGCGCTCCCGGATCCGGCGGGACAGTTCGGCGGCGACCGTGTCGTGTCCGGCGCCCATGCTCGCGCTGACCAGCAGCAGACGTCTGGTGTCCCCCGAGGTGCGCCGAGGCGCGGTCCGGCGGGACGCGGATGAGCTGGGAGGATGCACGGCGGTTCAAGTTGCCCGACCGAGGTGTTCCAAACCGTGGCACAAGCGGGCGTTTCGGACCTCCCCCCAGGGATACTCCGAGACCGCCCGTCCGGCCGGACACCGGGGGCCCCGGCCAGCCGGCCGGTCGTCTCCCGGAGCCCGCCCCGAACCAAGGTGGTCCCCATGGTCGACGCGTTCTCCCGCACCCGGTCCGCACCCGGACCGCGGCTCGCCGCACCCGACGCGGACCACGCGAAGCCCCGGCCGTCCGCCGGCCGGCGGGGCACGCGGACGCGCACGGCGCTGGTGACGGGGGCCTCCTCCGGCATCGGCGCGGCCGTCGCCCGGCGGCTGGCCGACGAGGGCGACTGGCGGCTGGTGCTCAGCGGGCGCGACCCGGACCGGCTGCGCGAGGTGGCGGACGCCGCGTCGGCCACCGCCTTCGCCGCGGACCTCACGCTGCCCGGCGCCGACCGGCAGCTCGCCGACTTCGCCCTGGCCAGCGTGGGTCCGGTGGACCTCCTGGTGGCCGGTGCCGGGATCGGCTGGGCCGGCGAGTTCCGCGACATGCCGCCGCACGCGATCGACGAGGTCTTCGACATCGACGTCCTGGCCACGCTGCGGCTGGTGCGGCTGCTGCTGCCGGGCATGATCGAGGCCGGGTCGGGACGGGTGGTGCTCATCGGATCGCTGGCCGGCTGCGTGGGGGTGCGCGACGAGGCCGTGTACTCCGCCGCCAAGGCCGCGCTGGGCGCCTTCGCCGACGCCCTGCGGTACGAGGTGCGGGGCACGGGGGTCGGGGTGACCCATGTGGTGCCCGGTGTCGTCGACACGCCCTTCTTCGAACGCCGCGGGGCGCCCTACCGGCGGTCCAGGCCGCGGCCGGTACCGGCGGAACGGGTCGCCGACGCGGTGCGCGGGGCGGTGCTCCGGGGCCGGGACGAGGTGTACGTGCCCGGCTGGCTGAGGCTGCCGTGCCGGGTCCGGGGCGCGGCGCCGGGACTGTACCGACGGATGGCCTCCCGGTTCGGATGAGCGGGAGCCCGCCGCGGTGAGTGTCCTCACCGTCGTCCTCGCCCTGTTCGCGGCGCTGTCCAACGCTGCGGCGTCGGTGCTGCAACGCCGGGCCGCGGCGCAGGACGAGGACCGGGCTGGTGCCGTCCACACGGCGCTGCGCTCACTGCTGCGGCTGGTGCGCGACCCGTACTGGGTGGGCGGCGCGGCGCTGCTCGCCCTGACGACGGTGCTTCAGGCGGCCGCGCTGGCGGTGGGCAGCCTGGCCGTCGTCCAGCCGCTGATGGCGACGGAGCTGCTGTTCACCCTGGTCGTCGGCAGCGTGATCTTCCACCGGCGGCCCGACCTGCGGACCTGGCTGGCCTTCGTGGCGCTGGCCGTGGGGCTGGCGCTGTTCCTCGGCGCCGCGTCGCCGGGGGCCGGGCACGACACCGCGACGCCGGGCCGCTGGCCTTGGGCGCTGCTTGCCCTCTTCCTCGTCGTGACGGGCTTCGCCGCGGCCGGCCGGCTGGTGCACGGAGCGCCGCGCGCCGCGCTGTTCGGGTCGGCGTCGGCGGTGGCATTCGGCGGTACGGCGGCGCTGCTGAAGGAGGTGACCGGGCGGTTCCCGCAGGGGGTGGGCGCCGTGCTGGGGCAGTGGCCGCTGTACGCCACGGGAGTCGTCGGCGTGATCAGTTTCCTGCTTCTCCAGAGCGCGCTGCGGGCCGGGACCCTCGCCGCGTCGCAGCCCGCACTCACGCTCGGGGACGCGCTGACCAGCGTGGGCCTCGGCTGGGCCCTGTTCGGCGAGGAGATCGCCCTCGGGGTGCGGGTGCTGCCCGAGCTGATCGGGGTGGCGCTGATCGGCCTCGGCAGTGTGGGGCTGGCCCGCGCGCCGTCGGTCCACGGCACCTGGGACACGGCCCCGGCGGCGCGAGACGGGCCGGGTGGAGGGCGACGGCGATAGGAGCAGCAGAAGTCGTGAACGCCGGGGCTTCCGGCACACGATGACCTCGATGCCCGACGGGGGCGGGCTGACCCAAACTTCCGGGGTGCGGGAGGAGACGGACAGTGAAGCGGATACGGGACTGGACCGGGGCCGGGCAGGTGGCGTGCGGCGTGGCGGGCAGGGCGGGGGCCTGGGCCGGGCGAGCCACGCGGGCCGTCACGGACGGGACCGGAGGCGGAGGGGCGACGCGCGCCGTCGCGGACGGGGCCGGACGCGGACGGGCGACACGCGCCGTCGCGGACGGGGCCGGGGCGGGAGCGGGACGGGCGACGCGCGCCGTCGCAGCCGG
>NZ_WWHX01000042.1 GCF_009862125.1 Streptomyces sp. SID5910
TGAGTGCGTCCTGGTCGGCGCGGCTGATGGAGTAGGTGCGGCGCAGGTTCTCCGCGGTCTCGATCATGCCGCCCGGGACGGGATGGCGTGCGCCGCCCGCGGTGACCCGGCCGCGGGCCAGCGCGTCGTGGAGCTGGAGGCCGGGGCCCTTGATGCCCCAGCGGCCGTGGTGCGTGTAGTAGGGGGCGGCGCTCATCACGTCGACGCCGCCCGCGACGACGACGTCGCTGAAGCCGGCCCGGATCTGCATGGCGGCGTCGAGGACTGCTTGCAGTCCGGAGCCGCAGCGGCGGTCGGTCTGGAGGCCCGTGACGGTGTCGGGGAGTCCGGCGTCCAGGGCGGCGACGCGGCCGATGGCCGGTGCCTCGGAGGTGGGGTAGGCGTGTCCGAGGATCACCTCGTCGATCCGGTCCGGGTCGATCCCCGTGCGGGCGACGACCTCCGCGATGACGCGTGCGGCGAGCGCGGCGGGGGTCTGCTGGGCGAAGACTCCGCCGAACCGCCCGATGGGGGTGCGCAGCGGTGCGCAGATGACGACGTCTGAGGGGTCGGCCACGGCGGAACACCTTTCGGCGGTTCGGGTGTGTGGGGGTGACCTTCGCACCCGACCACTGAGTCGGTCCAATACCGAGTTGGCGACCTATTCATTTCCTCCGTGTCTCAATGGAGTGACGGAGGTGTCGGCAGGGCCTCCTCGGCCACCGTGAGCACGGCCCGCAGGGCGGCGGACGGATTGTCGGTGCGCCAGGCGAGCGCGGCCTGCCTCCGTACCGGCGGTCCGGCCAGGGGCCGGTACACGAGCCCGCCCTGCTGGATGTGCCGGACGGAGGAGACGGTGAGGGTGACACCGACGCCCGCCGCGACGAGGGCGAGGATCGTGTACGAGTCCGGGGCCTCCTGCACCACACGCGGGTTGAAGCCGGCCGACTCGCAGACCTGGACCATCGCGTCACGCACCGTGGAGCCCGCGTTCGCGGGGAAGGAGACGAAGGGTTCGTCGGCGAGGACGGCGATCGGGATGCTGTCGAGTTCGGCCAGCCGGTGGTCGGAAGGCAGCGCGCACAGCAGTTCCTCCTCGTCGATCACCCGGTGGGCCACGCCCGGCTGGGTCACCGGGAGGCGGACGAACCCGAGGTCGAGGGAGCCGTCGGCGACCCGGGAGAGGGCGACGTTGGCGTACGTCTGCCCCTTCATGACCAGCTCCAGAGCGGGGTGTGCGGCGCGCACGGCCCGGGTCAGGTGCGGCAGCGTCTCGTGGCTGGAGGCACCGGCGAAGCCGATGGTGACCCGGCCGCACTCCCCGCGTCCGGCGGCCTTGGCGGCCCGCACCGCGGTGTCGAGGTTCTCCAGCACGGTCCGCACGGGTTCGAGGAAGGACTCCCCCGCGCTGGTGAGCCGTACCGAGCGGGTGTTGCGCTCGAAGAGCTGGACGCCGAGTTCCTTCTCCAGCTGGCGGATCTGCTGGCTGAGCGGCGGCTGGGCCATCTGCAGCCGTTTGGCGGCCCGGCCGAAGTGCAGCTCCTCGGCCACTGCGGTGAAGGCGGTGAGATGACGCAGTTCCATCCGGAAACCCATTCATTACGACGCTGTCTTAATGCAACCCTAATTCGGTATTGGACGGCACTCAATGGCCGCTGACACGGTAGGGCGACCCGCACACACTCGCCGAGGAGCACCGTGGAACGGACGCATACGGCCGACGGGGCCGGCAAGGTCATGCCGATGAGGGAGGCCGTCGCCGCCTTCGTGCACGACGGTGCCACCGTCGGCATCGAAGGCTTCACCCATCTCATCCCCACCGCCGCCGGTCACGAGATCATCCGCCAGGGCCGCCGCGACCTCACCGTCGTACGGATGACGGCGGACATCGTGGTGGACCAGATGATCGCCGCCGGCTGCGTCTCACGGCTGGTGTCCTCGTTCGTCGGCAACTCCTCGGCCGGTTCGCTCGGGGAGCTGCGGCGCAGGATCGAGCGCGCCGACCCGGCGCCGCTGGCCTTCGAGGAGTACAGCCACTACGGGATGGTCTGCCGCTACCTCGCCGGGGCGCAGCGGCTCCCCTTCTACCCGCTGCGCAGCTACGGCGGCAGCGACCTGCCGGGCGTCAACGGCGATCTGCGCAAGGTGACTTCGCCCTATCCCGGGCCGGACGGCGAGCCCGAGCAGATCTACGTCGTCCCGCCGGTCAATCCGGACGTCACGATCGTCCACGCCCAGCGGGCCGACCGGCTGGGCAACACCCAGATCTGGGGGCTGACCGGCGTCCAGGCGGAGGCGGTGTACGCGGCGGACAAGGCGATCGTCGTGGTCGAGGAGGTCGTCGACGAGGAGGTGGTCCGCTCGGATCCCAACCGGACGCTGATCCCGGCGCACGCGGTCGACGCCGTCGTCGTCTGCCCGCGCGGCGCGCACCCGTCCTTCGCGCAGGGCTACTACGACCGCGACAACGCCTTCTACCGCGCCTGGTCGCACATCAGCGCGGATCCGGAGCGGCTGCGGGAGTGGCTGGACGAGTGGGTGTACGGAACGGCCGACCACGCCGAGTACACCGCGAAGCTGGGCGAGGACTTCTGCGCGGGGCTCGCGGTCGGCGAGGCGCTCAGCGAACCGGTGAACTACGGGCGGCGGCTGTGAGCGCGCCGACGGAAGGGAAAGAGACCGTGAACACGCTCACCGTACCCGGGGCGGTCACCTCCTCGGAGCTGCTCGCCGTCGTAGCCTCCCGTGAACTGGCCTCCCGGCGGACGGTGTTCGCCGGCATCGGGCTGCCGACGCTCGCCACCGAACTGGCCCGTCTGACGGTCGCGCCGCAGATCGAGGTGGTGTACGAGTCCGGGGTCTGCGGCGCGCATCCGTCGCACCTGCCGGAGACCATCGCCGACGCCGTGCTCATCTCGGGCGCGGAGGCGGTGCTGTCGATGCCGGCGCTGTTCGGCTACGTGCTGCAAGGCGGACACATCGACGTCGGGTTCCTGGGGGCGGCCCAGGTCGACCGGTGGGGCAACCTCAACACCTCCGTGATCGGGGACTGGCAGCGCCCGGCGGTACGGCTGCCGGGCTCCGGCGGCGCCGTCGAGGTGATGGCCAACTCCCGCGAGGTCTTCGTGGTGATGCGCCGCCACACTCCGCGTTCCTTCACCGAGGTCCTGGACTTCTGCACCACTCCCGGCCCGGACCGGGCGCTGGCGGAGGGCATCCGCCCGCTGGGCGTCGGCGTCACCCGGGTCATCACCGAGCTGGGCATCCTGGCCCGTGAAGGCGTCGGCGAGGAGCTGCGGCTGATCGCCGTCCACCCGGGTGTGACGGTCGGCCAGGTCCGCGAGGCCACCGGCTGGGACCTGAAGGTGGCCGACTCCGTGGAGACGGTGGAGCCGCCGACCGCGGCGGAGCTGCGGCTGCTGCGGGAGGACGTGGACCCCGGCCGCGTCTATCTCCGCTGAGACGACCTGCCTCTGTCTGAACCGGATCAACGAAAGGACCGTGATCGCCATGCGCATCAGGATCGTCGGTGCCGGGGCCATGGGCCGCGGGATCGCCCAGTGGGCCGCGTCCGCCGGGCACACCGTGGAGCTGTGCGACGTGCGGCAGGAGGCCGTGACATCGGCCGTGGACTTCGTACGGGCCATGCTGGAACGGGCGGTCGACAAGGGCCGGATGTCCGCGGAGGACGGTGCGTCGGCCCTGGAGCGGCTGGTCCCGCTGGACGACCCATGGGCCGCCGGCCCGGACGTCGGGCTGGTCGTCGAAGCCGTACGGGAGGACCTGGACACCAAGGCCGAGGTGTTCGGGAAGCTGGAGCAGGTCCTGCCCGCCTCCGCCGTCTTCGCCACCAACACCTCGTCCCTGTCCGTGACTCGCATCGCGGCGACCCTGGAGGACCCGAGCCGACTCGTGGGGCTGCACTTCTTCAATCCCGTGCCGCTGATGAAGATCGTCGAGGTGGTGCCGGGCGCGGCGACCCGGCCGGAGATCCCGCCGGCGCTCACCGCGCTGGTGGAGGGCTGCGGCCACCGCGCGGTGACGGTCGCGGACACGCCGGGCTTCCTGGTCAACCACGCCGGGCGGGGCCTGGTCACCGAGGCGCTGGCGCTGCTGGAGGAGTCCCTCGCGGAACCGGCGGACATCGACCGGATCGCCCGGGACGTGCTGGGGCTGCGGATGGGCCCGTTCGAGCTGATGGACCTCACGGGACTCGACGTCACGGCCGCCGTGATCGACTCGATCTGGGAGGGCTTCCGCCACGAGGACCGGCTGCGCCCCTCCTACCTCACCCCGAACCGGGTGACCGCGGGACTGCACGGCCGGAAGACGGGCCGGGGCTGGTACGCCTACGACCCCGACGCCCCCGCCGTCGTCGCCGAACCGCCGGTGACGGGCGACGCGGACCGGCCGGTGTTCGTGGCGGAGACGGGTCCTCCGTCCGCGGCCGCGCTGCGGGAGGCGCTGGTCGCCGCCGGAGCGACCGTGGAGACGGGCACCGAGCCGTCCGGTGACGCGGTGGTGCTGGTCCCGGCCTGGGGCACCACGGTGGCGTCCGCCGTGGCTGCGCTGGGCCTGCCCGCCGCACGCACCTTCGGGACGGACCCGCTGCCCGCGGCGGGCCGGCGCCGGGTGCTCTCGGTGACACCCGCGGCGGATCCGTCCGCCGCACGGGACGCGCGGGCGGTGCTGGCCCGCGCGGCGAACAGTGGGGAGCCGTACGCCGTGTCGGTGGTCCGGGACACGGCGGGCTCGGTGGCTCAGCGACTCCTGGCCTCCGTGGTGTCGGTGGCCTCCTCGATGGCGGAGCGCTCGCTCGCCTCCCCCACGGACATCGACCTGGCCGTGCGGACCGGCCTCGGCTACCCCGTGGGGCCCCTGACCTGGGGCGACCGGATCGGCGCCGCGCGGCTGCTGGAACTCCAGCGCAACCTCCACGCCACGACCGGCGACCCGCGCTACCGCCCGACCCGCTGGCTCACCGAACGCGCCCAGCTCGGCCTCCCCCTGACGGCACCGGGCACGTCACCCGCCGACTGCACCGGCCGGTGACGACGACGGCATCAGTGTCGCGCGGGGCCGTGTCTCGGGTGCACCGGATCCGTGTCCCGTCGCGGCCGTCGGGGTCAGGCGCTGCTCCAACGCCGAGCGGTACGAGGCCAGTCGTCCAGTCCGCCCGATGGTCAGCGCTCCGACCAGCCGGCCCGCCCGGTGGTAGCTGATCTCCAGCCGGCGTGCCGTCAGGTCGTGCTCCACGACGCGTGCTTCGTCGGCGGCGGCGGGAAGGCCGACCGAGCGGATCCGGGTGCCGTGCAGATCGGACCAGAAGGACGGAACGGCCGCGAACGGTTCAAGTGTCGGGGCGGGGTCCTGCGCGGCGAGGAGCGTGGCGGCGGCTGCCGCGCCTTGCTCCACGGCGTTGGTCCAGTGGCCGAGCGTCAGCCGCTCGCCGTCGGCGAGCGGCTGCGGTACGCGGGCCACGTCACCGGCCGCGACCACACCGGGCACGACCGAACCGTCGGCGCGCAGGGCACGCAGACACGGATCGCAGTGGACGCCCCCGTCGTGGGCGAGGCCGGAGCCGACCAGCCAGCCGGCCGACGGCACCCCGCCCAGCGCCAGCACCGCCAGGTCGGCCGCGGCCGTCGAGCCGTCGGAGAGGCGGACGCCGGTGATCCAGCCGTCGGCCCCGGCGAGGAAGCCCTCGACGGTGGTCCCGGTACGCAGGTCGATGCCCGCCGCGCGGTGGAGCGCGGCGATGTAGGCGCCCCCGGTGGTGCCGATGGCGCGTGCGAGGGGCTGGGCCGCGGCTTCGACGAGCGTCACGTCGAGCCCGCGTTCCCGGGCGGCGGCGGCGATCTCGCCGCCCAGGAAGCCGGCGCCGACGACGACCAGCCGCCGTCCGGGCACCAGCCCGTCCCGCAGGGCGAGCGCGTCGTCCCAGGTGCGCAGGGTGACCACGCCGGCCGGCGGCGCGGGTCGGGCGGCCGGCCAGCCGCGGGCGGCCGATCCGGTGGCGATGAGCAGTCCGTCGTACCGGAGCAGCGCGCCGTCGGCCAGGGTGAGGGTCCGCGCCTCGGCATCCAGGCGTACCGCCGCCCGGCCGAGCCGCCAGCGGGCGTCGAGCCCCTCGGGCAGGGGCAGTTCGACCCCGGCCGGCGGGTGCGGGGAGGTCAGTACCTGCTTGGACAGCGGCGGCCGGTCATAGGGCAGACGCGGTTCGCCGCCCACGATGGTCAGGTCGCCGGTGAAACCCCGTTCGCGCAGGGTCCGCGCCGCTCGCAGTCCGGCGAGCGAGGCGCCCACGATCACCAGTCGCCGGTGGTCCTCGGCTCTCATGCGGCGGCCCGGGAGACGGTGATGGCGCGGACCGGGCAGACGGCCGCAGCCTTCTCCGCCCGGTCGAGCAGCGCGTCGCCGGGGGCGGACTCGTACACGAGGTGGTCGTCATCGTCGAAGGAGAAGATCTCCGGCGCCGCGAAAACGCACTGTCCGTGGCTCTCGCAGAGGTTCATGTCCACGGTGATCCGCATGGTCGCTCCGTAGGGGTCGTGGGTGTGGTGCGGCCGGGGGTCAGCCGGCCGGGGGGTTGAAGCGCGAGTAGGCGGGGCTGCTCCACCGCAGCGGCGAGGCGCCGGTGATCTCCCGTACGGCCTCGACGGTGAACTCGACCAAGCGCTGTGCGCCGGGCACCCTGGCGATCTCCTCGGGGTCCCACACGGTGTGCGCGGTGCCGGACAGATGGAGGGTGGTGCCCGTCTCCCAGTCCGGGACGAGGAGTCCCGCCGACGCGTTGAGCAGCAGGTTGCCCAGGGTCAGGAACATGGCGTTGCCGGTGTAGTCGGGCCAGCGGAGCAGGGTGGGTGAGAGCACCTGGACGAAGCCGGGGTTTCCGCCGCGGTGCGACGCGTCCGCGTCGCCCTGGTCGGATGCGGTGGCGACGAAGAACGTGTCCGCCGCGCGCACGGTCCGCTGCTGGGCCGGGGTGAGTTCGGTGCCCTCGACGGCCGTGCGGGCCACGGTTGTGTCGTCGCCCGGCCGGGTCTCGACGTAGTGCCTCTTCTGGAGGTACTTGGGGCAGTTGGCGATGACCTGGTCGAGGTCGACGTGCAACGCGTCGCCCTCTCGGTGGGCCCGGCCGTTGACGCGCATCCGGCGCCGGGTGGCGGGCTCGATGGCGATCATTCCGATCCGGGGGCGAGACCCGGTGGCCAGGATGTCGGCCAGCGGGTCCTCCGGCAGGGGCAGGGCGTCGATCGTGACGGTGCGGGGGTCGGGCACCCGGATGAACCCGGGAGGCCCCGTCAGCTGGGTGGCCCAGATTCGGCCGGCGCGGTCGGACCCGCCCAGCACGATCAGCGGCTGCTCGGCGAGGAACTCCCGCGCGACGGGCGGGACCGTCGCACCGATGCCGCCGAGCGCGTACCCCGCCTCCCTGGCGAGACCGGCGCGCTCCTGCACGGCGATCTCACCGCTGTGATAGGTGGCCACGGGATGTCCTTTCGGGGCGCTGGACTTGTGGTGTCCGAGGGGTGCTTCGGGTGTCGGCCCGCCCGGGCGCCCCGCCCTTCCGGAACCGGGGGCGCCAGGGCGGGCCGACGGGCTCCCTAGAAGAAACCGCAGGTGGGCGCACCCGGGGTGGGGGCGTCGGCCGGGTCGGCGCCGGTGGGGGCGTAGATCTCCAGGCGGATGCCGTCGGGGTCGGCGAAGAAGATGCCGCCGGAGGTGCCGTTCTCACCGTGCGGCACGACGCCGTCGTAGCTGAACTCGGCTCCCAGGCGGCGCAGCACCTCTTCGGTGGCCTTGACCTCGTCGATGGTCTCCACCTGGAACGACAGGTGGTGCAGGCCCGGCCGGTCGGTGGGGAACGAGCCGGCGCTCTGCTGCCACAGCGCCACGAACATCCGGTTGTCGCGGCCGAGGAACGCCCAGCGACGGTCGTCCTCCTTGCCCTCGGCCATCACTTCGAAGCCGAAGACGGCTCGGTAGAAGGCGAGCGAGCGGTCGACGTCGGTGACGTTCAGCCCCACGTGGCCGGTTTGCAGGGTCTTCGCCTCAGCCATGGTCCATCACATGCCTTCACTCATCGTCACGAGACGATCTCGTAACTGGTGAAAGCAACTTTAGGGGTTAGATTCGTGAGGCGTCAACCGGTGATCAGTGGATGACCGGTTATGGTGGCTGCGTGCTCCCCGCCACCACCGCGAAGGAAGGACCCCGCACCGTGCCGCCGACCCCGGACGCCGACCCTCGCCCGCTGACCGACGAACCCCTCGGCATCGACCTGCTCAACACCCGCTGGATCGACGCCTCGGGCCGCCACGACCTGCTCGACTCGCTCGACGGGCTGGCGATCTGGCTCGGCAGCCCGCTGGTGCGCCAGGCCCTCGACAGCGCACCGGTCCCGGTGGAGGAGGAAACCCTCCAGCGGCTGCTCCGGGCCCGCGCCGCCCTCGACGAGGCGATCGCGAGCCCGCGGCAACCCGGTCCTGGCGCCGTCGAGGCCCTCAACTCCGTCCTCGCCCACGGCCGGACGGGTCATCGCCTGACCGCCGACGGACCGGCCACCTTCACCGAGGTCGACGCCCCCTCCTGGCTGCCCGCCTGGCAGGCGGCCCGGGACTATCTGCGGCTGCTCGGCGAGCGGCCCGAGCGGATCCGGGCCTGCGGCAACCCCGAGTGCATCCTGCACTTCTACGACGTGTCCAAGAACGGCACCCGCCGCTGGTGCTCGATGGCTGGCTGCGGCAACCGGGCGAAGGCACAGCGCCACTACGCCCGCACGAAGAGCACCTGATCAGTTGACGAGAGTCACCAGCAGGACGTACTGGAGCAAGGGGAACTCGCCTCCCACGTAGATGCACCGGGGGTACGCCCTGCGGCCCTGCGTCGCGAAGTAGGCCTGGTAGTACTGGCCGTAGGCGGCGCACAACGGGGCCGGGTAGACACCCACCTGATAGGTCCCCGGCGCGGGACTCGCGGCGGCGGGCGCGGCCGCGGCCGTAGGAGCCGACGCTGCTACTCCTCCGAAGGCGATGGCAAGCCCGGACAGTGCTGCCACCGTCCCTCTGGCCCTGGTTGCTCTGACGTTCATAGGCGTCCGTCTCCCCTGCTCGGGCACACCACGACAGTCCCCGGCCGTGTGGCCGGCGGTGCCTGACCGGTGTGCCGTGAGTGATCGGCCATGACGACGGGAGATAAGACGAGGCAGGGCTCCGCCCGCGAGGCCGAGCCCTGCCTTCCCCCCCGTCCCGTACATCGTGGCGTTCAGGGGCGGCCGTGAATTGGCCTTGCGTGTGCGGTTACTTGTCGTTCAGCGCAGCCCGTCGCGTATCCGGCGCACCACGCAGTGCCGTCTGCCGCAGCTCTCTCGGCGGCACGCCGTATCTCGCACGGAAGGCCCTGCTGAAGTCTGCCGGGCGCAGGAACCCCCATCGTGCCGCGATCGCGCCGATGGAACGGCGTCGCAGCCGGGGATCGGTGAGGTCGGCGTGGCAGCGTTCCAGCCGGCGCCGGCGTATCGAGGCCGCGACGGTCTCTCCTTCGTCCCGGAAGAGGGTGTGCAGGGTACGCACGGAGATGTGGTGGTGGGCCGCTATGGCCGCCGGACTCAGGTCCGGGTCACCGAGGTTGTGCTCGATGAAGGTGGTCACGCGGGCCAGCAGAGCCTGCCGGCGGGACTCGGCCGGGAGGTCGCCGTACGCTCCGATGTGCTCCGCGAGGCAGGCGCCCGCGAGGTCGAGCACCGTCTCCCCCAGCCGGCCGAGCGCGCCCGGTTCGCAGTCGGGGCCGTAGGTGTCCAGTGTCGTCACGAACCGGGCGAGGATCGCTCCCAGACCGGTGCGGGCCGACAGGGGCCGGGCGAGGAGCCGGTCGAGCTTGTGGAGCGGGAGCGGGACTCGCTCGCGGGGCAGTTGGAGGATGTGTGCCTGTGTGTGACGGCCGTGGTCGGGCACCGCGCCCTCGAACGGGTGCCAGCTGTCCCACAGCACCATGTCGCCGCACACCAGCCCCGAGTCCTGACGGCGCTGGCTCACCCACAGGGGGGCGCCACGGACGAAGGTCAGCTGGTACGTGTCCGGATCCGCCCTCCGTATGTCGGCCCCGGTGCGCTTCAGGCGCGCCGGGGGGCTGTCGAACGCGGCCAGCCGCGCCGTCCCGAGATCGAGCAGGCCCACGCTCGCGGGGAAGTCGGCGTCGGCCTTCGCGCTGCTCAGGGTGAGAGGGGCCAGTTCACGGCAGAGCAAGTCGGCCCAGAAGGGGAAGCGTTCCTCGGCGGGCAGTGCTTCGCTCGACACGTTCAGCCACATCGTCACTCCCCGGTACCGTCGCTCCGACGACCATCCCTGCCCGA